>NZ_CADCTE010000088.1:319-11203 GCF_902805515.1 uncultured Arthrobacter sp. | reverse complement strand
GAGACGTTGCTGGGGGGCGCATCCCCGAGGGAACAGCCCGAGAGGAGGGCGGTTCCGGTGATGACTCCGACGGCGAGCCTGGTGCGAGCGGACATGGATGTGCCTTTCGTTGACGGGATCAATTCACAGACCTTTGGGGCGCAGGCGCCGCTCGGCGAGACCGGCGAGCCAGTCCACCATGAGGGCGAGGGCGATGGTGAGCAGGCAGCCGGCGACCAGGATGGGCATGCGGTACAGCACGATGCCCCGCTCGATCAGGTCGCCGAGGCCGCCGGCGTTGGTGTAGGTGGCAAGGGTGGCGACCCCGACGTTCAGGATCAGGGAGATCCGGATGCCGGCGAGCATGACGGGAACGGCCAGTGGAAGCTCGACGGCGAACAGGATGCGCCGGGCGCTCATCCCCATGCCCCGCGCCGCATCGACGACGAACCGGTCGACCTGCTGCAGGCCCACCAGGGTGTTCCTCAGGATCGGAAGCAGTGCGTAGAGCACCAGGGCAACGACCGCCATGGAGAACCCGACCCCGTAGACCAGGGCCAGCAGCACCAGGATCCCGATCGAGGGGATGGCCTGGCCGGCGTTGGCGACGGCGAGGACGGGCCCGCGCAGGTGCCGGGCCCACGGCCGGCTGAGGGCGATGCCCGCGGGAACCCCGAGGGCGATGACGATCGCCGTGGACACTGCGACCAGCACGACGTGCTCGGAGAGTTTACGGAGCAGGATCTCCGGGGTCAGGGCCCGGGCCTCGATCGAGTCGAGTTCGGCCGTGCTGATGTAGGCGAGGGTGCCCACCACCAGGGCCACCGCGAGGGCCGGCAGGATCCAGGAGATCCGCTCGGCCGGCTCCTCCGGGAAGCTCGTGTCCCGCCGCGGGACGGTCAGCGTGCTCACCGGGAGGCCGCTTTCGTATCCTGCGAGGCGGCGAAGAGCATGTCGGATACCGACAGCTGGCCGCCGCCGGCGACGTTGACGGTGCCGGCGCCCTGGCTGAGCATCTGCTCCAGCACCGCGGCGACGCTCTCGCCGGGGGAGACGGTGAGCTCGGCGGACGCCGGTGAGGCGGCGCGCCGCTCCTGCAGCTCGCCGACCTTCAACAGGGAAAGGCGGCGGGTGGCCGCGCCCTGACCGATGAAGGAGCGGACAAAGTCATCGGCCGGGTTGGTGAGGATCTCGAGCGGTGTGGCGAACTGGGCCAGCCGCGAACCTTCGGCAAAGATGGCGATGCGGTCCCCCAGCCGGAGTGCCTCGTCGATGTCGTGGGTGACGAAGACGATGGTCTTGCGGATGCGCTGCTGAAGCTGGAGGAACTCCTCCTGCAGCCGGTCCCTGGTGATGGGGTCGATTGCGCCGAACGGTTCGTCCATCAGCATTACGGGCGGGTCCGCCGCGAGGGCCCGGGCCACGCCGACCCGCTGCTGCTGGCCGCCGGAGAGCTGTTTGGGATACCGGTCCCGGTAGCGGGACGGTTCGAGTCCGACGAGTTCGAGGAGTTCATCGACGCGCCCGGCGATCCGGCCCTTGTCCCAGCCAAGCATCCGGGGCACCAGAGCGACGTTCTGCCCGATGGACATGTGGGGGAGCAGGCCGACCTGCTGGATCACATAGCCGATATGCCGGCGGAGTTCATCGGCGTCGGAGTGCGTGACGTCCCGCCCGTCAATCCAGATCTGGCCTCCGGTCGGTTCGACGAGCCGGTTGATCATCCGCAGTGTCGTCGTCTTGCCGCAGCCCGAGGGGCCGACGAGGACGACGAATTCACCGCGGCGGATGTCCATGGTCAACGGCGCGACGGCGTCCGTGTCGGTGCCGATGTAGCGCTTGGTGACGCCGATGAGCTGGATCATTGCCTCCGCGGCGGGGGCTGGGGCTGTGCTGGGATCAGACATTGAGGCCTCGGGGTGTAGTGAGTTTTCCAAAGAGGATGAACAGGAGGTCGAGCAGGGCCGCGACGACGGCGATGGCGATCACGCCGCTCAGCGCCTCGTAGAGGGCGTTCGCGCCGCCGATGCGGGAAAGGCCCCGGAAGATCAGTTCGCCAAGGCCCGGTCCGCGCACCGCCGCACCGATGGCGGCGATCGCGACCACCATGATCGTCGCCACGCGCACCCCGTTGAGGATGATGGGCCAGGCCAGCGGCAGGCGCACCGTCAGCAGCCGGCGCCGGGAGCCCATCCCCATGCCGCGGGCCGCGTCGACGACGCCGGCGTCGACACCCGCCAGCCCGGTGACCGTATTGCGGAGGATGGGGAAGACCGCGTAGACGGTGAGGGCCAGCACCGTGGGCAGGACCCCGAGTCCGAACAGCGGAATCATCAGGCCGAACAGGGCGAACGAGGGAATGGTGAGGATGGTGCCGGTGACCGACAGGGCGGCCCTGCGGATCCGAGGCAGCCGCTCGGTGCCCAGGGCGATGATCAGGGCGACCAGGGTGGCCAGAGCCACCGACAACAGCACGACCTGCACGTGCTGCAGCAGCAGGAACAGGATCCGCTCCGCGTTCTTAGCGACGTAGTCGAGAAATCCCATGGGGTCCTTCTGGATCGGGGGCGGAGCCTGTTTCAGGCATGGGGAAAGTCCTTTCCGGCTGCTGTGGCCCGGTCGGATGTGTCGCGGGCGGGGCGGACAGGGCGCGGCTGAGGTAGGCGGCGGCCCGGCTGACGTGGCGCCCGGCGGCATCGGCGCTGTCCCTGAGCCGGTAGGAGGGGGCGGAGACGTTGAGGGCCGCGACGATGCGGCCGTGCACGTCGCGCACGGGCGCGGCAACCGCCGTGAGGTCCTCGTCGAATTCGTTAATCGCCAGCGCGTACCCCCTCGTGCGGGCGGCGGTCACCCGGTCGCCCAATTCCTCAACGCTGGTGGGCGCATTCGGGCCCGCGCCGCGCAAGAAGTTGTCCCCCAGCAGTTCGCGGATTTCCTCCGGCCGGTGATCGAACAGCAGGGCGCGGCCGGAAGAGGTGCAGGAGATTGGGGCGGTCCTGCCGACCCAGCCGGCGGCCTCGACGGCCCGGTGGGGACGTTCGGACAGGATGGTGAGCACTTCGGTGTTTCGCCGGATGCTCAGGTGTACGCACTCGCGCAGCAGACGCGTCAGCTCTCGCAGGACCGGCGGGGCTAGCAGGAGCAGGCGCTGATCCCCGGCCTGGGCGGCCACCGCGAACAGCCGCCAGCCCAGGCGGTGCCTGCCGTCGTCGCCGCGTTCCACTAGCCCGAGTTCGACGAGCGGCTTGAGCTGGCGGGACACGATCGACTTTTCCCGTCCCAGGACCCGGGAGAGTTCGGCCACGGTGAGCCCGAACGGTTCTCCGGCTCCGGGCTGGTCGACGGCACCGGCCTGCGCTGGACTACCGGACTGCGCCAGTGCCTCAAGGACAGCCACCATCTTGGCCGCCGATGTGTCCTGCGTCTCAGTCATGAGCTTCACTATGGAGGGGTGTTGCTATAAACGCAATTCAGCGTTGCGAATATTGCAACGCTTCGAGCCCCGTGGTGGCGGGATCGTGGACCCCTGCGCCCGTCAGCTGTCGGGCGTCGCACCGTCGAGAAGCTGCGCCAGGTGAATGCCCTGCCGGTCGCTGAGGTCGGTCAGCTGGGTGCGGCACGAGTATCCATCGGCGAGGATGACGGTCTCGGCGTCAGCGGAGCGGACGGCGGGGAGCAGTTGCTGTTCGGCCACCGCGACCGACACCTCGTAGTGGCCGCGCTCCACTCCAAAATTGCCCGCAAGGCCACAGCACCCGCCCAGCTCCTTCACTTGGGCGCCCGCGCGCCGAAGCAGCTGCGCATCCGGACTCCATCCCATGACCGCGTGGTGGTGGCAGTGCGGCTGAGCCACGACGGACGTGCCCTCCATCGGGGGCGGCGTCCAGCCGGGGACCGTCGCCAGCAGTTCGGCCAGGGTGTGGGTGGCCTTGGCGACGGCGCCGGCGGTGTCCTCGCCGAGGAGCTCGAGGGCGTCCGAGCGGAGCACCCCGGTGCAGGAGGGTTCAAGCCCGACGATGGGAATCCCGGCGTCGGCGAATCGCCCGAGTTCGGCGACCGTATCGCCTAAGATCCGGCGTGCCCCATCCAGCTGGCCGGTGGAGATCCAGGTGAGCCCGCAGCACAGGGCCTTATCCGGAATCCGGACCTCGAAGCCTGCCTTCTCCAGGACCCGCACGGCAGCCTGGCCCACTTCGGGCGTGAAGTAGTTGGTGAAGGAATCCGCCCACAGCAGCACCAGGGGCCGCGGTGCGGACGCCTGCTCCTTCCGGTCCCTTCCGCCAGGCAGCAGCCCGGACCCGGAAGCGGACGCCGGCCGGGCGCGGAACCAGGAGGAGAAGGTCTGGGATGCGAAGGCGGGGATGGCGCGCCGGGGATCCACGCCGGCCAGGCGCAGCCCGGTCCGGCCGATGCCCGGCAGTCGGGTGAGGGCGTTGATCAGGCCGGGGGCGAGGGAGGCAAGGCGCGCCCAGCGGGGCAGCCAGCCCAGTGAGTAATGGGAGGCCGGGCGGAGCCGTCCCCGGTAGCTTTGGTGAAGCATTTCGGCCTTGTACGCGGCCATGTCGACGCCGGTCGGGCAGTCCGAGGCGCATCCCTTGCAGGACAGGCACAGGTCAAGGGCGTCGTGGACCTCGGGGGAGCGCCAGCCGGCGCCTCCCTTGTTGATCATTTCCTGGAGGACCCGGGCGCGCCCGCGGGTCGAGTCCTTCTCCTCCCGGGTCGCGAGGTAGGACGGGCACATCACGCCGGTGCCGTCGGTGTTCTCCGCCCGGCACTTGCCTACGCCGGTGCAGCGGTGGACTGCCTGGCTGAAATCGCCGCCGTCGTGAAGATAGTTGAAGCCGAGGTTGGAGCGCAGCGGTGTGGCCTCGGCGACCCGGATGTCGGCGTCGAGCGGCCGGGGATCGACGATGACGCCCGGGTTGAGCAGGTTGTCGGGGTCGAGCACCGCCTTGACCTTCCCGAAGAGCTCGATGGCGGCGGGGGAGTACATGTAGGGCAGCAGTTCGCTGCGGGCGCGCCCGTCACCGTGCTCACCCGAGAGGGACCCGCCGTAGCGGGCCACCAGCTCGGCGGCGGCGGTCATGAAACTGCGGAAGAGGGCGGTGCCGTCGGTGCGGTCGAACGGAACGTCAAGGCGGATATGGACGCAGCCGTCCCCGAAGTGCCCGTACGGAAAACCCATGAGGTGGTGTTCGAGGAGCAGGGCGTCGAAGTCGCGAAGGTAGTCCCCGAGGCGCTCCGGGGGCACCGCCGAGTCCTCCCAGCCGGAATGGGCGGGCATGTTCGCGGGGGAGCGGCCCGCAAGACCCGCCCCGTCCTCGCGGATCTTCCACAGGGCCGCCGCGTCGGCGGGATCCGTGACCACCCGGGCCGAGAGGGCCGCTGCCGCGCTGAGGCGCCGGGCGCGGTCTGCAACCTCCAGGGGGTCTTCTCCGGCGATTTCGACGAAGAGCCAGGCGGCGCCCGCGGGGAGTTCCGGGACCGCATGGTCACCCTGCTGCGCGCGGACGACGTCGACGATGCGGGAGTCCAGCCCTTCGCAGGCGGTGGGGCGAAAGGCCATGACGTCCAACACCGCATCCCCCGCGGAGCCGATGTCGGCGAAGCCGAGGACCACCATGGTGCGGTGTGCCGCGTCCCTGACGAGGCGCACTCCTGCTTCGAGTACGACCGCCAGGGTGCCTTCGCTGCCGACCAGCGCGCGGCGCAGGTCGAACCGGTGCTCGGGAAGCAGATGCTCGAGCGCGTAGCCGGAGACCTGGCGTCCGAACCGGCCGAGTTCGGTCCGGATCGTGCCGAGTTCGCCCTGCACGAGGGCGCGGAGCGCGTCGGTCTCCGGCGTCGAGGGTGTTCCGTCCGGGCCGAGCCGCAGCCGGGTGCCCGAGCCGGTGACGACATCGAGGTGCGTCACGTTGTCGACGGTGCGCCCGTAGGCCAGGGTGCGCGAGCCGCACGCGTTGTTGCCGATCATGCCCCCGATGGTGCAGCGGGTGTGGGTCGAGGGGTCCGGCCCGAACCGCAGTCCCTGCGCCAGCGCCCGGCGCTGCAGGGAGGCGTGCACGGCGCCGGGCTGCACGACGGCGGTGCGTGTCTCCGGATCGAGGTCGAGCACCTGGTTCATGTACCGGCTGAACTCGAGGACCACGCCGCTGCCGACGGCATTGCCGGCCACCGAAGTCCCGGCCCCGCGGGAGGTGACGGGCACCCCGCGGTCGCGGCACACCTCCAGGGTGGCGAGGACGTCGTCGGCGTCCCGTGGAAAGACGACAACCGACGGCCGCACCCGGTACAGGGACCCATCGCTCGAGTAGGCGGAGCGCGTGGTCTCATCGTCGCGGACGTCCGAGATGCCCCGGCTGCGCAGGGAGGAGGCCAAGGAACGGGGGAGAGCAAGCACGGTCATGAGTAGCATGTTACATGTTAGGGCTGCGGCGTCCTAGACTCTTCTCATGTCACCGACCCCCGGACTTTCTGCCCTGGACCCCCACTCAGCATCCCTGGCGGAGCGCACCATTGTGACGCTGCGCAAGGCCGTGCTTGCCGGGGTGCTCGTGCCGGGCAGGCTCTACTCCGTTTACCAGGTGGCCGAGGACCTGGGCATTTCCCGCAGTCCCGTCCGCGAGGCGCTGCTGAGGCTCGCGGAAACCGGAATGGTCCGTTTCGAACGCAACCGCGGTTTCCGGGTCGTCCCTCCCGCACCCCACGACATCGCGGAGATCTTCTCGATCCGCCTAGCCCTCGAGGTGCCCGCCGTGCGGCGCGCCACCCTCCACGCGAGCGCCGACGAGCGTGCAGCACTTCGACGGCGCTACGAAGCGATGGAGGCGGCGGCCCACAGTGGCGACGAGCCGGCCTTTGAGGAGCACGACCAGGAACTTCATGCCCTGCTGATTGATATTGACGGCAACGCCCGCGCCGGCAGGATCGTGGCGAACCTTCGGGATGCCACCCGGCTGGCCGGTGCCTCTACGGTGGAATCAGACCGGTCGCTCCAAGAGGTCCTCATCGACCACCTTCCGATCGTCGAAGCGTTCGAGGCGGCCGACGCCGAGGCCGCCGCCTCGTCCATGGAACGCCACCTTGAGACCACCGGACGGCTCCTGCTGCGGCGTGCCCTGCGTCGGCACGGATCAACCGAGGACGAGTCCTCCATCTGGGACCGGCTGGCCGGCCGCCCCTGAGTCCACCGGGGCGTCCTGCTTGCTCTTCGGCATCGGCCGCGGAAGTTTCCTTCCCCCGCGCCGCAGAGGAAGCGCTCCGTGCCAGACTGGGCGGCGGGAGTCCGGCGAACCAGGGGGATTGATGGAGGGCACCGATGACAAGAGAACGGAGCCACCCAGCCGCTGGGTGACAGCGGCGCGGCGGGCATCCGGGGTACGGGACAACGGCATGGGGGAAGCGCTCCGGACCTACTACACCCGGTACTTTCCCGTGGGCGCGGTGCTCCTCCTGGCCCTGGGCTCTGGAGGTTCCTACCTGCTGTTCGGGGACGAACAGACGGCGTGGCAGCCGCACCTTGAGTTCGGCGTGATCCTGACGTCCACCGGGTGCCTGGCCGGGGGGCTCATCTACAACGCCAAGCGGCTGAAGCCAAAGGCGGAGCTCGGCACTGTGTCCGTGTTGCTGTCGCTCAACAAGCCCGACCAGGACTGGGTGAAACGGCAGATCGCCGGTAAGGAGGAGCCGGACCTCGAGCATCTGGCCGTGGTCCGGGCGGCGGCCGTGCAGATGCGGAAGGTGCATGCCACATGGCTCCTGATTTTGCCCTTCTATGGATACTTCATCGGCACGCTGGAAAGATGGTGGCTGGTGGTCCCCGCGTGCGCCCTGCTGTTCACGGGCGCCGTCCTCCTGGCCCGCGACTTCCGGCGGCAGGGCCGGTTCCTCTCGAGAACGGATGGGTTCCTCTCACGAACGGAAGGCCCCGGCTGAGGGCATGCCCTAGGATGCGGCCCGCCCGTCCGGCGGCGGAGCGAAGGGGTCCGCCGCAGCGGCGTAGACCCAGGCATGGAGCCCGGACTCGAGCCGCAGGAGGACCCGCTCGTAGTCGCCCACCTCATAGAGGTCGGCCGCGGCGAGTTCCTCGTCGGAGACCTCAAACACCGTTCCTTCGACGAAGTCGGCTGCTGCCGCCGAGTAGCGCAGGATGGGGTGGGACTCGGTTCCGCTCGTGGCGACCACCGCGGGGTCGGTGATGCGGAGCCACTCGATCCGGTGGTGGGGCAGGCGGTCCTCCGCGCCTGTGAGGAGGCGGCCGAAATGTGCGAGCTGGACGGCGGGCAGCCGAAGCGTTCCGTAGGAAAACAGCAACTGAACCATGCATCCCCGTTCCATTCGAACCGTCTGCGTCCCGCCGCTCGAGCCGCACGACCATGGTATCGGCCGGGGCTCCAAGAGCCGGGCCGGGGCGCTCTCTACACTCTTCCGCGGAAGGTCTTGCTGTGTGTCCGGGTGCAGGAGGCGATCAGCAGAAACACGCCCCGGTGCCTGGCGTGCCGGACGCCCGGCTTCACACCGCCACTAAGGACCAAGGGGTTTCCAGCGCCTAAACTGGGTCCTTTGAGTTGCCCGCCGTCCGGCACGGGCACCGGCCTCGCCCCGGGAAGGGATCCGCGCATGACGACGCAGGCAGCACACCAGACCAGCAGGCTCCTCTTCGGCGCCATGGGCCTCGGCGGAACCTGGACGGATGAGCCTTACGGGGAATCGGATATCGATCAGGCGGAGTCAGCCATTACGGCCGCGGTGGAGGCCGGAATCACGGTGTTTGATCACGCAGACATCTACCGCCGCGGCAAATCCGAAGCCGTCTTCGGCGAGGTTCTGCGCAGGAAGCCCGCCCTGATGAACGGCGTGACGGTGCAGACCAAATGCGGCATCGTGCTGCCTGCCGGCGACCGGGGCGGCTACTACGACCTCAGCGCCGCGAATGTCCTGGCCGCCCTCGAGGGATCCCTCCGGCGGCTGCGGGTAGATTCCGTCGAGGTCCTGCTGCTCCACCGTCCTGACCCGCTGCTCGACCCTCGGACGCTGAAGCCGGCGGTTCACTCCCTCCTGCAGGAGGGAAAAATCAAGGCGCTGGGTGTATCGAACATGTCGGCTGCGCAGATGGACTACCTGCAGACCGAACTGGACATCCCGATCGTCGTGAATCAGCTCGAGATGAGCCTGTCCAAGCGCGACTGGGTGGAAAGCTCCGTGCTGGTCAACCATCCCACCGGCGCGGGAACCAACTTCCCGCACGGGACGATTGAATGGTGCCGGCGTAACGGCACCCGGCTCCAGGCCTGGGGCGCCCTCGCACAGGGTCTGTACTCCCAGGCCCGGGAAACGCACACGCCGGCCGAAGCGCACGCTACGGATCTCGTGCGGCAGCTTGCCCAGGAGCGCAATACCAGCGCCGAGGCAATCGTCCTCGCGTGGCTCCTGAGGCACCCCGCCCGGATCGAGGCAGTGATCGGATCCACCAACCCGCAGCGGATCAAGGCGTCCGCGGACGCTCCACGGCAGGCTGAGCTGATGACGACCAGTGAATGGTATGCACTGTGGACCGCGGCCCGGGGCACGCCCCTCCCGTAGCCTCACCGAGCCCGTCAGCCGATGTAATGGCAGCCGGCAGGGGAGTGGTCAGCCACGAGCATCCCCGGTTCCGGACCCCCCGGTGACCAACCCGGTGACGGCAACGGCAAGGGCTACGGTTGCGTCAGACTCTGGTTGTCGATCGGGCAAGAATCCAGTCACCCAGGGTGTCGACCAGGTGCTTGTCCGTATCCTGCTTGAGGAGTTTCCGGTAGGAGGCGAAGCTCGCAGGCTTGGGGTCGGACCGGAGCAGATGCGTAAGACCGGCGGGCCGCTGGGTTTCGACCGGTCCGCTGACGGACTCCGCGATGATCTTCAAATCATCAGGATTCACCTGAAGATCCTTCCCGCCGGTGATCGCCAGAACCGGTGCCGTAATGCGGGGGAGGAGCGTTGCCGGGTCGAAGGCAAGCAGGTCACGCTGCCAGCGCGCGTTGATGGTCCTGCCCTGAACGCGCAGTGTATCCGTGTCGGTGGAGCGGAGCTTTGCCACGGACTTCCGCTGCTGCTTGACGAGATCGATGCGCAGCAGCTTCGTGATGGCGCCTGCCACCGGTGGCAGAGTCCGCGCCAACTGATGGGTCTGCCATTCCATGGTTTCCGCACCAAGGGTTCCGGGGGAAGCCAGGAGGATGACGCCGGCCAACCGGTCGTTATCGGCGGCCAGGAGTTCGGCGATCATTGCTCCTTCACTGTGCCCAATGAGGAAGATCGGCAGCCCGCTCGCCGGAGCTGACCCACGGAGCCACTGAAGTGCCGCTGAGGCATCGGCATGGTTTTCGGCGAATCCAGCGTGGAGGTAGGACCCGGAGGAACGCCCGACGCCGCGCTTGTCGTACCGCACCGAGGCGATGCCCCGTGCAGCAAGGGCATGAGCGAGGTGGCGGCTGGCCCCGTGGGGGAACCGGCGGTGGTCGGCGTCGCGGTTGATGTCGCCGGAGCCGGGCAGCAGCAGTACCTGGGCCATGGTTTGGCCGGCCGGCCGCGTGTAGGTTCCGGCCAGAACCACGTCACCGGAGGCGAACGTGACGTCCGATTCAGAATGCTCGATGTTGGGAGCGACGGCGAGCAGCTCGACTGCGAGTTCAGGTGCGGTGTCGGTCCCGACGACCAGGCCGGAGTAGGCTTCCCCGCGCAGTCCCAGCACGATGGCCCGTTCGTTGTTTCTCGCAGCGACCAGCAGTTTGCGTCCACGGGACCGCCACGTGCCTACTCGGAAGAGGCGGGGAATGGCCAGCCCCGGCGAGCGGATTCCCTTGGCGGCCGCGAAAGGGTCATCCGTCACGGCGATCGAGGTGATTGACGCGATGGGCACAACCACCA
>NZ_CADCTE010000088.1:0-309 GCF_902805515.1 uncultured Arthrobacter sp. | reverse complement strand
AGACCACTCCGAACTATACAGAGACGCCAACATTATCAAGAATGATAACGTTGTCAAAAAGGAGAATGTTGGCTATGCGGAGGGCATGACGATGCTGGTGATGAGGCGGCGTGTGCGTTCCGGGGAGGCTGGATTGTCCGCATACGGGAGGATTGCGTTCCGGAAACTCTCGGCCAGCTTTCCAAACTCCTCATCGGTGAGCCATACAGCGGTCTGCCGGTAGCCGACGCCGTCGCGGACAAGATCCACGCCGTCAGCTTGCTCCACATAGCGGTCGAAGTTTCGAAGAAGGCCGGCTACGAATGAGGT
>NZ_CADCTE010000087.1 GCF_902805515.1 uncultured Arthrobacter sp. | reverse complement strand
GGGGGGCCACCGGGGCGGGCGCGGGCGGCGCTTCCGTCGTCGGTTCGGGCGTCGGCTCGGGGGTCGGTTCGGGCGTCGGCTCCGGCGTGGGGACTTCCGGCGGCGGTGGAGTCGTCGGTTCCACCGGGACGGTGGGCGGAGGGGCCGTGGTCGGTTGGGGCTTGGGCTCCGACGGCCCTGGGTCGGTGGGCCGCTCCGGCTCACCCGGCGGGGGCTCCTGCTGGCCCTTCTGCTGCCCGGGCGGGACGTGTCCGTCCTTTTCCGCAGTCACCTGGACGGCGTACGCGCTCACACCAGGTGATCCCAGGAGGATCACCGTGCTCAGCGCCACCGCTCCCGCCGCCGATTTAAGCCAGCTCTCAGCCTTACGCACCGAATATTCCCCAGACTGCAGGGGCCTCCGCCCTGCGGACCTTACCTTATCCGGAGGATCAAGGGAACGCACCAAGTATTCGCTGTTGGAGGGCCCTTGCCATTTCGTCTGGGTGGTGGCACCCGGGATGCTGCTCGTGCCGCTACCGGTCGTCACCCGTCGGGGATCCCGGCGCGGGGTGCGCCAGGGTGCGCCGGGATGGAATGCAATACTCGGGGAATGAGCGTCTACTTCGAGCGCACCACCCGCTCCCCGCTGCCCGTGCCGGAGCTGTTTGAACGGTCCCGCAGCATCGACGCCCACCGGGAATCGATGGCGCACTCCCGGGAGCGGGCGGTGGCAGGGGTGACCTCCGGGACGATCTCCCTTGGCGAGCAGGTGACCTGGCGGGCGTGGCACTTCGGCCTCCCCATTTCCATGACCAGCCGCATCACCGAGATGGAGCCGCCCCACCGGTTCGTTGACGAACAGGTCCGGGGACCGTTCCGCAGCTTCCGCCACGAGCACGAATTCCGCGGGGAAAACGGCGGATCCGTGATGATCGACCGCATCGAGTTCTCGGCGCCGCTCGGCCTCCTCGGGCGCGCGGTCGAGCGGATCTTCCTTGCCGCCTACCTTCAAAAGCTCATCGATGTCCGCAACGAGTACCTGGCCAAGCCCTGACCGAAGCGGGGCCGGTTCGGGAGCGCCGCTCTTGACCACCCCGGCGGGTGGAGATACGTTATCGAAAAACATTAACAACGATTCTCGATAAAGGACGACGCTATGGGACCCAAAAGCGGAAGATCTCCATCCAGGCTGAAGCGGGCTTCTGCGCCGGTCATGTCCCGCGCCGAGGCAGTGTTCCTGATGGTCGTGGCGGCCGTTGTCGCGGTGGTGGCCACGGCCCTCGCCGTTTCGGAGATCCGCGCCCTCCTCCGTGGGCCGGTGACCCTTGACCTTCCCCTCCGGAATGTTGCCGCCCCCAGCGTCGACGGCGTCGTTGAGGAAGTGCGGGGGGCACGCTACAGCAGTGTCGAGGTGGCCTTCGAGTCGGTGCCCGCCACCGAGGGGCTGCTGCTCGCCGTCTCGGCCGGGCTCCAGGCCCTGATCGTGGTGGCCGTGTGCGTGCTGGTGTGGGTCCTGTGCCGGCGGATCGCGGCGGAACGGACCTTCACGCGGGGTGCAGAAGGGGCCATCGGCGTGGTGGGCATCCTCGTGGCGGTCGCCGGCACGCTGGCCCAGGCGCTCGGCTCCGCCGGGAGGGACCGGCTTGTGGGGTATTCGGGGTTGTTCCCCGGGGCGGACAGCCGGACCGTCTTCTTCCTTGAGTTCAGCCCCACCCCGGTGGTCATCGGGCTGGTGATGGCGCTCTTCGCGGCCATCGTGCACCGCGGCCGGCGGCTCCAGGACGACGTCGTCGGGCTGGTCTGATGCCCGCCGAGTCCGAGGAACGCATCCATTGCCGCCTCGATGAACTGCTCGAGGCCAGGGGGATGACCCTGACCGAGCTCAGCCGCCGGGTCGGAGTAAGCCTGGTCAACCTCTCGATCCTCAAGAACGACAGGGCTCGAGCAATCCGTTTTTCGACCCTGGCCGCGGTGTGCGAGGCCCTTGACTGCCAGGTGGGGGATTTGCTGGTGGTGGCCGATCCCGGCTGAGCCGGTCCCGGGACGCGGGCCATGCCGGCAAGTGCACGCGGTGCACTCTCCCGATTAACCGGAACGGTCGCCGCGGCGACCTGCCAGCCGGGTGTACATCCGGCCCAGTGGAGCCAGCCAGGACATCACGAGTGCGATCGTGAAGACCTCGCTGACCAGGGAGCCGGCGCTGCCTGCCGGGATGAACTGATGGACGGTGAGCAGGGCGGCGACCAGCAGCAACCCCTTCTTGAGGACCCGCAGCGTCGACGGCGGCAGCGGCCGGGGCCAGGTGTAGAAACCTTCGCCCGGTTCGACGTCGTAGGTCGTCTCGGATTCCATATGCCCCCTTGCTGATGAATTCGGCCGCCCGCCCCGGGAGGAGCGGCCGGGCTCCTCATTAAGCCTACGCGCTCCGCCGGCCCGGCCGGCTGTTAGCTTCGGGCACAGCGCCGGACGGCGACAGGGCCCGATTCCGGTGCAGCGGCGGGTCAGACCGAGGGGCCGGTGCCCTCCGCGGCGCCCGAACTGGTCCCGGCCGGAGGGATTTGGTGCTCGTCCTGATCGAGGACCTCGCGCATCCTGGTGAGGAAATCGATGACCGCGCGGGCATCACCGTCACTCAGTGAGGCGGCCACCGCCATCATGCGGGCGTGCATTCCGCCCAGGGTGGCTCGGACTTCGGCGTCGGAGCCCGTCGTCGGCCGGATCACCAGGGCCCTGCGGTCGGTGGGGTGGTCCTCACGGCGGGCGTGCCCGCTGGCGACGAGCCGGTCGATGAGGGTGGTTGTCGAGGCGGAGGAAATGCCAAGCTTTGTTCCGAGGTCCTTCGGGCCGATCCGCTCACCGGCCTGCTCGGCCTGAAGGAGGAACCGGACGGCGAGCATGTCGGTTTCATTCATCCCCATGGACTCCCGGGTCCGCCGCCGCATCGCTGTCTCCGCGCTGCGGTAGTCCCTGAGAGCGTTGAGGACATTCAAGCCCCGCTCCCGGTCCGGCTCCGGGGCGTACCAGTAGCCGGATGAAGGTCTGGAACGCTGCTGTGCCATAGCGCAATGCTAGACCATCTGGTAGTGAGGGGGCCGAGGCGTCCATTCCGCGGGCGCCCGTCCCCGGCTCGCCCCCCGGGAGGGCGTTGTCCGCCCCTCCGGCAGCGCGCCCCGCGGAACTGGCGCGGCCTGTTCTCCGTGAATATGACAAGGCTCCCGGCATAAAGCGCCCATCATGTCAAAGCCGCCCCGATTTCCCGTTAGACTCGGTTGCTGCAACAGGCTTCCCAGCTTCGACACCCCATCAGAACGGCTTCACCATGGCAACGGATTACGACGCACCCCGCAATAACGACGAGGACAAGGAAGCGGAGTCCCTCGAAGCGCTTCAGGCGAACCGTGGAAGCAGCGCGCAGTCCTCCTCCGTTGACATTGAGGACGGTGACACGGCGGAGGGAATCGATCTGCCGGGGGCGGATCTTTCCGGCGAGGAACTCCTCATCCAGGTGATTCCGCCGCAGGATGACGAGTTCACCTGCGCCTCCTGCTTCCTGGTCCGGCACCGCAGCCAGATTGCCTTGGAGAAGAACGGCCTGGCCTACTGCAACGAATGCGAAGGCTAGCGGCCACGTCTTGGGCGGGGCCTGCTGTCAGGAGGCCCTGGAGCCGTACCACCAGTGGGCAGGGGCCGTGTCGGGGGCCTCGCCGCGCGCCGGAAGGTGGAGAACCTCGCCGTCCCGCCGGGGCCGGGTGAGCAGCATCCGCGTGCCGGCCAGCAGCGCCGCCGGAAGCGAGACCAGGGCGGCCACCGCCAGGGCGTAGATGGCGATGAACGCATGGACCGGGGATTCGGAAAGGCCTGCGATGAAGTCCGCGCTGCCCAGTCCCAGCCACAGCCAGAACAGCCCGAGCGCAAAGAGTGCGGTGCGGGCACGCCGATAGCTCAACGGATACCGCACCCGTTCACGCTGCATTGTGTCTCCCCAGACTTTTGGTGTGGCCCGCACCCCCACGGGCCACCCTCCGAATACTAGCGGCCTCCTCCCCGGTTTCGGAGGTTCGAGATTGAATTGAGACCTTCCCATCCGGGCGAGGTTCCGGCCGGCAGTACCACGTGCTCGGGGCCAAGATCCTCAACCCGGTTCACGCCGAGCAGCTGCAGCGTGCGCACGGTCTGGGCGGCAAGGATCTCGATGGCCCGGTCTACTCCCGCGCGGCCCCCGGCCATCAGGCCGTAGAGGTAGGCCCTGCCAATCAGGGTGAAGTCTGCGCCGAGGGCAAGCGCGGCAACGATGTCGCCGCCGCTCATGATGCCGGTGTCAATAATGATGGCCGTCCTGCCCTTCAGCTCGCCCGCCACCTGCGGGAGCAGCTGGAGGGGGACCGGTGCCCGGTCGAGCTGGCGTCCGCCGTGGTTGGACAGGACGATGCCATCGGCACCGTGGTCGACCACCCGGCGGGCGTCCTCAAGAGTCTGGATGCCCTTCACCACGAGGTTTCCCTTCCATACCCCGCGCAGCCAATCGAGGTCTTCGTAGGTCAGGGTCGGGTCGAACATCGAATTGATCAGCTCAGCGACGGTTCCCGGGTAGTGGGACAGCGAGGCAAAGGACAACGGCTCGTGGGTGAGGAAGTTGAACCACCAGCCCGGCCGGTAGGAGGCGTCGGCGACGGTTCGAAGAGTCAGTGCCGGCGGGATGGTCAGTCCGTTCCTGACATCGCGCAGGCGTGCTCCCGCGACGGCGGTATCGACAGTGACCATCAGAGTGTCATTGCCGGCGGCCGCCGCCCGGTCGATCAGTTCCAGGGAGCGGTCCCGGTCGGTCCACAGGTAGAGCTGGAACCAGTTGCGCCCCGCGGGGGCGGCCGCTGCGACGTCCTCGATCGAAGCGGTGCCCATGGTGGAAAGCGTGTAGGGGATGCCCGCGGCTTCGGCGGCCCGGGAGCCGGCGTACTCGCCTTCGGACTGCATCATGCGCGTGAAACCGGTCGGCGCGATGCCGAAGGGCAGGGCGGCTGTGCCGCCCAGGATCCGGGTGGCCGTGCTGACCGTTCCGACATTGCGCAGGATGGAGGGCCGGAACTCAAGGTTAAGGAATGTGTCGCGGGCCCGGGCCAGGGAGATTTCCGCCTCCGCCGCTCCGTCCGTGTAGTCGAACGGTGCGGTCGGGGTGCGGCGCTTGGCGAGTGCGCGCAGGTCCTCGATGGTGTTGGCGCGGCGGAGCCGGGAGGCCGTGCCGAACTGCGGCCGGCGGAACCGCAGGAGCGGGGCGAGGTCGGCCGTGCGGGGGATGCGCCGTCGAAGGGCGGGGGGAGTGTTCGGCTGCATGAGAGTGCCTTCGCTGGTGCCGGGCCGTCTGCTGGGCACCAGAGACTACGCGGGGGATCGGAGCCTGCGCAACGTCGGTCCGAGGGGCGGGCGGTGCCCCCGGTAAAGGTCGCTGAAACGGTGAAATGACCGTCAGTGCCCTGAGGTTTCCCTTTTTCCGGTTCTCCACTAGACTGCACGGACTGGTCAAGCAGGAGGCCATGGAACCGCCACAGTGGAGCAGACCATGGATGAAAACGCCCAAGTACTGGATCACCCCGGCAGCACCCGTCCGGCTGTCACGGACCCCGGGTCGCTTCCGCGGATTTCCAGGCTCGCGCTCGGCGCCACGCGCCAGGTGGACGATGCGGAGTACCCCGCCAACCTTGCCGAAGTCCCCACGCGGCAGCTTCGTGCGCTGTGCAACCGGATCTACCAGCTCCTGGAGTGCGATTACCCCACGATGGAGACGCGGGACCGGTACGAGGAGCTCGTCGAGGAACTGCAGCGGAGGGAATCCGCCGTTGAGGCGCAGGCCGAGCCCGCAGGCATGCGGGAGGTCTTCCGGGACAATGTGCTGTTTTCCCGGTTCGAGCTCTACCGCAACGGGGTGATGGCCGGCTACGTCCAGTATGAGATGAGGGGCGGCGACGTCCTGCTGCTGCACGCGGTGGTCGACCCGCGTTTCCGCAAGCTGGGCCTTGAGCCCTTCCTCATGCAGTCGGTCCTGCTCAACGCCCACCGGCGCCGTCTGGCCATCACACCGTACTGCCCCGAGGCCCAGGAATTCCTTCGGGCGAACCCCCACTACCTCGCACTGCTTCCACCGCGGCAGCGCCGCCGTTTCAAGGTCATCTCTGCCGCCAAGTCAGCGGCGCAGGAAGGCCGGCGGTAACTCCTCGGCGCCCGCTCAGCGACTGGGCAGGAACTCAGCGACCGCGCAGGATTCTTCTCCGAGCCGTCAGCGGCGCTGGAGCCCCGTGGCGCGCAGCGTGATATTCAGCCGACCGGTGAGGCCGAGGCGCGGATCGGCGGTGCCGGCCCGTGTCCCCATCACCCCGTGGTAGGCGAACCGTGACGGTCCGCCGAAGACGAACAGGTCGCCCGACGCGAGCACCAGGTCCTGCCAGGGCCGGTTCCGGTTCTCGCTGTTGCCGAAACGGAAGACGCATTCGTCGCCCAGGCTGAGGGACACCACGGGAGCGTCGGAGCGCTCATCCCTGTCCTGGTGCATTCCCATCTTCGCCGCGGCGTCGTAGAAGTTAACGAGTGCGGCGTCAGGGGAGTAGGCGTCCCCGCTGCCCGGGCCGTAGGCGGCGTCCACCGCCGCCCGCCCCAGCGCGCCGAGGGCATCGGGGAACGGGGCGACCCGGCCGCCCCCGGCGTCGTCGGCTGTCCGGCTGTACCGGTAGGGCTGCCAGTGCCAGCCCAGGCACACGGTCCGCACCGACATTGCGCCGCCGGTGGGCATCCGTGCCGCGCGCATGGGGACCGGACCCGCCGCCCAGCCGCGGCAGGCTGCCACGAGTTCCTGCTGCTGCGTGAGCGTGAGCCAGTCCGGGACGTGCACCGCCCCGGGCGCAATTTCCGTGCGCTCCCGTGGAAAGAGGGAGCCGGCCGAGCCGGTCACGGCGCGGCCGGCGCCCGCCGGCGGCGCACCGTCAGCAGCAGCCGGTGCATGGTGATCACCACTGCAAGCCAGGCCAGGCCGAGGGTCCAGGCAACGACGACGTCGGTGAGCCAGTGATGGCCAAGGTAGACCCGGCTCAGACCCATGGTGACGGCGAAGAGGATTGCCGCAGCGACGGTCAGAACGGGGGCCCGCCGTCGCCGCGAGCGGCGCAGGACGAGGAGGTAGGCCACCACCCCGGCAATGACGATGGCATTGAGGGAGTGTCCGCTGGGGAAGGACGGGGAGCTTTCGAAGGGTGGGACCGCCGCGTCCAGGGGTGGCCGGAGCCGGCCCACGGCCTCCTTGCCGGCGATGGTCATCAACAGCGACCCGAAGGCCGCTGCGGCGATGATGATGACCGGGGTCCAGGACCGGCGGCGCAGCGCCAGCAGCGTCATAACCGCCACCGTGAGGACCGGCATGCCGACCGGGCCGCCGATGTGCGTATAGCCGGTGATGAGCCCATCGAGCCAGGGTTCGCGCAGCGACAGCGCGAGGTCAAGGGCCGGCTGATCGAGGGCCGCCACACCATCGGAGTCCACAACAGACTCGTACACCTCGGAGGAGGCCGCCGTCAGGGCGGCGGCCAGGCCCCCGCCGATGAGCAGAATCAGCAACAGGGCCCAGTGCGGTCCGACCCAGCGCGCCAGCGGTGAGATCATCCGCACGAGCCACCGGCCCGCCGGAGTGCCCCAGCGGGTCACGTCCCTCGCGCCGACGTACTGGTTCTCCTCCGGGGCCATGGTTCGACTCTAGCGACGGTACGGAAGGATTGGCACGCTGGTGTCCGCACGATGAACTCCTGCCGCGGGTGCCGCCTGAGCCGCTAGGCTGGCCGCATGACCGACTCGAGCCCCGCTGTCGACCTCCTGCGCACCGCCCCTGTCTTCCCTCAGGACATGCCGTCCTTCGAGCCCGCGTCGGCACCGGCGTCGCCCTTGCCGCTCTTCCTTGAGTGGCTCGAGGCCGCCCTGCGGTCGGGCATTCTTGCCCCGCACGCCGTCAACCTTGCGACCGTCGGCGAGGACGGGCTCCCGGACGCGCGGATCGTGATCCTCAAGGACGTGGACGCGTCGGGGTGGTCGGTCGCCTCAAGCACCGACAGCCCCAAGGGCCGCCAGCTTGCCGCCAATCCGTCCGCGGCGCTGACCTTCTTCTGGCCCGAACTGGGGCGGCAGGTCCGGGTGCGCGGGGCTGTCCGCATCGCCGGCCCTGAGGAAAACGATAAGGACTTCCAGCGCCGGCACCCCTCGGCACGGGCGCTGGTGCTTGCCGGACGCCAGAGCCAGGTGCTCGGGACCCCCGGTGAGGTCGAGGCCGCCGTCGGGAGGCACCTGGAGCAGCTCGAGGCCCGGCCCGGGCTGGGATCGGAAACCTGGGCGGTGTTCACCGTGGAACCGGCAGCCGTGGAGTTCTGGCAGGCGGACCCGGAGAGGCGTCACATCCGGCTTCGCTACACCCGCACGGGGGATTCCTGGCGGACCGACCGGCTGTGGCCCTGAGGTCGGCTAGGTCCCCACCCGTCCCACCGCGCCGCCGGTCATCGCCGCTCCAAGCTGGAAGGGCGGCATGTGGGACGGTGTCATTCATCCTCCCTCGCATGCAGTGGCACCCGATGTTACCGGCTAGTAATATGAGCCGATGCACCTACTCCTGCGCACCCTCCTCCTGCTCCTGACCTCGCGCCGCCGGCCCGCCCTGGATGTCTGGGGAGAGTCCTCCCTTCCGCTGCGTGTCCTGCCCACGGACATCGACATCGCCATGCATGTCAACAACGGCATGTACTTCTCCCTCATGGACCTCGGCCGTTTCGACCTCATGGTCCGCAGCGGGGTCTGGTCAAGGATGCGGCACAGGGGCTGGAGTCCGGTGGCGGCAGGGGAGACCATCAGCTTCCGCAAGTCGCTCCGGCTGGGACAGCGGTACTCGATCGAGACGAGGATCATCGGCCTTGACGACCGGGCCGTCTACTTCGAGCAGCGCATGGTGGCGGACGGCGAAATCTATGCCCGGGCCTTCATCGCAACCCGGCTGGTATCCGCCGGAGGGCCGGTCGAGAACGAGGAGATCCTCAAGGAGTTCGGGCGCCCGCCGGCCGACCTGGTGCTCCCGGACTGGATCCACCAGTGGAGGGTGAACAACGCCCTGCCGGGGAGCCGGCGCCCGGCGCCCCATTCCTGGGCGGCCTGAGGAAGGGATTTCCGCCCCGGAGCCGGGGGTGCCGCCGCCCTGTCGGCGGCGGCACCGGACCGGCACGGGCTTGGATTGCCCGACGTGCGGACTGCCTGAACTTCGGACATTCGGAGCTGTTGGCACCGGACGCCGATCGGCAGGGAGGGGGCGCTTGCCGTCCCCTCCCCGCCGGGCGTTGGAAGCTGTCCCCGCCGGCCTAGTGGCGGCGCGGGCGGGAGGCCAGCATCATGGCCACCAGCGCGCCCAGGATCAGCAGCGGCAGCGCGACGGCAACGATCCCGGGGGAGGTGGCGACGGACGCCGGAGTCATCGCCGAGGTGGAGGCGGACATCCTCTCGGTCCCCTCGGCGAGCTTCCCGTTGCCCTCGGCGAGCTGGGCGGCGCCGTCGGCGAGTTTGGCGTTGCCGTCGGCCAGTTGGGCCGCACCCGCATTGAGGTCGCCGGCGCCGGTGTCGAGGCGCGCGGCTCCCTCGGTGAGCTTCCCCATGCCGTCCTTGAGGTTGTTGGTGCCCGAGGCAAGCCGGGTCGAGCCCTCGGAGAGCCGCAGCGCGCCTTCGGCGAGGCGGGCGTTGCCGCCGCTCAGTGCGGCCGCACCCTCGTTGAGCCGGCCGGCCCCGGCGAGGAGTCCGGGTTCGACGGCGGTTCCCTGGTAGCCGGCGTTCAGCTGCATCAGGCCGCCGTTGAGTGCGGTGGTGCCCGCAGCGAGCTGGCCCGCTCCACCAAGCAGTCCGGGCTGGCCCGGCGATCCCTGGAAACCGGCGTCGAGCAGCTGCATGCCGGCCGTGAGCTTGTCCGTTCCGGCCTTGAGCGGCGTCAGTCCCTCGGTGTAGAGGCGGTTCAGCTTCGCCTGCGACTTCAGGGTGCCCTCGTGAACCAGGACCGTGCCGTTGGCCAGGGCCTGGGTGCCCGGGACCACCTTGTGCTCGGTGGCCAGGGCGAGGCTGCCGCTTCCGGCGCTGAGCTCGACCAGGCCCGCGTTGAGGCCGCCTGCGCCGGCATCGAGTGCCTTCAGCTTCTCAAGCAGGGCACCGACGGGGACGAGTGGGTTGGCCTCGGCGAAGGCCACCAGGTCATGGGTGCCCGCGGCCAGCTGGGCCGATCCGTCCCGGGCCTGAACCGTGCCGGCGTTGAGCCGGTCCACCCCCGCGTCGAGCTCGACGGCGCCGTCACGCAGGGCCGCGGCTCCGGCCGCCGTCTTGGCCGCACCCTCGGCCAGCAGGGCGGAGTCGGGGATGGATAGCTCGGTCTCGGCCATAATGTCGGAGACCCCCGCGCCGAGGGCCGCGGAGCCGTCGAGGGCGCTCCGGGTGCCCGCCGCCAGCTGGTCGGCCCCCGCGGCGAGCCGCGAGGCGCCGTCGGCTGCCCGCTGCGCTCCGGCCTGCGCCTGGGCGGTGCCGTCGGCAAGCTTCTGCGCGCCGACGGCCAGCCGGGCCGTGCCGGCCTGCAGCTCGGCCGCTCCGGTTGCCGCAGCGCCAGCGCCTGAGCTCAGTGAGCCCGCGCCCTCGTTGAGGTCGGCGGCGCCGGTCGACAGGGACGCGGCACCGGTTCCGGCCTTCTTCAGCCCGCTGGAGAGCTCGCCGGTTCCCTTGTCGAGGGATGCCGTTCCCTCCGCCAGTTTCTTCGATCCGTCACGCGCCGATGCCGCCCCGGCACTGAGTGCGGCCGAGCCGTCGTTGGCCCGCCCCGCCCCCTCGGAAAGCTGGCCGGCTCCGTTCGCCACCTTGCCGGTGAAGAGGGCGAAGAAGGCGAGGAGTGCCACGAGGAGCAGGGAAAGGAAGACCGTCACCACCGCGTGCAGGCGGTGGTGGGAGGTGGGCGCGATGGATCTGAGCATGTGCGACAAGTCCGTTCTCGAATCGGGGAGGCCGATGACGAGGCGCGGACGGATGGATCGTGTGCCGGGTGCGCTCGTCATTGAGCAGTCCATGCACGTCCCGAACCAGGTGGGTCGGTGACGTACACGGTGAACCGATGTGATTCAAGTTACATTTGTAAACTACTGGGCAGTAACTTAGCAAGGACCCTGGCCGATAAGTTACCGCCGGGTAGGGACATGGTTCGTGCCCGTTCCAGCCGCAGCTGCCCGATCGGTCAGGCGGGGAGGCTGCGGCGGTTCCGGACGAAGCGCCCGGCGGCGTAGAGCGCCAGCCCGACCGCCAGCAGAATGGCTGCGCGCAGCCAGATCGCGCCGTCCTGCTGGCTCAGCAGCAGGAGGCAGGAGCCGATGGCGAGGTAGGGGACGACGGCCGGGATGCTGAAATGGCCGTGCTCCACCCGGTCGCGTTTGAGCACCAGGACGGCGATATTGGTGGAGAGAAAGACGAACAGGAGCAGCAGCACCACCGTCTCGGCAAGCGAGGCGAGATCTCCCGTGAGCGTAAGCGCCATGGCCGCGCCCGTGGTGACCAGGATCGCGACCCAAGGGGTCCGCCGGTTCGGCAGGACCCGTCCCAGCGCGGAAGGAAGCAGGCCCTGTCCGGCCATTCCATAGGTGAGGCGGCTGGCCATGACGAGCGCGAGCAGCGCGCCGTTGGTGACCGCGACGAGCGCGACGAGGCCGAAGAGCCATGGCGGGATGCCGGCACCGGTGGCGGCGACGACGTCGAGCAGGGGAGAGGAGGACCCTGCGAGGTCCTTCGCCGGCAGGGCGGCGGAGGCCGCAAGGCCGATCAGGAGGTAAACGACGCCGGCGGTGAGCAGGGCGCCAAAGAGTGCCCGGGGATACACTCGGCTGATCCCGCGCACCTCCTCGGCAACGTTGGCCGACACCTCGAACCCGACGAACGAGTAGTACGCAATGAGCGAGGCCCCGAGCACCGCTGCTGCCGGATTCACGCCCGGGGTGAACTCGTTCACGCGGGAGACGTCGCCGCCGCCGGCCAGGACGTAGAACGCCACCAGGCCGATCACCAGGAGGAGTCCGGACACCTCAATCACGGTCATGACGAGGTTGCTCCTCACCGACTCCCGGATCCCGCGGGCGTTCAGCAACCCCAGAAGTGCGAGGAACACGAGGGCGGCCGGCGCCGCCGGGACATCCACGAAGGCGGCGAGGTAGTCCCCCGTGAACGCCAGGGCAAGACCGGCCGCGCTGGTCACCCCCGCCGCAAGCATGCAGAATCCGACCAGGTAGGAGATGAGCGGCCGGCGGAAAGCCCGCTCGGCGAACACGGCCGCTCCGCCGGCACGGGGGTACTTGGTCACAAGCTCCGCATAGGAGCCTGCCGTGAGCAGCGCAAGGCCCAGTGCGGCCATCAGCGGCACCCACAGGGCCCCACCCACCTCCTTGGAAATCACTCCCACGAGCGCGTACACGCCGGCGCCGAGGATGTCGCCCAGGATGAAGAAGAAGAGGAGCCGCCCGGTCACGGCGCGCTTGAGTCGGGTGTCGCTGCGTAGCTCAGAAAGTGTCACTAGGGAAGTGTATTCGAAAATGGTAAGTCGGCTGATGAAACTCCTGTGTCGGCTGGAGCAGTCCGGGTCCGCCCGCCTACATTGGGACAATGAGTCCATCCGAAACGGTCCCCCTGCCTTCACCCACCCCACTCCAGCGGCTGGCCGAAGCGCACCGGGTGGGAGCCACGTTCCAGGGCTGGGACGGGTCGCTTCAGCAGGTCCGGCCCGAAACCCTCGTGGCGGTCCTTGCCGCGCTCGGCGTTGCCGCCGACACCCCCGAGGCCGTCGACGCCTCGCTCGCCGAGGCCGAGGATGCGCCCTGGCGCAGGCTCCTGCCGCCGGTCGTCGTCGTCCGTGCCGGCTCGGTCGAGCCTGTTCCCCTCACCGTCCCGGCCGGTGCCGACGTCGAGGTGTGGGTCGACGCCGAGGACGGGCTCCGCTACAGCGCCAGTGTGGACGGGGGCCCGGCAGCCTTCCGCACCCTCGACGGCGTTCCCCTGGAGCGGGTCAACGCCGCCCTCCCGCACTCGCTGCCGCTCGGCTGGCACACCCTCCACGCCCGGGCCGGCGAACGCACCGGAACCTGCACGCTGGTGGTCACCCCCGACCGGCTGTCGAGAACCGCCGCGCTCCTTGACTCACGGACCTGGGGCCTGATGGCGCAGCTGTATTCCGTTCGGTCCTCGACCTCCTGGGGGATCGGCGACCTGGCGGACCTGGGCCAGCTCGCCGGGGTGGCTGCCGAACAGGGCGCCGGCTTCGTGTTGGTGAATCCGCTGCACGCCGCCGAGCCCGCACCGCCGGTCGAACCCTCGCCCTACCTGCCGACCACCCGGCGGTTCTTCCATCCGATGTACCTGCGCATCGAGGCCATCCCCGAGTACGCACGGCTGGATGCGGAATCGCGCGGGATCGTGGACGGGCTCGCGGCCGGATTCCGCGACGCGAACACCACCACCGACCTGCTTGACCGCGATGCGTCCTTCGAGGCGAAGCTCACCGCGCTCGAGCTGATCTTCGCGGTGGAACGGCCCGCCCAGCGGCAGTCCGACTTCGAAGACTACTGCGCCGCGCAGGGCCAGGGGCTCGAGGACTTCGCGCTCTGGTCCGCCCTGGCCGAGACCCTGGAACCCGGGGCGCCCGAGTGGGACGACGCGGGCCGGCCGGGTTCCCCGGCGGCCCGCCGGGCCCGGGAGCGGCTGGCGGCACGAGTGGAGTTCCACGAATGGCTCCAGTGGCTGTGCGATGAGCAACTGCAGGAGGCCCAGCTGGAGGCCACCGATGCGGGGATGGGGATTGGCATTGTTCACGACCTCGCCGTCGGGGTGCACCCCAGCGGCGCCGATGCGTGGGCGCTGCGGGACGTGCTGGCCCAGGGGATCAGCGTCGGGGCCCCGCCGGACATGTTCAACCAGCACGGGCAGGACTGGAGCCAGCCGCCGTGGCACCCCGAGCGGCTGGCCGAATCCGGGTATGCCGCGTTCCGCGACATGCTGCGCAATATCCTCCGGCATGCCGGCGGGATCCGGGTTGACCACATCCTCGGCCTGTTCCGCCTGTGGTGGATCCCGGCCGGCGCCGCACCCGGCGGCGGAGCCTACGTGTACTACGACCATGAGGCCCTGATCGGGATCCTCGCCCTGGAGGCGGAGCGGGCGGGGGCGCTCGTTGTCGGCGAGGACCTCGGGGTGTTCGAGCCCGGCGTCCAGGAGTACCTCGCCGAGCGCGGCATTTTCGGCACCTCCATTATGTGGTTCGAGCAGACCATCAGCGGGCCGCGGCCCCCCGAGGAGTACCGCCGGGCCTGCCTCACCACCGTGACCACCCATGACCTCCCGCCGTCGGCCGGTTACCTGGTCGGCGAGCACGTCGTGCTGCGCGAGTCGCTCGGGCTGCTCAGCCGCCCCGTCGAGGAGGAGCGCGCAGCGGATTCGGCCATCCAGGAGAGCTTCCTGGCGCTGCTCCGCGAGCGGGGACTGCTGCCCCGCGGGGAGGCATCGGTCCAGGAGACCGTCGAAGCGCTCCACGCGTTCATCGCGCAGTCACCGTCGGCACTGCTCGGCGTGGCGCTCGCCGATGCTGTCGGGGAACGCCGCACGCAGAACCAGCCGGGAACCAACAACGAATACCCGAACTGGCGCATCCCGCTGGCCGACGCCGGGGGGCGGGCCGTGCTGCTCGATGAACTGGCCGGGAACCCGCGTTTCCTCTCCCTGGTGCGGGCGCTGCACCGGCCCGCTGCCCTGGGTGAGTCAAGCGGAATTTCCGGGGGGCCGGGAGGAGCATAAGCCCGCTGCCTTTTGTCCGGCCCTCCGGTAGAGATGGAGGATGCCTACAACCTCCTCGCACGATGTCGTCATTCTCGGCGGCGGGCTCTCCGGGTTGAGCGCCGCGCTTGTCCTGGGCCGGGCGCGGCGCGGTGTCGCCGTCGTGAACGCCCGCGGTCCCCGCAACGCCGCGGCCGAAGCCGCCCATGGGTTCCTCACCCGGGACGGTGCCCCGCCGCTCGAACTCGTGGCGATGGCCCGCCGTGAGGCAGCCGTCTACGGCGTGGAGCTGGTTGACGGCGCGGGAGTGGCCGCGGTGAGCACGGACACCGGCTGGCTGGTCGAGCTTGAGTGCGGGCGGACGCTGGAGGCCCGCCACGTGATCGCGGCCACCGGACTGCAGGATGTCCTGCCCGACCTCGAGGGCGCCGAGAAGGCCTGGGGCAGGGGGTTGTTTCAGTGCCCCTACTGCCACGGCTGGGAGGTCCGCGACCGCCGGCTGGGCGTCCTTGGGACCACCGGATCCTCGGTGCACCAGGCACTCCTGCTGCGCCAGTGGTCGCCGCACGTAGCGTTTTTCACGCACACCCTCGAGGGGCTCACCGAGGAGGACCGGCTGCAGCTCAAGGAGCGCGGGGTCCCGGTCGTCGAAGGGAAGGTGAAGGCACTGGCCGGCGGGACGCAGGGACTGGTCTCGGTGGAGTTGGACTCCGGGGCCGCAGTCGAGTGCGAGGGACTCTTCTGCGAACCGGAGGCGCGGGTGGACTCCGCGCTGACCGACGCCTTCGGCTGGACGCTGCGCGGTGACGGCTGCGTGGCCGTCGACGAGGTGGGCCGCACCAGTGTGCCGGGGGTGTGGGCGGTGGGTAATGTCACCGATCCCGCTGCCCAGCTGATGTCCGCCGCCGGGGACGCCTACCGCACGGCCGTCGCGCTCAATGCCGTTCTCGTGGAGGAGGACACCGCGCGGCCGTGAGCGCCTTCCGGCGCCGGCTCAGGAGCCGCGGA
Organism: uncultured Arthrobacter sp.; assembly: GCF_902805515.1. Classification (GTDB taxonomy): domain Bacteria; phylum Actinomycetota; class Actinomycetes; order Actinomycetales; family Micrococcaceae; genus Arthrobacter_D. Next base: position 26,596 of record NZ_CADCTE010000087.1, on the reverse strand, counting down.
ACCCGGTCAGTCCGCCGGAGGGGGCGGTGACCACCGCGTCGACGCCGGCCACCCGGCCCGGGGTGCTCCCGGAGCGCAGCCGGCGCAGCAGTTCCTGGAGCGCCGGTTCCGGTCCTTCGGCGACAATGTCAACGGAGCCGTCGTCGCGGTTCACCGCAGTGCCGACGAGGCCGAGCTGCTCCGCCTGGAGCCGTGTCCAGTAGCGGAAGCCCACCGCCTGCACCTCACCGGAAACGACAGCTTCGAGCCGCTGATCCCCGCCCATCGCCTTCCCCCTCCCTGCCGCAGTAGAACATGATGACGTCCCTGATCCCACTAGACGCGCTGGTGCCAGTTCAGCCAGGAGGCGGCTTCCTCGGCGATGTTGGCCGGGACGGTGTGGGGTCCGTCGAACTCGCGGTACACCACCTCGTATCCCTCCCGCTCGAGCGCGGGGACGACCCGGCGGCTCGTCGAGGAGATCGGCAGCACCGTATCGCCCGTGCCGTGCGAAATGAACATCGCCGGTTCGCCGCTGCGCGGGGCCGGCGGGATGAAACCGGGGGAGAAGGCCACGATGCGCCGGAACAGGTCGCCGTTGGCCAGGCCCAGTCCCAGGGCGTAGGAGGCGCCGTCGGAAAAGCCGCCGATCCCCACCATCGACGGGTCGATCGCGACCAGGTCGAAGACCTCTTGAAGGGACCGGTTGATCACATCGACGTCGGGCCCGTAGGTCTCCCGGATGGCATCCCAGGTGGAGCCCCGGGAGGCGGGGGAGAGGACCACGATGTTGTACTGGTCCGCGATGCGGCGCAGCAGCGCGAGCCCGCCGGCGGCGTCGCCCCCCGCGCCGTGCAGGGCGACAAGCAGCGGAGCGGGCCGGTCGGCCTGCAGGCCTTCGGGCACGTACACGAGGGGATCACGCCGCGGCTCAAGCCCCAGGGGGTGGACCCCCTTCATGGTCCGGTCGTGCTGCGCATCCGGGTTGGGCCGCGCCGAAAGCAGCGCCGGGTTTTCCTGATTCTGCACGCTTCCTCCCGGAGGTCCGCATCCAAAAACCGCTGACAGCAGCGCACACTGGCCGGCCCCCAGAAGAAAATCGCGGCGCGTCACCACAGATGTCAGTTTAGGGGAGGTGCTCCCGATAGGGCAGGGCCGCGGGAGAAGGTTTCGGCACGGACCTGCCGGCAAAACAGATCACCACCCCCGCCGGTGCGGCGGAGGTGGTGATCGGGTAGGCGGGAGGCCCGGGGCGGGGCCGCCTGTCGAGCTGGCCGCGGGGCGGCCGGTTGCTACTCCTTGACCGGGATCGACTGCGACTTCAGGGACTCGACGGTCGCTTCCTCGCCGGAGGTGAGGGCATCCATGAGGGTGCCGTCGCCGCCGATGGCCTTGCCGAACCCGTCCGAGACGTCGGTGTAGGTCTGGGTCATCGTCGGGCCCCAGGTGAAGTTGGGGTCAACGTTCGAGGAGGCTTCTGCGAACACGTCGTAGATCTTCTGTCCGCCGAAGTACTCAACGCCACCGCTGAAGGCCTCGAGGTCCGTGGCCGACTTCGCGGCGGGGTAGAGCCCGCCGAGTTCGTTCGCCAGGGCCAGGGCTTCGGGGTCGGTGTTGAGCCACAGCGCGAACTGCGCCGCCTCGTACGGGTGCTCCGAGCCCTTCAGGACCGCGGTGGAGGAACCGCCCCAGTTGCCTGCGGCCGTTCCGCCGTCTTCCCACTGCGGCATGGGCGCCACGGCCCACTTGCCCGAGGTGTCGGGGGCGCCGGTGGCCAGCGTCGAGGCACCCCACACCGCGGAGATCCAGGTCCACTGGTCGCCCTCGTTGAAGGAAGCGTTCCACTCGTCCGAGAAGGAGGGCAGGGTCGAAACCTGGTCCTTCTCGAGCAGGCCCTGCCAGTAGTTGGCGACCTGCTCGGATTCCTCACCCGTGAGGTTCACATCCCAGCCCTCGTCGTCGTTGGAGAACCACTGACCGCCGGCCTGCCATACATTGCCGGCGAACCAGTTCACATCACCGCGGGGGAAGTTGGTGATGTAGGAGCCCTGGGCCTTGATCTCCTCCGCTGCGGCGGCGTATTCCTCCCACGTGGTCGGAACCTCGATGCCGGCCTGCTCGAAGAGGTCCTTGCGGTAGAACATGGCCATCGGGCCGCTGTCCTGGGGGACCGCGTAGACGGCGTCGTCCTCACCGAAGGTCACCTGGCCCCAGGTCCAGTCAACGAACTGGTCCTCGGCGTCGGAGACGTTCTCGCAGGACGCGATGTTCTCGAGGCCGTCCTGGACGCGGAAGTTCGGCAGGGCGTCGTATTCGATCTGGCCGAGGTCCGGGGCGTTGCCGGCCTGCAGCTGGTTGAAGAAGTTCTGGTAGGTGCCCGAGTTGCCGTTCGGCCCGGTCTGCACCTTGACCTGGATGTCGGGGTTTTCCTCGTTCCACAGGTCGACAACCTTGTCCATGCCCGGAACCCAGGTGGTGAAGGTCAGGTCGACGGGACCGGACGACGGCTCGCACGAGCTGCCGCCTTCGCCGCCGGCCGTGGAGTCGCCGCCGCCGCCGCCTGCGCAGCCGGCGAGGGTGAGCGCTGAGACCATGGCAAAGGCTGCGGTGGCTTTTCCGTAATGCGCGCGCATTTTCTTTTCCTATCGGTGGGGGTGCTCCGCGGCGGTTGCCGCGGGGCAGGTTGGTGGAGGTGTTGGTGTTGGAAGCTACTTGACGCTTCCGGCACCCAGCCCGCTGCTCCAGAAGCGCTGAAGCGCAAGGAATGCTGCAATGAGCGGGAGGATCGAGACGAGGGCTCCGACGATCACGAGGACCCTCAGTTCGGGAATCTGGCTGATCTGGCTGTTCCACGCGTACAGGCCCAGGGTCACTGGGAACAGGGTCTGGTCGCGGAGCATGATCAGGGGCAGGAAGAAGTTGTTCCAGATCGCGACGAACTGGAACAGGAAGATCGTCACCAGGGCCGGCGCCATCAGGCGGGTGGACACGGTGAAGAACGTCCGGATCTCCCCGGAGCCGTCCAGCCGGGCGGCCTCAAGCAGCTCGCCGGGGACGCTGGCCGCCGCGTAGATGCGGGCGAGGTACACGCCGAACGGGCTGACCAGGCTCGGGAGGAACACGGCCCACAGGGTGTTGGTGAGCTTGACCTCGCTGAAGATCAGGAACAGCGGCAGGGCCAGGGCCGTCGCCGGCACCAGCACGCCGCTGAGCACGATGTTGAAGATGGCCTCGCGGCCCTTGAACTCGTACTTGGCCAGGGCGTAGCCGCACATGGCGGCGATGATGGTCCCAAGGAGTGCGCCCAGGCCCGCGTAGATCGCGCTGTTGAGCAGCCAGCGCCCGAACACGCCGTCGCTGTAGGTGAAGAGCCGGCCGATGTTGCTGAAGAACGTCGGGATCGACTCCATGGTGAACCACAGCGGCGCCGTGCCGGTGATCTGGCCGCCGGTCTTGGTCGAGGAGACCAGCAGCCACCAGATGGGGGTGAGGAAGTAAAGGGTGAAGACGCCCATGATGAGCATCGCCCCGGTGCGGGACATGATGCTGTGCCGGGGCCCGCGGGGGGCGTTTCCCCTGCGCACCGACTTTCGGGTTGAAACTGGGGCCGCTGCTGCTGCGCTCACTGGCTGACCTTCCGCTGGGTTGCCTTGAGGAAGACGAAGGAGAGGATAAACGTTGCCAGGGCCAGCACTACGGAGAACGCTGCGGCAAGGTGGTAGTTGGGAACCGACGCCGTGGTGTAAACCGCGAGGTTCGGGGTGAAGGTGCTGCTGATGGCCGAACTGAAGCTGCGAAGCGTCTGGGGTTCGGCGAGGAGCTGGAGTGTGCCGATGATCGAGAACACCCCGGTGAGGATGATGGCCGGCACGACCAGGGGGATCTTGATGCGCCAGGCGATCTGGATGTTGCTGGCGCCGTCGAGCTTGGCCGCCTCATAGATTTCGGTGGGGATGGCCAGCAGCGAGGAGTAGATGATCAGCATGTTGTAGCCCACGTACACCCACGTCACGACGTTGGCGATGGCCCACAGCACGAGCTCCGCGGAGAGGACGTTGACCTCCGAGGTGATCAGCCCGAACGGAGAGAGCGTCGGCGAGTAGAGGAAGCCCCACATGATCGCGGCGATGACACCGGGAACGGCGTAGGGGGCGAAGAACGCGAGGCGGAAGAACTTTTTGCCCTTCAGCAGCGGGGAGTCCAGCAGCAGGGCGAACAGCAGGGCCAGGCCGAGCATGATCGGAACCTGGACGACGCCGAAGAGGACCACCCGTCCCACGGACCGCCAGAACTCGGTGTTCTGGAACACCTGCTGGTACTGGACGAAACCGCCGAAGACCTCCTGCGGCGCCCCGAAGGTGCCCTCCCGCTCCACCGTCAGGAGCGACTGAACCACGGCGAAGACGATCGGGATGGCGTAGAACGCCAGGAACAGGACGGCGAACGGCGCGATGAAGAGGAGGACTGCGCGGCGCTGGGCCGCGAAGGTCTTGGTTCTCCGGGGTTTCTGCGCCCCCTTGGCCAGTGCCGGAGAAATGCTTGAACTAGTCACTTTCAACATCCTTTGAGCCTGTGGGGAGGCCATTGGTTGGGTGGGCGGAGGTGGAGGTGCGGACAACCCGGACGGCGCCTGCGGGGACCACGACGACATCGGCAACTTCCTCACCGACAATCAGTTCCTGGCCCTGGATTGCGTGTTTGTGTTCTTCGGGCGAGTGGTTGATCAGGAAGACGTAACTCCGGTCCCCGTTGGAGCGGACAACCGTCTCCAGGCCCTCGGGGGAGGACGCGGCGGTGATCCCGGCGTCGGCGGCGGCCCGGGTGAGGGTTTCGCGCAGCGCCGCCGGCTCCAGCGCGGTGGCGAGGTACCAGGCGGTGCCGGCGCCGTGCCGGTTGCGGGTGACGGCGGCGGTGCCGGCGAGGTGGCCGCCGGTGAAGGAGACCATTGCCTCGGCTCCTTCGAGGCGCAGTGCCTCGCTCCACAGCGACGCCGCGGTGCCGTTGTCCAGGGCCGGCATGTCACCGGGGGCCAGGGGAAGGAATTCCTCGGTGCGGATACCGAGCAGTTCCCGGTACGCCCCGGGGTAGCCGCCGGTGCGGACCTTCTCGTTTTCGTCGACGATGCCGCTGAAGAAGGTCACGAGCGCGTGGCCGCCGTCGGCAACGTAGTCGGCCAGCGCCGCGGCGTCGCTGTCGCGCACCAGGTACAGGCCGGGCACGACGGCGAGCTTGTAGGCGGAGAGGTCGGCACCCGGGGCGACGATGTCGACGGTGATGCCTGCCTCCCACAGCGCCTTGTACGCGGCGTGGACCTGATCGAGGTAGGCAATATCCGACGACGGGTGGGACTCCCGGTCGTAGGCCCACCAGGCTTCCCAGCTGAAGACCAGGGCGGCCTCGGCGGTCACGGTGCTGCCGCCGACCTCGGTGAGGCGTTCAAGGATGCCGCCCAGCTCAACGACTTCCTTCCACACCCGCGAATCGGTTCCGGCGTGGGGGAGCATCGCGGAGTGGAACTTCTCGCTGCCCTGGACGGAGGCGCGCCACTGGAAGAAGCACAGGCCGTCGGCCCCTCGGGCGAGGTGGGTCAGGGAGTTCCGGATCATCTCGCCGGGTGCCTTGGCGATGTTGCGCGGCTGCCAGTTCACGGCGGAGGTGGAGTGTTCCATCAGCAGCCAGGGCGAGCCCTGGGCGAGTCCGCGCGTGGCGTCGGCGGCGAAGGCCAGTTCCATGGTCGGTGCCTCGAGCCGGTGGTCGAGGTAGTGGTCGTTGGCGATGACGTCCATGTGCGGCGCCCATGACCAGTAGTCCTGGGTGCGGATGTGGGCCGTGACCATGAAGTTGGTGGTGACCGGCACGGTGCTGTGCTGCCGCAGGATCTCCGCCTCGGCCGAGTAGTAGCCGAGCAGTTCATCGGAACTGAAGCGGTGGAAGTCCAGGACCTGGGTGGGGTTGTACGCGGAGATGGTGGTGCGCGGAGGAAGGATCTGGTCCCACCCGGAGTAGCGCTGCGACCAGAAGGTGGTGCCCCAGGCGGCGTTGAGCGCATCGAGGGTCTCATAGCGGCTGCGGAGCCAGCCGCGGAACGCGGAGGCCGAGACGTCGCAGTAGCACAGGGCGTTGTGGCAGCCGAGTTCGTTGGAGACGTGCCAGAGCCGGACGGCGGGGTGGGCGCCGTAGCGGCGGGAGACCTGCTCGACCAGGCGCAGCGCGTGCTCGCGGTACACCGGGGAGCTTGAACACCAGGCCTGCCGTCCGCCGGGCCAGGCCCGGACTCCGTCGGCGGACTGGGGGAGGATCTCGGGGTGAAGGGTGGTCAGCCAGGCCGGGGTGGAGGAGGTGCCGGTGCCGAGGTTGACGCCGATTCCGTGCTCGTGGAGCAGGTCGAGGATTTCATCGAGGCGTTCGAAGGAGTAGTTCCCGGGCGAGCTTTCAAGTTCGGCCCAGCCGAAGATATTGATGGCCACGAGGTTCACGCCGGCCTGCTTCATCAGCTGGACGTCTTCCAGCCAGACCTCACGGCTCCACTGCTCGGGGTTGTAGTCGCAGCCATAGACGAGCTTTCCGTTTCCGGACAGCTCCGTGACTGGATATTTGTTCAGGTTCAACCCTGCTCCTTCGGCTTGCTCTGCACGCGCAAGACGAGGAGGGGCCTCGTTGCCTTGAACGCTCTGTGAACGCTCCCAGAAACCACGGAACCGATGTCCTCTGCAATCTCTGGGAGCGTTCACAGCGTAGCAACGGCCCCGAAGGCTGTCAACGGCTGAGCTACCTCCGAGTAGTCGGAGGCTCGGCTACAGTACAGATATGTCCCTCACCCGAATGCGAGCACGGCGCGCCACGATCAACGACGTCGCCGACGCCGCGGGGCTGTCCCGGGGCACCGTCTCCCGGGTGGTCAACGGGGAGAAATATGTCTCTGCGGAGGCGCGGATGGCCGTCGAGGCGGCGATCGCCCAGGTGGGCTACGTGCGCAATACGGCGGCCCGGAACCTGGTCACCCAGGAATCCAGGGCGATCGGCCTGATCATTCACGAGCCGCATTCGCTCCTGTTCGAGGACCCGAACATCGGCTCGATCCTGCTGGGTGCCAACGAGGCGCTCTCCAAGGCCGACTACCAGCTGGTCACCCTCATTATCGACTCCGACCGCGACAGCCGCCGGGTCGCCGACCACCTGCGTGGGGGCCTGATCGACGGCGCCGTCATCGTCTCGGCCCGCGCCTCGGATCCCATCGCCGCAGCCGTCGCCGACATCGGGCTGCCGGCCGCCTTCGTCGGACATCCCGACGGCACTCCCGACCTGCCGTACGCCGCGATCGACAATGTCGAGGCGGCACGCGCAATCACGAGCAGGCTGCTCGGCACCGGGCGCCAGCGCGTCGGCATGATCGCCAGCGCCCTGGACCGCGACTCGGGCCAGGACCGCCTGGCCGGATTCCGGGCCGCGATGGGGGAGCGGTACGACCCCCGCCTGGTCGTTGAGTACCCTCTCTACACCTACGCCGCCGGCTTCGAGGGCATGCAGAAGCTGCTCCGCCGCGACCCGTCGATCGACGGCGTGTTCGCGGCCTCCGACGCGGTGGCCGCCGGCGCCATGACCGCCCTGCAGGAGGCCGGACGGCGCGTGCCCGAGGACGTCGGCATTGTCGGCTTCGACGACAGCAGCTGGGCCCTGCGGTGCCGGCCCCAGCTCTCCACCGTGCGCCAGCCGGCAGGGCTCCTCGGCACCACGGCTGCCGAACTGGTGCTCGCCCAGCTGATGGGCCTGCCCAGCTCGCCGCGCGTGCTCGAGACCGTGGTCATGTGGCGCGGTTCCGCCTGAGCGGCGCTGCCCCGGGTTGGCCGCCCCGGCATTCGGCTGCTTCCTGACGTCTCAGAAATGGGACTGGCGCCCGCGCGCCGATTTGACGCCCGAACGGCCTTGATCAGCGGGCAGTTGTGCCGGGTCGGGCCGTTCTGCCCACCGACCGCGCCTGTTCCGTGGGCATGTCCGGATATGCCCACTGGCCGGTCTCGGTCACTGGGCAGTTGTGCCGGGTTGGGCGCTCTGCCCACTGACCGGTCTCGGTCACTGGGCAGTTGTGCCGGGTTGGGCCGTTTTGCCCACTGACTGGCCTTGGTCGGTGGGCAGTTGTGCCGGGTTGGGCCGTTTTGCCCACTGACTGGCCTTGGTCAGTGGGCAGTTGTGCGGGGTTAGGCCGTTCTGCTCATTGACCGCGTCTGTTCCGTGGGTATGTCCGGATATGCCCACCGACCAGCGCCGGTCGGTGGGCAGCTTTCGTCCGGAATGGTCACTCCGGGCAAAGCTGGACGGAGCAGGACCCGGCGAACGGGAGCAGCTCCCGCACTGACTAGCCCTCGGTCCGCCTGAGCTCGATCAGGACCGACTGCTCCGGGAACAGCACCGGCGCTTCAAGGCCCACCGAGCCCAGCAGGCGTCCGCTGAGCGACAGCGGGGATCCCTCGGCGGCCGCCTGCACCCAGGCCAGGGCTGACTGCCCGTTCCCCGGAAGCTCGCGGTGGGGTGCAGCGAGCGAGATGCTGTAGGAGCCCTCGGGGTCGAGCCCGGGAAAGACGATCCGTCCCGGAGGGTAGCTGGCGCTGGAGGCGGTCAGCGAGTAGCCGAACAGGGCCGACGAACCGTCCCGGGCGACGACGCCGCGCACGTCCATCGCCGGGTCCGGAAGGTCGGCGTAGACGGTGTGCCCGGTGTGGAGCACGTCCCGCCACGACTTATGGACCTCGATCCACTCCGCCAGGGCGGCGGTGTCCTCGGCGCTGAGGTCCGAAATGTCCCACTCCACACCGAAGTGGCCGAAGACGGCCGTGGCGGCGCGGAAGGACAGGCCGTGCGCGCGTCCGGTGGAGTGCGAGACAGGCCCGCCGACGTGCATGCCCATCAGCTCCGGCGGCACCAGGAGCCCCGTGTACTTCTGGTTCGGCAGGCGTTCGATGGGGTCGATGCAGTCGCTCGTCCAGATGCGGTCGGTTCGAGCGAGGATGCCGAGGTCCACGCGGGCTCCGCCGGAGGCGCAGCTTTCAATCTCGAGGCCCGGGTGGCGTTGCTTCAGCTCGTCGAGCAGGCGGTACAGCGCCAGGACGTTCTCGTGGATGACCGCGTGTCCGGTGCGGGCGTCGGCACCGTCGAGCACCTCGCGGTTGTGGTCCCACTTGACGTAGGAGATGTCGTTTTCGGTGAGCACGGCGTCGATCGACTTCAGGATGTAGTCGTAGGCCTCGGGGTTCGCCAGGTTGAGCACCTGCTGCTGGCGTCCGGGCACGGGCAGGCGGCCCTCGGCCTGGATGATCCAGTCAGGATGGCTCCGCGCCAGGTCGGAGTCGGGGTTGACCATCTCGGGTTCGAACCACAGCCCGAACTCCATCCCGCGCGACCGGACGTGGTCGATCAGCGGGGTCAGCCCCTCGGGCCACACCGCGGGGTCCACGAACCAGTCACCGAGCCCGGCGGTGTCGTCCCGGCGGCCGGAGAACCAGCCGTCGTCCAGCACGAAACGCTCGATGCCGACGGCGGCGGCCTTGTCGGCGAGGTGGGTCAGGCGCTCGAGGTTGTGATCGAAGTAGACCGCTTCCCAGGTGTTCAGCGTGACCGGGCGCGGGCGCCGCGGGTGGTTGGCGCGGAGCCGCAGTTCCTGATGGAAGCGGGCGGCGAGCTCGTTGAGCCCATGGCCCCAGGACCCGAGGGCCTCGGGCGCGTCGTACCGCTGCCCGGGAGCGAGCACGATTTCGCCGGGGAGCAGCAGCTCCCCGGCTCCTAGGAAGGCCTCGCCGGTCGGCGTCTTTTCGACGAGCAGCTGGTGATTCCCGCTCCAGGCGGTGTGGACGGCGTGGACCAGGCCGCGCTGGAACCCGAAGGCCGGTTCGCCCGCGCCCAGCAGCAGGGTCGCGTCGGCGCCGGGGCGGCCCTTCCTGCTCTCCCTGCGGTAGCTGCCGGCCGTGAGGGCGTGGCGCTGGGGGCTGCGCTCGCGCAGGTGCCGGCCCGTGGTGTCCAGGACCTCCTGTGCGCTGGCCGGAAGGGGGAAGGTGGCCAGCAGGGAGCGGACCTCGTAGGCGATGTCGGCACTGTTGATGACGCCGAGGCGCTGGCGGAACAGGCCCGCTTCGGTGACAGTCAGTTCCGCTTCGAGGGTCAGGCCCGCGACGGCGTCGACGGCGGTGAGCCGTACGTCGTGAGCCGTGGACTGCAGGTCGGTGGTGGTGAACGCGGCGGAGATGAAGGACCCGCCGCGGTGCCCGGTGAAGCCGGCGGTTCCCTGCCAGCCGAAGGACTCCTGCGGAACGAGGGTCAGACGGGCCGGGATGTCGATGCCGCCCGATACCCGCTGCGGGCGGAGGGCCGCTGCGAGGGCAATCAGCTGGTCGTCGGCGATGTCCCCCAGGGCCTCGCCCCAGTAGAGAACCGCCGGGAGGCCGTTGGTGGTGGTGTCGAGCACAACGCTTGTGCCCGAACGCGAAAGGTGGAGAACGGGGGAGGACTGCATCCCTCATTTCTACTGCAAAACCGGGAACCGGCGTCAATCACCCGGGAGCGCCGGAGGGCTCCGGCGGGCCGCCAGCCACCGACGCCGGCGGGTCCGGAGGGCGGCCGGGCGGAGGTGGCGGGCCACCCGGGAGGCGCCGTTAGGCCGGGGTGTCGGCCGGTGCCGGGTGATCGGGAAGGGTGACGGTGAAACGGGTGCCCCGGCCGGGTTCACTGCTGCATGAGATCGTTCCGCCGTGGCCCTCGACAATGGCCTTGGTGATGGACAGCCCGAGGCCCGTGCCGGGAACCTCCGATTCCCGGGCCGAGCGGGCACGGAAGAACTTGTCGAAGACCCTCGCGGCGTCCGCCGGGGTCATTCCGGAGCCGGTGTCCTCGACCGACAGGACCACCTCGTCGCCGTCGGGCCGGGCCGTGATGGTGACTGCGCCGCCCTCCGGGGAGTACTTAATCGCGTTCGACAGGAGGTTGTCGATCGCCTGGGAGGTCCGCTGCGGGTCGGCGTGCGCCCACAACGGGGAGGGCACATCAACCCGGATGGTGATTCCCCCGGCGCGGGCCAGGGCGCTCAGCGAGCCGACGCTGGAATCCACGAGGCCCGCAATGTCGGTGCGGCGGGGGTGGACGCTCAGCGCGGCGGAGGCCGACAGCAGCAGGTCCGAGACGATCTCGAGCAGGCGCTCGGCATTGCTGTGGGCGATGTCCAGATAGTAGGCGGTGCGCGGGGGCACCTCATCGCCGGCGTCCTGCGCCAGTTCCAGGTTGCCGAGGATCGAGGTCAGTGGCGTCCGCAGCTCGTGGGAGACATTGGCGATCAGGTCGTCCTTCGCTGCGATCGCCTCGACCAGGCCGGTGACATCGCTCGAGGCGATGACGGCGCCGCTGAACGCGCCGGAGTCGCTCTTCATGGCCCGCGCCGCCGTGGAGAGGGCCCGCTGGTCGTTGCCCTGCCCGATCCAGATCAGGTAGTCCGCGAAGGACTCGCCGTCGACCGCCCGGCGCACCGGGCGCTTGGCCTCCGGCAGGACCGTCCGCTGGTCCTGGCCGAACAGTGCAAGCGCCGACTCGTCGGCGCCGGAGCTTCCGGAGGGCAGGGCGAGGCGGTGGAGGAGGTTCTGCTGGTGGTTTGTGAGGATCGTCTCGCCCTCGGCATTGACCGCCACGACGCCGACGTCGATCGTGTCCAGCACGGTGTGCAGGAGCCGCTCGCGCTCCTTGCTCGATTTGAGCAGCTCGCGCAGGATGGCATCCTTCTTCATCAGCTGGCGCTGCTGCAGGGCCACATTGGCGGTCGCGAAGCGGACCGCGAGGGCGACCGAGAGCAGTGTCAGGGGGAGGAAGACCGTGCCGCTCAGCTCGGCCGCGGTGACGTCCGGGAGCTTGGCCAGCACCGGAAACCCCACGATCAGCAGGGGACCGACGAAGCTCATGAGCACCGCCAGCCAGCCGAGGATGCCCGAGGCGGCCAGCCAGATGACGGGGAAAACGGCGAGCGCACCGAGGCCGGGGAGGATTTCCAGCCCGCTGTTGCGGGTCACGGCGATCGCCAGGATGTCCCCGACCGGGATGATCAGGGGGGCGGCCTGGGGCAGGCGCTCCCAGGGGATCAGCCAGCAGGCCAGGAACAGCGCCGCGTGGATGGCGAGTCCGAGCTGGAACCAGTGGAGGCTGAGCAGTCCAGGCCAGACGCTGGGGGCGGCCAGCACGATGCCGATGATGATGACCGTCAGGGGCAGCTGGCACAGGCCGATCCGGACCCGCGGACCGAGCCGCCGGAAGTAGAGGTTCGTCTTTGTGGTCGGGGTCGACTCGACGGGCGGAGGCTCATACAGAAAATCTGGTGGCGCGGGTTCCGTATGAAGAGAGGACATTTCTCTATTATTGCTCTCGTACGGGCATTGAGGTGCAGAAATTCGGTAAAGAAACTGCGGCAATCTTGCGTAACTTACTTAACACGAACTTCCCTTGTAGCCTGTAAAACAATCACGGGTCTCAAGGTGTGCGAGGGTGAATACGTTTCACGTCTCCCGGCCTCCGGCGTAAGGGAAAAATATGGGTGAGCAGGGGACTGCCGTCGTTATTGAAGACGACGAAGATGTGCGCAATCTCTTGAGCGCTGTCCTTCAGCAGTCGGGGTTCGAGGTTCACTCAGGGGCGACCGGGCGTGAGGGGGTCCTCGCGGTGCGCGGCAACAGCCCCACGGTGGTGACCCTCGATGTCGGACTGCCCGATATCGACGGTTTCGAGGTGCTCCGGCGCATCCGGGCGTTCAGCGACTGCTACGTCATTATGCTGACCGCACGCGCCGATGAACTGGACACCCTCATGGCCCTCCAGTCCGGCGCCGACGACTTCCTCACCAAGCCCTTCCGGCCCCGCGAGCTGAGGGCCCGGGTCGCTGCCATGCTCCGGCGGCCGCGGGAGGCCGGAGGGCCGGCCGGCGCATCCCCCGAGGCGGGGGCGGTTCCGCAGCAGCCGGTACTGCGCCACAACGGCCTCGTGCTCCACCAGGAAACCCGCACTGCCAAACTGTTTGATGCCGAAATCAGTTTAACGCGGAGCGAGTTCGATTTACTTCACGACCTTATGCGCAGCGGCGGCTCGGTCCGCACTAAAGCCGATTTGGTCCGGGTGGTGCGCGGCGAGCAGTACCGCGACGCGGCTTACGTGAGCGATGTGGACGAACGGGCCGTCGAAGTGCATATCGGGAATCTCCGAAAGAAGCTCCGGGAAGATCCCCGCCAGCCCGCTTGGCTGGTGACCGTCCGGGGCGTCGGATACCGGCTGGCCCCGGAGCGGGTCCAGACCTGAAAGTCCCCGGATTCCGGAAACTCCGGGCCGCCGGCGCCGGAGCGGACGAGGGGTCCGCTCCGGGACGGCTCAGCCCGCCGGCGGCCGGGCCGCGAGCGCCTGTGCCAGCGCCGCCGCGGAGCCGGCGCTGCTGTTGATCCGCCAGTCGGTTTCCTTGGCGAAGTGGAACCAGACCAGGGCCGTGACGTCGGGCTGGGCCGCGAGGTAGCGCACCAGGGACGTGTTCCAGGCGGACTTCGATCCGCCCGCCTCCGCCGACGCGGTCTCGGCGATCAGGATCTGCTTCCCCGGGGCGAGCCGGCGCACCTCCGCAAGTCCTTCCCCGAACAGGGCATCGGGCTCCACCCAGGTACTCCACGAGGCGGAGGCGCCCCAGTTGTAGCCGTCGAGCGCTACGGCGTCGACGTACTGGGCTCCCGGGTAGAGCTGGTCCAGGGGCGTCGACCCCCAGTACGGGACGTTCGGATTCCACACCCAGGAGATATTGGTGGCGCCGGTGGAGGCCACGACGTCGTGCACGTGGCGCCATGCCGCGGCGTAGTCGCCGGCCTCGTTGCCGTTGACCCCTTCCGCCCACGGGTACCAGTTGCCGTTCATCTCGTGGCCGAAGCGCAGCATCACGGGATGGCCCCACTGGGTCAGGGCGGAGCCCCACTGGCGCAGGTACGGGTCGAAGTCCCCGGCGGCGATGCGGTCGAGCGAGTAGGCGGGCTGGGCGGTGCCGCCGCCCCAGAGCCACGGCTCCCAGGTCAGCAGGGTCACGGCGCCGCGGGACCGGACGGCGTCGAGCTCGGCCAGCGGCGGGGCCTGGGCGAAGTCCTTGTAGGACAGGACGACCGACGGTGCCTCGCCGGCGAGCACGGCCACCTCGTCCAGCTCACCGGCGGCCATCGGTCCGCCGGGGGTGCCGGCGCCGAAACGCAGCGGTGCCGTGCGGATCCCCGGCACGGGGGCGGGCCCGGCGGGCGGGGCGTAGGTCAGGGTGAAGGGCGCCGAGGCGATGCTCGAGCCCGCCCGCGCCTCGACGAGCACCGGGCTGCCGGCGTCGGGGATGACAATGCCGGCGGTAAAGGATCCGGACGCGTTGGCGGTGAAGGGCACGGAGGCCGTACCGGCGGTGAGGGTGCCCTTCGACTTTTTGGGGAACCCCGTTCCGGAGACGGTGACCAGGGTCCCGGCGGATCCGCTGGAGGCGCTCAGGGAGATGGACGCCGTGGCGGCGTGGACCGGCTGGAGTGCCCCTGGTCCGAGCGCCGCAACGACGGCGGCAAGGCAGAGGGTGAGCGCGGTGCGCAGCAGGTGTGCCGCCAACCGGCGGGGGATGGGCCGGGCGGTACCCGGGGAGGTGTCGTGCATGGGAGACCTTTGCTGTTCGGCAGCCCGGCTGACCGTAAGGCCCCGTGGCTTTGCGTCACCGGCTCGCACCGGTTTTGCCCTTGTCGAAAGCGGGGCCGCAGCCGCCGCTGGAGGGCAGGTTCGCTGCCGCCCTCCCCTCCATTCTCGAACCACCGGGGGTGCGGCACCAGAGGATTATCCGCAGGAAAGGCACAGGAAAAGCGCGGCATCCGGCCCTGGGCGGGTGGTTAGGCAGGATGGGGCTGCCAGCGGGTGACTTCGTAGGTCAGGTGGGCGAACTGGGCGAGCTGCTCCGCGCTGCGCAGGCTGAGCCGGTCCGACTGGATGAAGCGCGGCAGCAGCGGCGCCCCGGCGTCGAGGGTGACCGGGGCGATCGCCACCTGCACCTCATCGAGCAGGTTGGCGTCGAAGAACTGGCCGGCGAGGTCGCCACCGCCCATCAGCCAGATGTCCTTGTCCCCCGCGGCCTCGAGGAGCTGCGGGTAGACGGCGCCGGGCTCGCCGCAGACGAACCGCACATCGGCGCCGTCCGGCCGGGGAAGGTCCCGGTTGGTGAAGACGAACACCGGGCGGTTCCCGTAGAACTCCCGCCACCGTCCGGGGCGGTCGAGGACGCCCTCGGCCTCGAGCATCCACTCATAGGTCTTCGACCCCTGGACCAGCACCGTGATGCCGTCCAGGAAGTGCCCCTGGTGGTAGGGCTCGGGCTGGTCCACGGCGAAGAGCCAGTCCATCGAACCCTCCCCGTCGGCGAGGAATCCGTTGAGGGAGGAGGCGGCTCTGTAGATCGTTTTCGTCATGGTGCGGGTCCCTTCGGTCCGGTGCGCTAAGACTAGCGCCTGGGGGCCGCCGAAGGGCCGCCGCCGAAGGAGAGATCCGCTTTAAGACGGCACTTTTGCGGTGCCGGCGGGCGGTCCAGAACGCGGCGGCCCGGTTGACCCGCGCACCACCACCTCGGGGGCGCCCGGCACCAGCACATCCTTGGGGGGTGCCCCTTCGAGCTGGGCGCAGAGTGCGTCGACGGCCGCCTGCCCCAGCTCCATCAGCGGCATGGCGATGGCCGTCAGGGGAGGGTGGAGGAACCCGGCGAGGGGGAGGTCGTCGTAGGAGATGACGGAGATGTCCCCGGGAATGCGCAGCCCCGCGGCATGGACGGCCGAGAGGACGCCGATCGCCTGATTCAGGGTGCTCGCGTAGATCGCGGTCAGGTCGGGGTGGTCCGCCAGCAGCCGGGTGGCCGCGGCATAGCCGCCCTGCTCGTTGAACTCCCCCGACTCGATCGAGGGTTCCGGAATGCCCGCCGCCGCCGCGGCGCCAAGCAGCCCGGCCCGTCTGCTGACGGTCGGCGCGAGCTGCTCCGGGCCCGAGACGTGGCCGATCCGCCGGTGCCCCAGCGCGAGCAGGTGGTCCAGGGCGGCCTGGCTGGCCGCCTCGATCTGCAGCGAGATGTTCCGCCCGGAGCCCGCGACGACGCGGTTCACGAACACGTGCGGAATCCGGGAGTCGGGCAGCATGCCCAACAGCGGGTGGTCGGGGCGTGCCGAGGCGATCAGGAGCCCGTCCACGCGGTGGCTCGCCACGAGGTCGGCGAACTGCCGGTCCACGCCGAAATCGGCGGAGTCCTCCGCCAGCAGCATGGCGAAGCCGCGGGCCCGCGCCTGCTGGACGGCGCCGCGGGTAATGCGGGAGTAGACCGGGTTGGTGAGGTCCGGGATGAGCAGGGCAAGGGCGCGGGTACTGGCGCCGGCCAGGGCGCGGGCGCCGGTGTGCGGCTGGTAGCCCAGGTCCCGCACCGCGTCGAGGATGCGCGTACGGGTCTCCTCCCGGATGGAGAGGGTGCGGTCGTTGTTCAGGACCCGGGAAACGACCGATTTGGTGACACCGGCATGGTTGGCCACGTCAATGAGGCGGGAGCGCTGTTTCGAGTGGAGCGGAGCGTCGGCGTCGCGCACTGAACCTCCCTTCGAAGCATGCGGCAGTCTGATTCTGCCACAGCGGCAGGTGTGATGTTGACCTCACCCGGGAATCGCCGTAGGGTGGACGCCGCCGGGGAAAACCGGTTTTCTAGGCGTCGGACGGCCCTCCGGGGAAGAGCCGGCTCCTCGGTACCCACGTCCAAAGGAGTGACCATGGCCAAAGTCGAAACAATGCAGACGGACCTTTACCGGATCCCGCTGCAGCAGACGCTGACCGACAGCATGCACGGGGTGATGCTGGATTTTGAACTCATCACCGTGCGGGTGACCGACAGCGACGGGGCCGTAGGCCTGGGCTACACCTACACCGTCAATCACGGCGGTGCGGCCGTGGCTGTGATGATCGACCGCTACCTCGCGCCCCTGCTGCAGGGCCAGGACGCCGACCGCATCGAATCGCTGTGGCAGCAGATGTGGTGGGCCCTCCACTACGCGGGCCGCGGGGGACATGTCACCTCGGCCATCTCCGCGATTGACATCGCCCTGTGGGACCTCAAGGGCAAGAAGGCCCAGCAGCCACTGTGGCGCCTCTTCGGCGGCTTCGACCCGAAGGTGCCCGTGTACGCCGGTGGAATCGACCTTCAGCTGCCGATCGAGGACCTGCTCGCCCAGGCCGACGGCTACCAGGAGCAGGGCTTCCGTGCCATCAAGATGAAGGTCGGACGGCCGCAGCTGCGCGAGGACGTGGCCCGGGTGGCCCGGATGCGCGAGCACCTCGGCGAGGACTTCCCCCTGATGGTTGACGCGAACATGAAGTGGAGCGTCGACGAGTCGATCCGCGCCGCCCATGCGCTCGCCGACTTCAACCTGGTCTGGATCGAGGAGCCCACCATCCCCGACGATTTCGCCGGCTACGCCCGCATTGTCCGCGAGGGCCGCCAGCCGATCGCCGGGGGTGAGAACCTCCACACCCTCTACGAATTCCAGCAGGCGATCACCGCCGGTGCCATCACCTTCCCCGAACCGGACGTCAGCAACTGCGGCGGCTACACCACCTTCCGGAAGGTCAGCGCCTTGGCCGAGGCACACAACCTCCCCGTCACCTCGCACGGGGTGCACGACCTCACGGTCCACGCCCTGGCCGCGGCGCCCAACCGCACCTACATGGAGGCCCATGGGTTCGGGCTCGACGCCTACCTCGCGGCGCCGCTGCGCATCGAGGACGGCTTCGCCGTGGCCCCCGAACTTCCCGGCCACGGCGTCGAGCTGGACTTCGCGTCCCTCGAAGCGGTGCGTGCATGACGGCCGCGGAGGTCCGGTCCGGCGCAAAAGCACTAGCATTCCAGTCAGTGGAGGGATGAGATGTCCGATCAGCTGAAAATCGTCATCACCGACTGCGACCACGACTCCATCGCCATTGAGGAGGACCTGGCCCGCAGCCGCGGCGCCGGCCTCACCCTGGCCACCTGCCGCACCGAGGACGACGTCATCGCCGCCGCCGCGGGAGCCGACGGGATCCTGGTGCAGTACGCGCCCATCACGGCCCGGGTGCTCGACGCCCTTCCGGCGCTTCGGGCCATCGGGCGGTACGGGGTGGGCGTTGACACGGTCGACGTCGACGCCGCCACGGCCCGCGGCGTCGCGGTGTGCAACGTGCCCGACTACGGGACCGAAGACGTCAGCGACCACGCAATCGCGCTGGCCCTGACCCTGGCCCGCGGAGTGACCCAGCTCGACCGGCGGATGCGCGCCGGCGAACACAGCCTGGCCCCGGTGCGGCCGCTGCACCGGACCGCCACCCGGGTCTTCGGCATCGTCGGGCTCGGGCTCATCGGCTCGGCCACCGCCCGCAAGGCCCGCGGCATCGGGTACACGGTGATCGGCTACGAACCCCGCCTCACCCCCGGCTCGGTCACTCCCGACGGCGTTGAGGTCGTCACCTTCGAGGAACTCCTTGCCCGCGCCGACGTCGTCTCCCTCCACGTGCCGCTGAACGCCGGCACGCACCACCTCATCGACGCCGGAACCCTCGCGGCCATGAAACCCGGCGCGGTGCTGGTGAACACCTGCCGCGGTGGGGTCGTGGACACCGCGGCGGTGGTTGCCGCCCTGGAATCGGGGCAGCTCGCCGGGGCGGGCCTGGATGTCTTCGAGCAGGAGCCGCTGCCGGAGGGCCACCCCCTCCTGGGCCTCGGGAACGCCGTGCTGACGCCCCACGCCGCCTGGTACAGCGAGGAGTCCTACGGCGAACTGAAGAGCCGGACCCTCGAGAACGTGCTCGATGTCTGCTCCGGAACCGTCCCGCGCAATATCCTCAACCCGAAAGTGCTCTCATGACCCCCTCCGATTCAATGAAGGCCGCCGTGCTCACCGCGCCGGAGACCGTCGCGGTGCAGCAGGTTCCCCTGCCCGAGGTGCCCGACGGCTGGGCGCTGATCCGGGTCGAGTACACGGGCCTGTGCGGCACCGACTTCTCCATCTACCACGGCACCCACCCGCGGGCCGCTCCGCCGCTGATCCTGGGCCACGAAATCACCGGTACGGTCGCCGTCGCCGCGCCCGACGGTCCCCCCGAGGGAACGCGGGTCGTCGTGGAGCCCCTGATCACCTGCGGTACCTGCGGCCCCTGCACCAGCGGAAATTCCCACGTGTGCTCCAACCTCAACCTCTACGGCATCGACGCGCCGGGTTCGCTGGCCGAGTACGTCGCCCTTCCGGCGCGGGCGCTCCTGCCCGTCGATCCGAAGGTGCCCGCCCGGCAGGCCGCCCTCGCCGAGCCCCTGGCCGTCGCGGTGCACGCCGTCGCCCGGTCCGGACTGTCGGGGGGTGAGCGGGTCGCCGTCTTCGGGGCCGGCCCGATCGGGCTGCTCACGGCCCTCGTCGCCCGGGAGGCCGGCGCCGGGGAGGTGTTCCTTATCGAGCCGAGCGAGGACCGCCGGGAGGCGGCCGGGCGGTTCGGTTTCTCCGTCCTTGCGCCGGGTGAGGACCCCGCCGGCACCGTCCGCTCGAGGACCGCAGGCGCAGGCGCCGATATCGTCTTCGACTCCGCGGCCCACCCTTCCGTCGCCGCCGCCCTGTCGGGGGCGGCCCGCGTGCAGGGAACCATCGTGCTTGTCGGGGTGTACAAGGAGCCTGCGAAGCTCGACCTCCAGGGCATCACCTTCTCCGAGCAGACACTCCTCGGTGTGCGGGTCTACACGCGCCAGGACATGGAACGGGCCGTCGGGCTGATCGAGGCCGACGTGCTGCAGCTGGGCCGGCTGCCCATCGAGGTCTTCGGCCTGGGCGAGGTGCCCGAGGCCTTCACCAAGGCCATGTCGGCCGGCGGGGTCCTGAAGGTCCTCGTCGGGTCCGCGGGCGAAGAGAGCGGGGCGGCCGATGTCTAATCCCTTCGACCTCACCGGACGCACCGCCGCCATCACCGGGGCATCCCGCGGCATCGGCCAGGCCACCGCCCGGGCCCTGCTCAAGGCGGGAGCGGACGTGATCGCCCTGCAGCGCAGCTCGGTCTCCGCTGAACTCGAGGAGACCGCCGCGCGGCTGGGCCGCCGGATCGACACCATCGCGGTGGACCTCACCAGCGAGGAGTCGATTGCGGGGGCGATCACCGCCGCCCTGGCCGCCTCCGAGGTGCACATCCTCGTCAATAACGCCGGAACGCAGATCCGGCACGACGCCGTCGAGTTCCCGCTGGCGGACTTCGACACGGTCATGCAGGTCAACACCCGCGCCGTCTTCCAGCTGTGCCAGGGCTTCGGTGCCCCCATGCTGGAGCGCGGCGAGGGGAAGATCGTGAACCTCGCCTCGATGCTCACCTTCCAAGGCGGGTTCCGGGTGCCGGCGTACGCGGCGTCCAAGGGCGCCGTCGGGCAGCTGACCAAGGCGCTGAGCAACGAATGGGCGGGCCGGGGAGTCAACGTCAACGCCGTCGCGCCCGGCTACTTCGCCACGGACATGAACGAGGCCCTCCTGGCCGACGGGAACCGCTCGGCGCAGATCCTCGAGCGCATCCCCGCGGGGCGCTGGGGGGAGCCGGACGACCTGACAGGAGGAGTCGTGTTCCTTTCCTCGCGTGCCGCCGACTACATCCACGGCACCATCCTCCCGATCGACGGAGGGTGGCTGGGCCGATGACTTCTCCCGCCTCCCTCCGGCGTCCGGCCGCAGGCCAGGCCCTGCTCCGGAATCCGGTGATCGCGGTGCTCCGCGCGGGCCACGCGGAGCAGTACGCCCCGGTGCTCGACGCGCTCCTCGCCGGAGGGGTCACCTCGATCGAACTGACCCTCAGCACCCCCGGCGCACTCGAGGAGCTGCCGCGGCTGCTCGAACGGTTCGGGCCCGACGCCGAAATCGGCGTGGGCACGGTCACCGGGGTCCAGCAGGCACGCCAGGCCATCGACGCCGGAGCCGCCTACATCGTCACCCCCGTGATGGACCTTCCGACCGTGGGCCTGTGCGTCGAGCGGGGCATCCCGGTCTACCCCGGCGGCCTGACCCCCACCGAGTTGCTGGCAGGCTGGAACGCGGGGGCGACGGCGGTCAAGCTGTTCCCCGCCTCCACCGTGGGGCCCGGGTATATCGGCCAGCTGCGCGGGCCCTTCCCCGACATTTCCGTCATTCCCAGCGGCGGCATCGGCATCGCCGACGTGCCCGGCTGGATCGAGGCCGGTGCGCTCGCCGTCAGCCTCGGCGGGCCGCTCCTGCAGGACGCCTTCGCCGGTGGAAGCCCGGCGGGCCTGATCCAGCGGGCCCGCGAGGTCTCCGAACTGGTGGCCCGGTCACGTCCGGTGCCCGCACCGCGGGGAGCGGAGGAATGACCGCGGTGTCCGGCGGCAGCCCCGCCGGGTCCGCCGGGGTCATCACCTTCGGCGAAACGATGGCCCTGATGAGGGCACAGACGCCGGGGCCGCTGGCCCATGCCTCCGAACTCGGCCTGGGCATCGGCGGCGCCGAATCCAATGTCGCCATCGCCCTGGCGCGGCTCGGCACCCCGGTGTCGTGGTTCGGCCGGGTGGGTGCGGACAGCCTTGGCGACCTCGTGGTCCGCGAGCTGCGCGCCGAAGGCCTCGAGGTGCGCGCGATCCGCGACCCGGCCGCGCCCACCGGGCTGATGATCAAGGAACGGCGCACGCAACACCACCAGAAGGTCTGGTACTACCGGGCCGGCAGCGCCGGCTCCCGCCTCGGCCCCGCCGATGTGCCGGTGGAGGAGATCGCCGCCGCCGGGCTCCTGCACGTCACGGGCATCACCCCGGCGCTGTCCGAGTCGGCCGCCGACGCCGTCGACCTCGCCGTGCAGACCGCGCGCACAGCCGGCATCCCGGTCTCCTTCGACGTCAACTACCGCGGGGCGCTGTGGAGCCCCGAGGCCGCCTCGCCCGTGCTCCGGCGTCTCGCCGGCCGGGCCGACATCCTCTTCGCCGGCGACGACGAAGCCGCCCTGCTGGTGGGCCCGGCCGAGGGTCCGAGGGAACTCGCCGGCGCGCTCGCGGAGCTTGGGCCCTCGCAGGTCGTGGTCAAGCGCGGCGCCCAGGGGTGCCTGGCCCTGGTGGACGGGATGTACTTCGAACAGGCCGCCGTCCCCGTCCAGCCCGTGGACACCGTGGGCGCCGGTGATGCCTTCGTCGCCGGGTATCTCGCCGAACGGCTGAGGGGGCTCGCGCCCGCCGAGTGCCTGCTGACGGCGGTGCGCACCGGAGCCTTCGCGTGCCTGGTGCCCGGAGACTGGGAGGGGATGCCGCGGCGCAGCGAACTCGGGCTGCTCGAGGCGACGGAGCCGGTGTCGCGCTGACACCCGCTGGAGGGACCCTGTCCGGTGTCGGCTGCTAGCCGGCGGCGGAGCCGGCCCGGGTGGCTGCCGCAATGATTCCGCGCATTGAATCGTTGAGCGTTTCCACCTGCTCCCGGGTCAGCCCGAGCCGCTCCAGCATGGTCCCGGGCACCCCGACGGCCTCCGCCCTCAGGGCGGTGCCCGTCTCCGTCAGGCGCACCGACAGCGTCCTCTCATTCCCGGGCACCCGGTTCCGGGTGAGGTAGCCGAGGGATTCGAGCCGTTTGAGCATCGGCGAAATGGTGGCCGGCTCCATCATGAGGATCTCGCTGATCTCCCGCAGCGACCGGTTGTCCTGCTCCCACAGGATGAGCATCACCAGGTACTGGGGGTGGGTGAGCTTCAGTTTCTCAAGGACCGGACGGTAGGCGTTGACCACCGTCCGGGAGGCGATGGACAGCGCAAAGCAGAGCTGGCGCTCAAGCAGCAAATCGTCGTCGTCGGGGGCAGCCATGGCTCCGTCCTGGGGTTGAAGATGGTCCTGCGGAATAAAGCTTAGCGTACTAACAGTTAGAGGATCTGAATGCGGAAGTTCCCGTCGAACGAACCCCTACCCGGGATTGTTCGGGGCGGGCCTTTCCATCCTGACGGGCAGGCTCTGTGCGGTCTGCCGTTCCAGGGGCGCTGAGGATCCGCGCTTGTACCAAAGCGGCAGGGAGTCGATCTCCCGGGCGGCAGCACAAAGATCAGGACCCGGTTCCCGGGCCCGGTGGGCCGGCTCGCGGCACCACGTGGTGGAAGGTAAAAATTGTGACCGAAGTAAAGACAACCGACGTCGTCGTCATCGGAGGCGGCCCGGTTGGAGAGAATGTGGCTGATCGGGCGGTCCGGGGCGGGCTGACGGCGGTGCTGGTCGAATCCGAACTGGTCGGCGGCGAGTGCTCGTACTGGGCCTGCATGCCGTCCAAGGCGCTCATCCGTTCCGGCGCCGCCCTTTCCGCCGCACTGTCCCTGCCGGGAGCGCGCGAGGCGGTCACGGGCAGCCTCGACGCCGCCCAGGTGTTCGCCCGCCGGGATGCGATGGCGGCTAACTGGGACGACTCCGGGCAGGCGAAGTGGGTGGCGCAGCAGGGGATTACCCTGGTCCGCGGCCAGGGGCGCATCTCCGGGGAGCGCGAGGTTCAGGTCACGGCCAAGGATGGGACGGTCACCACGATCCAGGCCCGCCAGGCTGTCGTGATCGCCACCGGGTCCGTGCCGGTGGTCCCCGCCATCGAGGGGCTCGATGAGACTCCGTTCTGGGGCACCCGCGAGCTTGTCTCGGCCGAGGACGTTCCGGAGTCGATCACGGTGATCGGCGCAGGCGTGGCCGGCACCGAGCTGGCCCAGGCCTTCTCCCGGCTTGGGGCGAAGGTGACGATTGTTGCCCGCAGCGGAATCCTTCGGGGGTTCCCGACGCCGGCGGCCGATCTGGTGAAGAACGCCCTTGAGAAGGAAGGGATCCGGGTCCTGACCAACACCGGCATCCGGACCGTTGCCAAGAACGGTGAAAACGCGGTGTCCGTCACCCTCGACAGCGGCGACACCATCGAGTCCGAGAGGCTGCTCGTGGCCACGGGCCGCCGGCCGGCGCTGGACGGGCTCGGCCTCGAGGATCTCGGGCTGAGCTCCACGGGCCTTCGCTCCGATGACACCGGGCGGGTCCGCAGCGCGGGTGACTGGCTCTATGTCCTGGGTGATGCCGCCGACAAGGTGATGCTGACCCATCAGGGCAAGTACGAGGCCCGTGCCGCCGGCGATGCCATCGCCGCCCGGGCCGCCGGTACCCTCGGTGACGACGTCGAGCCGTGGAGCAGGTATGCCGCGACGGCGAACTCGTACGCGGTGCCGCAGGTGGTCTTCACGGATCCGGAGATCGCCATGGTGGGACGCACGCTTGAGCAGGCGACGAAGGACGGCGTCAACGCGTCGGAGGTCTCACTCCCGATCGCGGTGGCCGGTTCCGCCCTCCACGCCGAGGGGTACACCGGATGGGCGCAGATGATTGTCGACGAGGACCGCAGGGTCATCATCGGCGCGACCCTGGCCGGGCCGGATGTCGCTGAAATGCTCCACGCGGCGACGATCGCGATTGCCGGCGAGGTGCCGCTGGAGCGGCTCTGGCACGCAGTCCCGTCGTTCCCGACGGTCAGTGAGGTCTGGCTGCGGCTCCTCGAGCAGTACGGGCTGTAGGCCGGTACGGCCGCGGACCCAGTGCGGGAGCTCGACGGCTCCTGATGCCGGGTGCGGTGTTCCCGGGCGGTTAGAAGCCCGGGGACACCTCGTCGGCATGGGTGCGCTTGTAATAGGCGCGCGAGGCGCGGACGCGCATTCCGCAGGCCGGGGTGCACCATTCCCTGCGGGGGTGGTCCTTGAGGAAGAACAGGAAACATCCCGGCGCCTGGCAGTCGCGCAGCTGCTGCAGCCGCTCCCCGGAAAACAGGTCGGCGGCGTCCCGGGCCAGGGCGGACAACGCCGCCCGGGGGGCGGTGCTCCGGGCCCGGGCGGACTTCGACAACGCACCCTGCGGCGTAAGGGTCAGGACCGGGGCTGCCGGCGCCAGCGCGGCGGCGCGGTTCAGGACCGCGACGGGCCCCTCGGCCGGGCTGAGGCCCTTGGTGAGGTCCGAGGCGAGGGTCCGCACCGCGCTCCGCAGTTCGAGGAACAGCGCGAGGTCGCCCTCCCGGGCCTCGGCGAGCTCCTCGGCGGGCAGCTCGATTCCGTCGAGCTGCGGGGCCACTTCGAGGACCCAGGCTGCCACATCGGCCGGCGTCGAAAGTCCCTCCCGGGGCTTCCCGCGTACCGCGAAGTAGGTGTTCGCGAGATCCAGGGCCGGGGAGTCCCGAATGACCGGAGCTCCGCCCTCGTATGTCATGGGCATCTTCTCATGATAGCAGGAATCCATAAACGTGAGAACAGCGCATTCCACCCTATCGCATGTCGCCCGGGCCGGGTCTCTCCGAATGAGTTCCGGGACGACGGCGTGTCCGCTGCGACACGCCGCCGGCCCTCCAGGTGAAGGGCGGCCCCGGTCCTGCTCCCGTGGCGCGGAGGGGCGGGGATTATGGCCCCTGCGCCGGACCGAGGCGCCCCGCGGCGTAAACTGGAGATCTGCGGACAAGTTTGTGCCACTCCAGGCGATGTCCGCTAGGAGGTTGAATTGGCACAACGTATGGCGGACCCCACCTATCAGGCCCAGCAATGGGAGCGGCGCTACGACCCCAATATTGAAGACGTGAACCGGCTGTGCGATTCGCTCGGGGAGCTCAAGCCCGGGTCAACCGTTCCGTACATCGACCCGGTGCACGACGTCGATGGCTGCAAGATCGTCAGTCTTTTCTCGAGTCCGGGCTCGTCGCTGCCCTCGGGCTTCGTTTCGTTCGAGAACGACGATCCGGCCTCCGTGCGGATCGCCGAGATCTACGAGTCCGCCGGCCTCCGCCCCGAGCAGGTCATGCCGTGGAACGCCTACCCGTGGTTCCTCGAGGAGGGCAAGGAGCGGGCGCTGTCGATGGACCAGATCGCCGACGGTGTAAAACCGCTCCTGAGCTTCCTCCAGCAGGTTCCGCGTGCGTCGGCGCTGATCGCCCACGGAGCCGACGCCCATAAGGCGGCCCGCCGGCTCATGAAACTCGAGAACCGGGCCATCTACAAGCGCGGCTTCAAGATTTATGAGGTGCGCTCCACCAGCGAGCGGGCCTTCAAGGGGACGCCGGCGAACCAGGAGATCTGGCTCAAGGAAATCCATGCGGCCTACACCGACGCCATGGGCCGCGCCGGCATCCGGGTGCGCCAGACCATCTAGGCCGCGCCGGGCCGGGACCGTTCGTCGCCCGGACCGCCGTACCCGGTCGACCGCCGAAGTGTCGGTGCGCTGCGGTAGCGTGGAATTCCCCCCCCACGAACCGGAGCCAGGCATTCATGATTGAGGCGAGCAAACTCCTCCAGGTCAGCCGTATCTACATCGAGCCGGAGGCGGCCGCGCTTCCCCGGGGCCAGCGGGTGCTGGCACGCTGGCCGGAGGCCGAAGTGGTCGAAGTGGCGAGCCACTGGCGCATCCCCGAGCTCGCCGGCGACGAGGCGAACGTCCGGCGCTGGGTGCGGATCAAGACCGAGGCGCTCGTCCTGGGCGTCAAGAAGTCGCTGGCGGCAAAGCCCAACGGGCGCTCCGCCGACTTCATCTCGCCCTCCACGGCGAACGGCTGCGCGGTGGCCTGCGCCTACT
>NZ_CADCTE010000086.1 GCF_902805515.1 uncultured Arthrobacter sp. | reverse complement strand
CGGGAAACCGTGCCGTGATGGTCATGATAGTCGGGCTCGGCAGCCTCTACGCCCTCATCAGCGTACTCAGCACGCTCGCCATCTCCATCAGTCAACGCCGCAGCGAACTGGCGACACTGCGGCTCAGTGGCCTCACCCGGCGCCAGATCCAGCACAGCACCGTCATTGAAGCCCTGGCCGTCACTACCATCGGCCTCATCCTCGGCGCCGTCGCTGCAGTCCTCTCCCTCGTCGGACTGTGGGCATCGACCTACCGCCTCTACGGCGCGCCGGTCATCGCGATCCCCTGGACGCTCCTGGGCGCCATCACCCTGCTCGTTGCCACGCTCACTACCATCACCGCACTTCTGGCAACACGAGCAGCCATGAAGGCCCCGGCCATCCGGGCCCTCGGAGCACACGAATGAGCCGGAAAGTATCAGCCCGGCTCGGAACGTCGGTCCAGAGGACGCACCTGTCGTCCCTCAGGTCGCCGCCTGATCCGAGCTGACCGCAGCCGGGGCCCCGTCATCCCGTTCCCCGGAATCACGCCGCTGCCAATCATCTGGCCGACCCGCCAGTTCACTCACCGGCACGGGCTCTCTCGGAGCCCTCACCGTCCTGACCGGGTTCCTGCTGACCGGCGCCGCCTTCGCCCTGCAACGCCGCAGCCTCTAACCCAGCAACCAACCAACCCCCACACCAAATCGGAGCACTGACATGAAATACACCCCTAAATTCGCGGTTATCACCACCGCACTGGCCGCGTCGCTCGCGTTCACCGCCTGCACCTCCGCGGCCGCCACCAAGGACTCCCCCGAGGAAGCACCGAAGGTGCTGACCGGCATCGCGGAACGACTCGTCGAGGAAGGCTACCCGGGCGCGATCATCACCCGCACCTCCCCGGACGGCACCGCTGAAACCGCCACCGCCGGCACCGCCGACCTCGCCACCGACGCACCGGTCCCCGCTGACGGTGAAGTGCGGATTGGAAGCGCCAGCAAAACATTCACCGCGGTGGTGGCCCTGCAGCTGGTGGAAGAAGGACTCCTGGAGCTGGACCGAAGCGTCGAAACCTACCTCCCCGGCATCATCAAGGGGAAGGGGATCGACCCGAAGGCCATCACCGTCCGGCAGCTGCTCCAACACACCAGCGGCCTGCCCGAGTACACCACCGAACTCATCGTCAACGAAGCGTTCGCCGACCGCGACATCTACCGCTCACCCCGGGACGTGCTCGACCTGGCGCTCGGACAGCCCGCGATCTTCCCCGCAGGGGAACGCCATCAATACACCAACACCAACTACATCGCCCTGGGCCTGATCATCGAACGCATCACCCAACGGCCCCTGGCCGAACAGATCCACGATCGGATCGTCACACCCCTGGACCTGAAGCACACCTACCTGCCCGAACCGGGTGAGACCGGGCTGCGCGGTGAGCATCCCCTGGGCTACCACATCGACACCGACGGCGAACTACGCGACCTCACCGAAGCCGATCCTTCCTGGGCCGGGGCAGCAGGGGCGATGGTGTCCACACCGGCTGAGCTCAACACGTTCATGAAAGCCGTCCTCGAGGGCGAACTCCTGGAACCGGCCGAACTCGACCAGATGCTCACCGGCATCTCCACCGGCGACGAGGAGCATTTCCCCGGAGCAACGTACGGGCTGGGCATCGAAAGCAGAGAACTAAGCGGCGGCACAGCCTGGGGCCACGACGGCGACATCCCCGGCTACCAGACCCGCAACGCAGTCGCAGAGGACGGCACCGCCGTCACCCTCACCCTCACAGCACTGCCATTCGCCATCTACGACGGCCCCCAGGACGAAATCTTCGAAGGCCCCACGGAGGAACTCATCGCTCTCTACAACCTCTCCACCGACGCCCTCGAAGAAGCCCTCAGCACACCCTGACCCGACACCCACACCACCTGCAGCACCCTCAGCACACGCTGACCCGATACCCAGCAGAAAGCTCGTTCATGACCCCGAGTACGTTAATAAGCCCGCCGTCGGTTGATACCGCCGTGCGCCTCCTTCAACTCCGTAAGACTTTTCCGAACGGCCCGGAGGAGATCACTGCCCTTCAGGAGTTCTCCCTCGATATTGCCCCGGGTGCGTTCATCGCGATTATGGGCCCGTCCGGGTCGGGCAAGTCGACGTTCCTGAACCTTGCCGCGGGCCTGGATACGCCAACCAGCGGCCAGGTGTTCATCGGCGAGACCGACATCACCGGGCTCTCCCTGGACGCCGTGACCCGTTTCCGCCGGCGCCATGTCGGTTTCGTGTTCCAGTCGTATAACCTCATTGGCCACCTGAGCGTCGGGGAGAATATCCAGCTGCCGATGCTGCTGGACGGCCGGCGTCCCGATGAGCAGTGGCAGCAGACCCTCGTCGAGTCCGTCGGGCTGACCGGGATGACCGGGCGGTTGCCGGGCGAGTTATCCGGAGGCCAGGCACAGCGGGTGGCCATCGCGCGGGCGCTGATCACCCGGCCCACCGTGGTCTTCGCCGATGAGCCGACCGGCGCCCTGGACCGCCGCACGGGAGATCAGGTGCTCGAGGTGCTGCGCGGTGCCGCCAAGCGGTTCACGCAGACCCTGGTGCTGGTCACCCACGACCCGCATGTGGCCGCCACCGCCGATGAAGTGCTCTTCCTGGCCGACGGACAATTCGCCGGCAGGCTGGCAGCGCCGACCTCGAGCCAGATCGCGGCCCGCCTCGTCGAGTTGGGACGATAGCCATGTGGTCTTTCGCCCGCTCAGCGGTACGCGCCTACCGCGCAAGCCGGGTTGGCAGCTTCCTGATTGTGGTCTCGGCCGCCGCGCTGCTGACCGCTAATGGTGTGCTCATGGAGAGCGGCCTGCGCGGCGACGCGCCTTTGCTGATGGCCGTGGCCGCCTCCTTCGCCGGCACGGCGGTCCTCGTGGTCGAACTCGTGGTCGCCTCCACCTTCGCCTCGGCCTTGCGGCAGCGCAACGCGCAGTTCGCCCTGCTCCGCGCCGTCGGGGCGACCCCGCGGCAGGTGCGCTCGATGGTGACAGCCGAGATCGTCATCGTGTTCGCCCTCGCGGCCCCGCTCGGGGCCATCCCGGGACTGTTTGCCGGGCAACTGCTCATGCCGGCACTGGTCTCCGGGGGCGTGGTGCCTGCCGGGTTCGATCTGGTGATCTCCCCGCTTCCGGTGATCGGCGCGCTGGTCCTGCTGTTCCCGGCCGCGCTGCTCGCCGGCAGGCTCGCGGCC
>NZ_CADCTE010000085.1 GCF_902805515.1 uncultured Arthrobacter sp. | reverse complement strand
CGTCGACGAAGTGGAACGGCGCCCCGGGGTCCCAGCCGTCCGGTGCGGGCCGGTGCGTCACGACGACCACGTGGTCGATCCCGCTCGGGGGCGTCCCTCCCCAGCCGTCCGTCATGTCGAAGACCCGGCGGCCGGCGACAGTCACCCCGATCTGGTCCCAGTAGGCCCTGGTGTAGTCGTAGGACGTCTGCGACACCTTCAACGCGCCGCTCTAGTCCAGCGGCACGTCACCGCTGAGCAGCCAGTCGAACAGCGGTCCGGGCTGGTCGTCCTCGTCCGCGATGAAGCCGTCCACCGACACCGAGCTGTACATCACTACTTTGCCCATGGGTGCTCCTCTGCTTCCGCCCACAGTATCGCCGACGCCCCGCCCCGCGTACACCCCGCGTTGTGCAGAGCCTGCATTGCCGCTCTAGGGCTGCTCGGGCGTCAGCCGGTACCCCACCCCGCGCACCGTCTGGAACCACCGGGGGTTCCTGGGGTCTTCGCACAGCTTCCGCCGGATGTTCCCCATGTGGACCTCGATGGCCCGTTCGTCGGAATCGCTGATGTAGGTGGAGGCTCCGGGGGCCTCTCCCCGGACCACCTTGACCAGGTCGGCCTTCGTTCGAACGGCACCCCGGCCCAACAGCAGCGCGTGGAGGAGGTCGAACTCGCTGCGGGTCAGTGACAGCTCGGCGCCGTCAACGGAGACGGTCCGAGCATGGTGGTCAAGCACCAGCCCGTTGTGCCGCAGCACATTGATGGTGCTCGTCCGCACACTCCGGGCGCCCAAGGGGCCGGGAACGGGTCCGGTGGACTCACTGCCCATCAGGGGGACGCCGGCCGAACCGGAACGGGGCCTGCGCATCATCGCCGCGATGCGGGCCCGGAGCTCGCGTGGCCGGAACGGCTTGGTGAGGTAGTCATCGGCCCCCGATTGAAGGCCCATGAGGGCATCGAGTTCGTCGGCGCGCGAGGTCAGGATGACGACGTAACAGTCGCTGAAGGCCCGGACCCGGCGCAGCACCTCGTAACCGTCGATGTCCGGCAGGCCAAGGTCGACGGTGACGACGATCGGCTCCACCTCGCGGATCAGGCGGACGCCGTCGCGGCCCGTGGGCGCAGCATGGACCTCGAACCCTGATTGCCGCAGGACGGCGCTCAGCAGGTTCCGGACATCGTCGTCGTCCTCAATAACGACCGCCACCCCAGGATCGTTCATAACGCCTTCCGCCTTCAGTCCAGTTATGCGCCTCGCATTCGGGTCTTACCGCGGCCCACACCTCGCGGGACCCCCGCTGAATAGGACAATAGTAACCCTCGTCACTCCTGTACCAACAGGAGTCATAATGATGATTGATCCAACGACAGGGGAAAGTTGATTTACCTAAAGAATTCCACAATTCAGGGCACTACCGACGGGCTCTGCCGCCAGGTGTCGACCCATGCCTGACGCCGCACCGGGGGCCGTCCTCGCGCTCGTAAGCGCCGTCGCGGGCGGCCTCACGGCCTACCGGATGTTCCCGCTGGCCGAGCGGGATCCGCGGACCGTGCTTCCCGGCCGCTGGCGGTGGCCCGTCGCCGTCCTCACCGGCCTGTTCTGCGCCCTCGGCGCGCTCAAGGCCGAAACACCGACGGAGGTCCTGCTGTACCTCGTGCTGCCTGTCTTCGGGGTGCTGCTCGCGGCGATCGACCTGCGCTCCAAGCTCCTGCCGAACGCACTGCTGCTTCCGTTCCTCGCCGTCACGGGAATCGCTCTGCTGGTCGCGGCGGTCGAAGGCGGCTGGCGGCCGCTGGTCGGCGCACTGCTCGGCGGCGCCGTGATGTTCCTGTTCTACCTGCTGCTGGCCTTCATCTCCCCCGCCGGCATGGGAATGGGTGACGTAAAGCTCGCGGGAGTCCTCGGCCTCTACGGCGGCTACGTCGGCGTTGGGGCCTGGCTGGCGGCGCTGCTGGGCGGCTTCATTTTCGGGGGCCTGGCGGGAGTCGCGCTGTTGCTCTCGGGCCGCGGCACCCGCAACACCAGCTTCCCCTTCGGCCCCGGCATGATCCTGGCGGCCGTCCTGGCGGTACTGTTCCTCGATGGGAGCCCTGAGACTTCCTTGCCGGGCTAAGCCCCGCCAGCTGCTTCGCGTGGCTCCTCAGCGGCCCGCCGGGCGCGGGTCAGCTCCGCCCGCAGGCCAAGCTCCTCAACACCGGGGTAGGCCACTTCCTCAAGCACCAGCGGGTGCGGGGGCGCGAGCACGGAACGGGCGTCCTTCACCCGGGCGGCAAGGCGCTCGGCGATCCAGGCGACCGGCAGCTCGCTGCTTCCCACCCGCAGTGTTGAGCCGACGAGGGCCCTCACCATGTTGTGGCAGAACGCGTCGGCCTGGACGGTCACTTCGATCATCCCGTCGGCCCGACGCCGGTAGGCATAGCGCTGCAGTTCGCGCACCGTGGTGGCGCCCTTGCGCGGCTTGCAGAACGCCCGGAAGTCCTGGAGGCCGGTCAGCTGCGCGGCGCCGGCGTTGAGCAGCTCCACGTCCAGCTCCCCCGGGTACCAGAGCACCGTGCGGCGGGCGAGGGGGTCGCGTTCGACGCGGGCGTCGGCAATGGTGTAGCTGTAGCGGCGCCACAGCGCCGAGAAGCGGGCGTCGAAGCCCGCCGGCGCCAGGTCTGCCTTCTTTACGACGACGGCCGGGATGGAGTTCTTGATCGAGCGTCCCCGCCCGGTGAGCTGATCGGAGAGGACCCGGTTCACGGTGCCGCCCAGGCGCCGTGTCAGGGCCTCCCCCGGCGGCACGTCCTTCCCCCGGCCGATGCCGTGCCACTCCTCCGGCGTCAGGTCGACGTGGGCCACCTGGCCGCGGGCGTGGACGCCGGCGTCGGTGCGCCCGGCCACCGTGAGGCGGGCG
Organism: uncultured Arthrobacter sp.; assembly: GCF_902805515.1. Taxonomy (GTDB): domain Bacteria; phylum Actinomycetota; class Actinomycetes; order Actinomycetales; family Micrococcaceae; genus Arthrobacter_D. The sequence goes on along the minus strand of NZ_CADCTE010000085.1, from coordinate 8,525 downwards.
GTGCGCCGCAGCAGCGTGAACAGGGCCTCCTCGAGCACCCCCTGTACGGTGACGTGGCCCGGCTGCAGGGCCCAGCCGGCGAAGGGCGCGCCGTCGTAGGCAATATCGAGCCGGACACGCAGAAGCCCGCCGGACCCCTCGGGTCCGGCGGGCAACTGATCATTCACGAACGTATTCAACCAGCTTCGGCGAAGTTACTTCTTGGCCTCGGGGGCTTCGGCGTCGTCGGACGCTGCAGCCTCTTCGGTGGAGGAAGCGGTGTCGGCGGGCTCTGCAGCCTCGGTCGACTCTTCGGTTGCGGCGGGTTCAGCGGTCTCGGTCGCCTCGACGGTCTCGGCGGACTCGACCGGCGCTGCGGTCTCCTCGGCCGGAGCGGCGGGGGCTGCCTTGGCCTGCTCGGCCTCGGCTACGACTGCCTGCTTGGCGGACAGCGGCTCCAGAACCAGCTCGATGACAGCCATGGGAGCGTTGTCGCCCTTGCGGTTGCCGATCTTGGTGATGCGGGTGTAGCCGCCCTCACGGTTGGCGACGGCCGGTGCGATCTCAGTGAAGAGCTCGTGGACGATGCTCTTGCTGCTGATAACGCCCAGGACGCGGCGGCGCGAGGCGAGGTCGCCCTTCTTGGCGAAGGTGACGAGACGCTCGGCGTAGGGGCGGAGCCGCTTCGCCTTGGTGACGGTGGTGGTGATGCGCTTGTGCTCGAACAGCGAGGCGGCCAGGTTGGCGAGCATCAGGCGTTCGTGCGCCGGACCGCCTCCGAGGCGTGGGCCCTTAGTGGGTGTGGGCATGGTTATTTCTCCTCATAGTGGACCTGACCGCCGCCGGGCGGCGGTCAGGCAGTTAGCGTATTAGAGCTCTTCGTCGCCGTAGGCGGCGTCGTCCTCTTCGATGGCAGCGGCGCGGGCGGCAAGGTCGAACCCGGGAGGGGAATCCTTCAGGGACAGACCGAGCTCAACGAGCTTCGCCTTGACCTCGTCGATGGACTTCGCGCCGAAGTTGCGGATGTCCATCAGGTCGGCCTCGGAGCGGGCAACGAGTTCACCCACGGAGTGGATGCCCTCACGCTTGAGGCAGTTGTAGGAGCGGACCGTCAGCTCGAGATCCTCGATCGGCAGCGCCATGTCGGCGGCCAGGGCCGCGTCCGTGGGCGAGGGGCCGATTTCGATGCCTTCGGCCGCGATGTTCAGTTCGCGGGCCAGCCCGAACAGCTCAACCAGGGTGGTACCTGCCGAAGCGACGGCGTCGCGGGGAGCGATGGCGTCCTTGGTTTCGACGTCGACGATCAGGCGGTCGAAGTCGGTGCGCTGCTCAACACGGGTCGCCTCGACGCGGAAGGTGACCTTCAGGACCGGCGAGTAGATGGAGTCGACCGGAATGCGGCCGATCTCCGAGTCGCCGGACTTGTTCTGGGAGGCCGAGACATAGCCGCGCCCGCGCTCGATGGTCAGCTCGAGCTCGAACTTGCCCTTCGAGTTCAGGGTGGCGATGTGCAGGTCGGGGTTGTGGAACTCCACACCGGCCGGCGGTGCGATGTCTGCTGCGGTGACGACGCCGGGGCCCTGCTTGCGCAGGTACGCCACGACGGGCTCGTCGTGCTCGGAGGACACCGCGAGGTTCTTGATGTTCAGGATGATCTCGGTGACATCTTCCTTGACACCGGGAACCGTCGTGAATTCGTGAAGCACTCCATCGATGCGGATGCTTGTGACAGCTGCACCGGGGATGGAGGACAGGAGGGTACGGCGGAGCGAGTTGCCGAGGGTGTAGCCGAAGCCAGGCTCGAGGGGCTCGATCACGAACCGCGAGCGGTTGTCGGCGACTACTTCTTCAGTCAGGGTGGGGCGCTGTGCAATAAGCACTTACATTTCCTTTCAGGGTGCATCCGCTATATGACGCAACACAAATGGTGGAAAGGGATAGCTAGTGAGCCGGCTCAAAAGCTTTGGATAACGGCACCGAACCGCCCTGCGGCAACCGAGGGCTGCTGCAAGGCGGTGCGGTGGCCGTAAAGCCGATTAGACGCGGCGGCGCTTCGGGGGGCGGCAGCCGTTGTGGGCGCTGGGGGTGACGTCCGAGATGGAGCCAACCTCCAGGCCGGTGGCCTGCAGCGAGCGAATTGCGGTTTCGCGTCCGGATCCCGGGCCCTTGACGAAGACGTCGACCTTGCGGACGCCGTGTTCCTGAGCGCGCTTCGCGGCGGCTTCAGCAGCCAGCTGCGCAGCGAACGGGGTGGACTTGCGTGAGCCCTTGAACCCAACCTCACCGGCGGAGGCCCAGGAGATGACTGCTCCGCTGGGGTCCGTGATCGAGACGATGGTGTTGTTGAAGGTGCTCTTGATGTGCGCCTGGCCGAGCGCGATATTCTTCTTATCCTTGCGACGCGGCTTGCGCACCGCTCCACGAGTCTTGGGGGGCATTACTTCTCCTACGAAGGTATTGGGTAAAGCATTGGGTCAGCTCGAAGTTCCAACCGGAGGTCCTACTTAGAGGGCCCCTGATGGCGAGGGTTCCCTGGCCGGGCGAGCTTTGCGAGCCCGGTTAGGGAGCCGTCAGGGAACTAGCGGCCGGCCTTCTTCTTGCCTGCGACGGTGCGCTTCGGGCCCTTGCGGGTACGAGCGTTGGTCTTCGTGCGCTGTCCACGCACGGGAAGGCCGCGGCGGTGCCGAATGCCTTCGTAGCTGCCGATTTCGACCTTGCGGCGGATGTCGGCTGCGACCTCGCGCCGGAGGTCACCCTCAACCTTGAAGTTTCCTTCAACGTAGTCGCGGAGCTGGACGAGCTCTGCATCGGTGAGGTCCTTCACGCGGGTGTTGGGGCTGATGCCCGTATCCGCGATCGTCTTCTCTGCACGGGTCTTGCCCACGCCGTAGATGTAAGTAAGCGCGATGACTACCCGCTTTTCGCGGGGGATGTCTACGCCAGCGAGACGTGCCATAGAGGCTGTTCTCCTTTGGTGATACCGGAGGTCTGAGCCAAAGCGTACCCGGAAGGTTTTCCGGTCCCCGGCCTCCGTGCCGGGGGTGTGCACTGCGCTGATGCGCGGTGCTGCTTTGCCTTAATGAACTGAACTACGCGTGGGGTCGACCTCTAGGAGGCTGATTAACCCTGGCGCTGCTTGTGGCGCGGGTTTTCGCAGATGACGAGAACGTTGCCCTTGCGGCGAACCACCTGGCACTTTTCACAGATCCGCTTCACGCTCGGGTTGACCTTCATGGTTTTCCTTCGAGTTGATTCTTATTTGTAGCGGTAGACAATACGGCCCCGGGTGAGGTCGTACGGGCTGAGTTCCACTACTACCCGGTCCTCAGGAAGGATTCGAATGTAGTGCTGGCGCATCTTTCCCGAGATGTGGGCGAGAACAATGTGACCGTTGGCCAACTCAACGCGGAACATCGCGTTGGGCAGCGCCTCGTTCACAGTGCCTTCAATCTCAATGACACCGTCTTTCTTGGCCATATCCTCCGCTAACGTCGATGCCCACCGCTTGCACGGTGGACGGGTTTGGGTTTTGATTGTCTGACCCCGGGGCGGCGACGGCTCGTGAGCCGGCGGGCCGCCCGGCCCGAAATGGGCACAAAAAGCAGAGACAACCAACAGACAACACTACGCCATGGGCGCGGAGAAGTTAAATCGGTGTCCTGCGGAAGCGGCCGGACGGGAGCTCAGGCGCGGACCGGAACCGGGACGACGCCGAGCGGTTCAAGCTTCGACGCTCCGCCGTCCTCGGCGCTGAGCACCCAGATGCCGCCGTCGTGGACGGCCACGGTGTGCTCCCACTGCGAGGCGCGCTTGCCGTCCGTGGTGACCACGGTCCAGTCGTCGTCGAGCACCTTCGTCTCGAGTCCCCCAAGGACGAGCATCGGCTCGATGGCCAGGCAGAGCCCGGGGCGGACCTTCGGCCCGCGGTGCGAGCTGCGGTAGTTCAGGACGTCGGGTTCCTGGTGCATCCGGGTGCCGATGCCGTGTCCCACGTAGTCCTCGAGGATGCCGAGCCGCGGGCCAGGGAGCTCCGAGACGTAGTCGTCGATGGCGGCCCCGATGTCGCCCACGTGCTTGGCGCCGGCGAGGGCGGCGATCCCCCGCCACATCGCCTCCTCGGTGACCTGCGACAGGCGCACGTCCTCCTCCCGCGGCGTCCCCACGATGGTGGTGCGTGCGGAGTCGGCGTGCCAGCCGTTCACGACGGCGCCGGCGTCGATGGAGATGATGTCCCCGTCCTGCAGCACGTAGTCCCCGGGGATGCCGTGGACCACCTCCTCGTTGACCGAGGTGCAGATGCTGGCGGGGAAGCCGTGGTAGCCCAGGAAGTTCGAGGTGGCCCCGGACTCCCGGAGCACCTCCTCGAACACCGCGTTCAGCTCGCGGGTGCTGACCCCCACCCGGGCAGCCGCGACGGCGGCGTCGAGTCCGCGGGACAGCACCAGGCCGGCCTCGCGCATACTCAGGATCTGGCGGGGCGTCTTGTATTCAATCTTGGGCTGGCGCAAAATGTCCGGCGGCCTAGCTGGCGACCTTGAGCGCGTTCATGACCCGCTCGGTGACCTCGTCGATGCTGCCGATCCCGTTCACCTGGGTGACGATGCCGCGCTCGGTGTACTGCGAGACGACCGGCGCGGTCTGCTCGTGGTACAGGCGCAGCCGGTGCCGGATGACGTCCTGGTTGTCGTCGCTGCGCCCGTCGAGGGCCGCACGGCCCAGCAGCCGGCGCACCAGCTCCTCGTCCTCGGCGGTGAGCTGAAGCACCACGTCGAGGCTCGAGGAGTTCTCGGCGAGGATGTCGTCGAGCTCGGCCACCTGGGCGGCCGTGCGCGGGTAGCCGTCGAGCAGGAAGCCGTCCTGCACGTCGTCGGCCTTCAGCCGGTCGCGCACCATGTTGTTGGTGACGCTGTCGGGCACGAAGTCCCCGGCGTCCATGTACTTCTTCGCCTCGACGCCCAGGGGCGTCTCGCGCTTGACGTTGTCGCGGAAGATGTCGCCGGTGGAGATGGCGACCACGCCGAGGCGCTCGGAGATGCGCGCTGCCTGCGTTCCCTTGCCCGAACCCGGAGGGCCGATAATCAGCATTCTTGTCATCGGAGGAGCCCTTCGTAGTTGCGCTGCTGGAGCTGCGCGTCGATCTGCTTTACGGTTTCCAGCCCCACGCCCACCATGATCAGGATCGACGTGCCGCCGAACGGGAAGTTCTGGTTGGCGCCGATCGCCACCAGGGCGATCAGCGGGATCAGGGCGACGAGGCCCAGGTAGATTGCGCCCGGCAGGGTGATGCGGGAGAGCACGTACTGCAGGTACTCCGCCGTGGGGCGGCCGGCCCGGATGCCCGGGATGAAGCCGCCGTACTTCTTCATGTTCTCGGAGACCTCGTCCGGGTTGAACGTGATCGCCACGTAGAAGTAAGTGAAGAACACGATCATGAAGAAGTACACCGCCATGTACAGCGGGTGGTCGCCGGTCGCGAGGTAGGTGGTGATCCAGTTGACCCACTCCGGCGGCGGCGTCTGGCCGTCCGAGGGGGTGTTGAACTGCGCGATCAGCGTCGGCAGGTACAGCATGGAGGACGCGAAGATCACGGGGATCACGCCGGCCATGTTGACCTTGATCGGGATGTAGGTGCTGCTGCCGCCGAGGGTGCGGCGCCCGATCATCCGCTTGGCGTACTGCACGGGGATACGGCGCTGGGACTGCTCGACGAAGATGACGAGCGCCACGACCACCACGCCCATGAGCATCACGCCCAGGAAGACCGTCCAGCCCTGGGTGCGCAGGATCTCGCCGAGGGAGGTGGGGAAGCTTGCCACGATGGCGGTGAAGATCAGCAGGGACATGCCGTTGCCGACACCCTTTTCGGTGATCAGTTCGCCCATCCACATGATGAGGCCGGTGCCCGCGGTGAGGGTGATGATCAGCAGGATGATCGTGAGCAGGGAGTCGTCCGGGATCAGCGGCACGGGGCAGTCGCCCAGCAGGGCCCCGGAGCGCGCGAGCGACACCAGCGTCGTCGCGTTGAGCAGGCCGAGGGCGATCGTGAGGTAGCGCGTGTACTGGGTCAGCCGTGACTGGCCCTGGGCGCCTTCCTCATGGAGTTCCTGGAAGCGGGGGATCACGACGCGCAGCAGCTGCGTGATGATGCTTGCGGTGATGTAGGGGGTGATGCCCAGGGCGAAGACCGATACCTGCAGCAGGGCACCGCCGCTGAAGAGGTTGACGAACTCGTAGAGGCCGCCCTGCGTGTTGCCAAGGCTCAGGCACTGCTGGACGTTGCCGTAGTCGACTCCGGGGGCCGGAATGAAGGCGCCGAGCCGGAAGATGGTGATGATGCCCAGCGTGAACAACAGCTTGCGCCGCAAGTCTGGCGTCCGGAATGCCCGGCCAATAGCGCTTAGCAAGCGTCCTCCTGAAGGTCTTGGATGTCCGAAGCGGACAGTACACAACAACCGAGTCTAACGGTCGAAGCCCGATGTCTTGGTACCGGGCGGTGATGAGCCGGCGCTTAAGCCGGAAAACTCCTGGTGGGCCGGATTGCACCGGCCCACCAAGAGTCTAGTTCCTGGCCGTGGTTGAACACAGCCGGATCACGAGCAGATCTGCCTAGAGCTGGCTGATTGAGCCGCCGGCGGCAGCGATCTTCTCGGCTGCGGTCGAGGAGAAGCGGTGAGCCTTCACATCGACTGCCACGGTGATGTCGCCGGTCCCCAGCACCTTCACGGGCTGGTTCTTGCGCACCGCACCCAGGGCGACGAGCGACTCGACGGTCACGTCGCCACCGTTGGGGTAGAGCTCCGAGATCTTGTCCAGGTTCACAACCTGGAACTCGACGCGGAACGGGTTCTTGAACCCGCGCAGCTTGGGCAGACGCATGTGCAGCGGCAGCTGGCCGCCTGCGAATCCTGCCTTCACCTGGTAGCGGGCTGCGGTTCCCTTGGTACCACGGCCTGCCGTCTTACCCTTCGAACCTTCACCACGGCCCACACGGGTCTTCTTGGTTTTGGCTCCGGGGGCCGGACGCAGGTGGTGGACCTTCAGAGCGTGAACGCGCTCCGTCTTTCCTTCGGCTACAGCCGTTGTCTTTTCCTCTGCCATTACTTGGCCTCCTCAACCTTCAAGAGGTGCGGAACCGTATTGACCATGCCGACGGTCACAGCATCGGCTTCACGGACCACGGTGTGGCCGATCCGCTTCAGTCCGAGGGACCGCAGGGTGTCGCGCTGGTTCTGCTTGCCGCCAATGGCGGACTTGATCTGAGTGATCTGCAGCTTCGCCGTGCTCACCTGCACGCGCTTGGGAGTGATCGCGGTCATTACGCACCTACCTTCTGTGCTGCGATGGCGCGGAGCATCTGGTGCGAGGCAACCTCGTCCAGGGGCAGGCCACGGCGGGCAGCCACGGCCTGGGGCTCTTCGAGCCTCTGCAGCGCGTCAACGGTCGCGTGAACGATGTTGATGGCGTTGGAGGAACCGAGGGACTTCGACAGGACGTCGTGGATCCCGGCGCACTCGAGGATCGCGCGGACCGGACCACCGGCGATAACACCGGTACCCGGGGACGCGGGACGAAGGAGCACGACGCCGGCAGCGGCCTCACCCTGCACCAGGTGCGGGATGGTTCCACCGATGCGCGGGACGCGGAACATCGTCTTCTTGGCTTCCTCGACGGCCTTCTGGATGGCCGAGGGAACTTCCTTGGCCTTTCCGTAGCCGACGCCGACCATGCCGTTGCCGTCGCCTACCACCACGAGGGCGGTGAAGCTGAAGCGGCGGCCGCCCTTGACGACCTTCGCGACGCGGTTGATGGTGACGACGCGCTCAATGAACTTGTCCTTGTCGTCACGGCCGCCGTCGCGCCCGTCGCGGCCACCACGGCCACCACGGTCGCTCTTGCCGCCACGCTCGCCGCCGCGCCCGCTTCCGCGGGAGCCACGGTCGCCTCGGCTGTCGGCCGATGCGGTCTCAGTCGAACCGGCAGCCGGGGCGTCGGTTGCTGGCTGCTCTGTAGCCGTATTCAATGGCGCTTCCTTTGCCTTGTTTTCTTCGGTCACAGTGACAGCCCACCTTCGCGTGCGCCGTCTGCGATGGCCGCGACACGGCCGTGGTACTTGTTACCGCCGCGGTCGAAAACGACAGCTTCGATACCGGCAGCCTTCGCGCGCTCGGCAACGAGCCCGCCAACACGCTTGGCCTTGGCGGTCTTGTCGCCGTCAAAGGCACGCAGGTCCGCTTCGAGCGTCGAAGCCGAAGCCACGGTGATGCCCTTGGTGTCGTCGACGACCTGCACGAATACGTGGCGGGCCGAACGGTTTACGACCAGGCGCGGACGGACCGCGGTCCCCGAGACGCGCTTGCGCACGCGCAGGTGGCGGCGTCCGCGGGAGGCGGACTTGCTCTTGGAGGAGCGCTTCTTATTGATGCTGATTGCCATGGTTACTTACCGGCCTTTCCGACCTTGCGGCGGATGATCTCGCCTGCATAGCGGATGCCCTTGCCCTTGTACGGGTCGGGCTTGCGCAGCTTGCGGATGTTTGCAGCGACCTC
>NZ_CADCTE010000084.1 GCF_902805515.1 uncultured Arthrobacter sp. | reverse complement strand
GCTGCCAGCTGCTCGGAGGCCGGCGTCATATCGATGACCGTCAGTTCGCCGGCGACTTCCGGGTCAGTGGCTTCGCTGTTAACGAGGTAAGGAATCAGGACGGTGGAGATGAGCTGCGTGGCAAGCAGGCCGACGGCCGCGATGAGGACCGCGATCCGGGTCGCAGGGATGGTGGTGAGTTTGAGGGTTTCAGCGCGCAGCATGGGTGGTCCATTCGGAAGAGCTGATCATGGAGAGGTAGAAGTCCTCGAGGTCGCCCTCGGAGGCGGCGAGGGCTTCGGCGAGGGTGGTCGCTGAGCGCACCTGCCCATCGGCGATGGCCACGATGTCATCGGCGATCTGCTCCACATCGGCAAGGATGTGGGAGGACAGCAGGACACTGCCGCCATGGTCGGCGAAGGAGCGCAGGTACTGCTTGAGCCAGTAGATGCCGGCAGGATCCAGGCCGTTGGCCGGCTCGTCGAGCACGAGGATCTTCGGATCGCCCAGGATCGCCGCGGCAATGGCAACACGCTGGCGCATGCCCAGGGAGTAATCCCGGATCCGGCGGTCGGCGTCGGCGCTCATGCCCACAATAGTTAGCACCTCCTCCACGCGGGCCGCCGCGTGGTATCCCTGGGCGGCGGCGATCCGCAGGTGCTGGCGTGCGGTGCGCCCGGGATGAAGACCGCCTGCATCCAGGACCGCCCCGACGACCCGGGTGGGATCGGACAGGTCGCGGAACGGCTTCCCGAACACCAGCGCCTCTCCCGCATCAGAGGCGATCAAGCCCAGCAACATACGGATCGTGGTGGTCTTCCCGGCACCGTTGGGCCCGAGCAGGCCCGTGATACGGCCGGCGCCGACGGTAAAGCTAACATCTTCGACCCGGCGGACGCCGCGGAAGGACTTCGAAAGGTGCTCTACGAGGAGGGGTTCATTCTCTTGCTTGTTCATACCTCCAAGATGCCAGCTGCGCACCCCCCGCACCCCAGCCCCAGGACCAGTCCTTCACTAGCCGCAGGACCAGTCCTTCACTAGCCAAAAGGACAGTCCGCAGCCGGCCGGTTGCCGGGTCCTTCCCCGGCCCTGACGGGCGTCCGGGTAGGCCGGTGCGTTCGTGGTTGACTTATCCCGTGAAGTCCATGCGAACCCGGCGAAGGGCCCGAGACAGCGCGTCCGGCACCACGCCGGAGTCCGAGCATCCACGGTCACTCCAACGCGTGGTTGCCCTCCCCGCCGTCGTCCTCGCGGTCGCGGTCGCCTCCCTCATCATCGAAAGAATCGATCCCCTGGAGCCGCCCCAGCTGCTGCTTCTGACGGCGCTGCAGGCGGCTCTCGTAGCCGGGCAGGCCGCTGCACTCCTCTTTCGCTACCGTGCCCCAGCGCCGGTGTTCGCGATTGTCGTGATGCTCGAGACGGTTCTCCTGGTTACAGGCGGGGCGGACCTGGGGCTAGGGAGCCTGGCGGTCACGATTTCCGCCTTCTACCTCATTCGCTGGGCACCACGGCCCCGGGCGTGGTACGTCCTGACGGTGCTTGCGCTCACGAGCAGCTTCGTCGTCCTTGGGGTGGCACTGGGCGGAACCCAAACCCCGCTGCTCGTCTTCGCCCTGGTCGCCGGGCGTCTGGTCGTCGAGTACGCGGCACCGGCTGTGGTCGCTGAACTCGTCCGCAACCGCGCGTACCTTGCCACTGCTGCGCGTGAGCGGGACGAGATGATCCGCCGTGAACAGGTACGGGATGAGGCTCAGCGCCGGAGGGCCGAGCAGACCGCCCTTGCCAGGGAGTTGCACGACATCTCAGGACATCACCTTTCCGGCATTATCGTGACCGCGCAGGCGGCAGGAACGCTGATCGAGAAGGATCCGCTGCGCACACGGGCCATGCTCCGTGAACTCGAAGGCGAGGCCCGGGCGATGATGATCGATCTGCGCAGGACTGTCGGCCTACTCCGCCCGGACCCGGAAACCGAAGGCGCCACCGGTGATATCCGGGCGTCCATCGGCACCCCGGGACTGGGTGATCTCTCAGAGCTGATCGATGCCGCCGTGCGCCGCGGCCAGAGCGTCACTTTCGAATCGAGAGGGGATGCTACCCATCTCGGGCCGGTTGCCCAGGCGACCATCTACCGCGTGGTGCAGGAATCGCTGGCCAACGCCGCACGCCACGCTCCAGGCGCTAAGTGCATGGTGACGATCGAGTACCTACCCGAGGCCACTGTCCTGACCGTGGAAAACACGTCGAGCCTCCACTACCGGGATATCACCTACGCTCAGCCGGCACCGGTTCACGACCGGCCACACCATGGATACGGGCTCGTCGGCATGCACGAGCGGGCGAAGCTCATCGGAGCCGAACTCACCACCGGGCGTTCGGAAACCGGCGGCTGGAGTAACCGGCTACGAATCCCGAACCTCGTACAAGGAGCACCACAATGATCCGTGTCCTGATCGCCGACGACCAGGTCATCGTTCGAGCCGGACTATCGATCCTGCTCGACTCAGCGGCCGATATCACCGTCGTCGGGGAAGCCGAAAACGGTCGGGAAGCTATCCGGCTGACCAAGGAGCTTCGCCCCGACGTCGTGTGCATGGACATCCGGATGCCTGTCATGGACGGCGTCGCCGCGACGCGCATCATCTCCGCCGATGCCAGCCTGAACAGCGAGATCCTGATCCTCACCACCTTCGACATTGACGACGACATCTTCGCCGCTCTCGAAGCAGGGGCCGCGGGCTTCCTCCTCAAAGGCGCCGACGAGGACACGCTGCTCAACGCCATCCGCTCGGTCGCACAGGGCGACGGCACCCTCGACCAGCGGCTGACACGGCGAATCCTGCAAGAGTTCGTGCAGCGCCGCCCATCGACACCGCCGGCCGGGGAGCGCAAGCCGCTTCCGTCGCCGCTCACCGACCGGGAGATCGACGTCCTGCAGCTCCTCGCGCAGGGCCTCTCAAACGCCGAAATCGCCAAACAACTTTTCGTGGAACAATCCACCATCAAATACCATCTCGCACATCTGCTCCAGAAAACCGGCGCCCGCGACCGCCTCCAGATTGTCCTCTGGGGCATACGCACAGGAACCGTCAGCATCGAGTAACAGGCGAGCAGGCCTCCACTGTCGTCCTCAAAATCCGGGCGCGCTGGGAGACGTCACCCTTGCTGTCAGCGAGGACGACCGCGTTCTGCACCGCCTCGCCTAACCGGCCGAGCCCGGGAGGCGAGATCTCCGCGACCCCGACGCGGAAGAA
>NZ_CADCTE010000083.1:30102-42500 GCF_902805515.1 uncultured Arthrobacter sp. | reverse complement strand
CCCCGGCTGCGTTTTTTTCTGTCCGGACCTCACCGACCGTCCCCCGATCGGCCGACTTTACTCACCATTTTCGAGCAAACATCTTCCGCGGAAATAAATTACATGGAAGCGAAGTTGTACACACCGCACCCGGACCGCCACGGTCCGAGCGAACACGTTTGTTAGTCGATTGGAGGTGGGCAGATATGCCCACAATGCCTGTAGCCGGGATAGTCCCCCGTGCAGATGCGGTCGAACCCGCTGATCTGATTGTTCGAAACGGCAAGATCTTCACCGGCGATCCGGCGCGCCCGCAGGCGACCGCCGTCGCCATCCGGAACGGGAAGGTCACGGTCGTCGGTGACGACGCCGATATCGCCAAGGTTGCCGGGCCGAGCACCAAGGTCGTCGACGCGCAGAACCGCAGGGTCGTCCCCGGGTTGAACGACTCACACCTCCACGTGATCCGCGGTGGCCTCAACTACGTCCTCGAACTCCGCTGGGACGGCGTTCCCACGCTGAAGCTGGCCATGCAGATGCTCCGGGAGCAGGCGGCCCGCACCCCAAAGGGCCAGTGGGTCCGCGTGGTCGGTGGTTTCACGAAGGAGCAGTTCGCCGAGAAGCGCCTTCCCACCCTCGCCGAGCTGAACGCGGCCGCCCCCGACACCCCGGTGTTCATCCTCAACCTCTACTCCTCCGCGCTGCTGAACCGCGCCGCGGTGAAGGCCGCCGGCTATTCCAAGGAGACGCCCGACTTCAAGGGCGGCCAGATTGTCCGCGGGCGGGACGGCGAGCCTACGGGCCTCCTCCTGGCGGCTCCCAGTGCCTTGGTTCTTTACTCGACCCTGGCCAAGGCTCCGCTGCTGCCCGCCGAAGAACGCAAGGCCTCGACCCGCCAGTACCTGCGGGAACTGAACCGGTTCGGTCTGACCTCCGCCATCGACGCGGCGGGCGGGTTCCAGAACTTCCCCGACAACTACCGCACGGTGATGGACCTGGCGAACGAGGGCAAGCTGTCCCTCCGCATCGCCTACCACCTCTTCCCGCAGGTCGCCGGACAGGAAGTCGACGACCTCCGCCGCTGGACCGAGACGGTCCGCCCCGGCGACGGCGACGAGTGGCTCCGCCTCAACGGTGCCGGTGAAAACCTCACCTGGGCCGCCGGCGACTTCGAAAACTTCACCGAGCCGCGTCCCGAGCTCTCCCCCGACTACGAGGTGGAGTTCGAGAAGGCCGTCCGCCTCATGATGGAGAACGGCTGGGGCTTCCGCCTCCACGCCACCTACAACGAGACCATTGAGCGGGACCTCGCGGTCTTCGAGAAGCTCGCCGCTGAGGGCCTGTTCCCCGGCGACAACCGGTGGATCTTCGACCACGCCGAGACGATCAGCGGCCGAAGCCTCGACCGGGTCGCGGCCCTGGGCGGAGCGCTCTCCATCCAGAACCGCATGTCCTTCCAGGGTGAGGCGTTCGTCCAGCGCTACGGCGCCGGTGCGGCGGCCGAAGCCCCGCCGATCCGCAAGATGCTCGACCGCGGACTCGTCGTTGGCGCAGGAACCGACGCCACCCGCGTCTCCTCCTACAATCCCTGGGTTGCCCTGCACTGGCTGATTTCCGGACGGACGGTCGGGGACACCCTCATCTACCCGCCCGAAAACCGGGTGAGCCGCGAGCAGGCACTCGAGATGTTCACGATCGCCGGCGCCAAGCTCACCGGCGAGGACAACGTGAAGGGCGTCCTGCGGGAGGGCTTCTACGGAGACCTCTCGATCCTCTCGGACGACTTCTTCAGCGTCGACGAGCGGGATATCCCGCACATCGAATCACTGTTCACCGTCGTCGGCGGCCGGATCGTTTACGCGGCCGGCGACTACCAGGGCCAGGACGAGGAGATGCCCAGGGTGTCCCCGCTGTGGAGCCCGGTGGCCCACTACGGCGGATACCAGGCAACTCCCAAGCCCTCGATGGCCGGAGGCCGCCAGGCCGAACTGCTCGCCCAGGCGGCGGCCGAGTCCGAGCAGCAGAGGCAGTGGCGCGCAGCCCGTTACGGCGCGGCTCCCACCATTGCCGACAACGCGTTCGAAACGCACGCCCACTAAGCCCCATGAATAAGCAAAACCTGTACGAAATCATTCGCACGGCATTCAGCAGGAACCAGTCCAAAGGAAAAGAAGAAATGTCCACCATCGATCTCGCCAACGTCACTGCCACCCCCAGTGACGACCTGCTCACGCCGGACAACAGCGTGTTCCTCTTCGTTGACCACCAGCCCCAGATGTTCTTCGGGGTCGGCAGCGGAGACCGCACCTCGATCATCAACGCCACCGTCGGCCTGGCCAAGTCCGCCAAGGCCTTCAACGTGCCGACGATCCTGACCACCGTGGCCGCGCAGTCCTTCTCCGGCAACATCCTGCCGGACCTCGCCGCGGTGTTCCCGGGCCAGGAGATCATCGACCGTTCGACGATGAACGCCTGGGAAGACGAGCGCGTCGTCGAGGCCATCAAGGCCACCGGCCGCACCAAGATCGTCCTGTCCGGGCTGTGGACCGAGGTTTGCCTTGTGCTCCCCGCGCTCTCCGCGCTGGGCCAGGGCTACGAGGTCTACGTCGTCTCCGACGCCTCCGGCGGAGTCACCAAGGAAGCCCACGACAACGCCATGGAGCGCATGACCCGCGCCGGCGCCGTTCCCGTGACCTGGATCCAGGTCCTGCTCGAACTCCAGCGCGACTGGGCCCGCGGCGAGACCTACCTGCCCGTCACCGAGGTCGTCAAGGCCCACGGCGGAACCTACGGCCTGGGCATGCACTACGCCGGTGACTTCATCGGCGGAAACGCCGGCTAAACAGCCAGCGCTGACACGCACACCCCGCTGACCGGCCACCCGGCCGGTCAGCCCGGGCACAACGACAAACCCAGATAAAACGAGAAAAGGGACCGGATCATGAATGCCGATATTGGAATCCTGCTGCTGCGGGTGGTGATCGGACTGTTGATCGCCGGCCACGGGCTGCAGAAGATTTCCTTCCGGCTCGGCGGCTCGGGGCTTCAAGGCGGCATTCGCGAGTTCCGCGCCGACGGATTCCGCGGCGGTGCCTACACGGCACTCGCCGCGGGCCTCGGCCAGCTCGGGTCCGGCCTCTTTCTCGCTTTCGGTCTCCTCACCCCGCTTGCGGGCATGGCGGCCATTGGGGTGATGACCGTCGCGCTGACCGTCAAAGCGGCCAACGGCCTCTGGGTCCAACACGACGGATACGAGTACCCGTTGGTGCTCATCACCATCGCTGGCGCGCTCAGCCTCACCGGTCCGGGCGCCCTCTCCGTGGATGCCCTCCTGGGAATTGACCTCCTGCCGCTTTGGGTAGGCATCCTCACGACGCTTGTAGGTGCAGCCTCCGGTCTCATCGTTCGAGTCCTGCTCCACACCGCACCAGTAAACCGACCCGACCAAAGGCACATTTGATATGGCCCGGCTACCCCAGACCAACTATTCGGCATCATTCACAATCATTGCCACGACCTTCGCGCTGCTCACCACCGGCGGCACCCTGCCGATCCCCCTCTACACCCTGTGGGGCGATGAGTTCGGGTTCGGCGCCGGGACGACAACCTCGGTCTTCGCCGTTTACGTCCTCGGCACCCTCCTCGCACTGATCTTCTTCGGGGGCCTCTCCGATCAGGTGGGCCGCAGGCCGCTGGCCTTCGCCGCCCTGGCGCTGACCATCGCCTCCACCCTGTTCTTTCTCTTCGCGGTGAACGTGCCCATGCTCCTTGCCGCTCGGTTCCTCAGCGGATTCGGCGTCGGCCTGATGACTTCGGCCGCGACGGCCGCCCTGGCCGAGCTGTACCGCGGGAAGAACAGGGCGTTCCCCTCGATGATCTCGACCGCCGCCAACATGGGTGGGCTGGGCCTTGGCCCGCTCGTCGCAGGTGTTTTCGCCCAGTACCTGCCTGCACCGACGGCCCTGATCTTTCTCGTCTTCGGCACACTTGTGGCCCTTGTGTTCCTGCTGACGTTCTTCGTCCCCGAAACCCACCCACGCACGGCCGCCAAGATCAACTGGGCACCCCGGGTTGGAGTGCCACGCTCTGCGAGGGGAATCTATGGCAGGTCGGCGGTCGCTGTCATTCCGACCTTCACTCTGCTTGGCCTTTTTTCGAGCCTCACCCCGCGCTTCATCTCGCAGACCCTCGACGTACACAACCTGGCCCTGGCGGGCCTTGCGACCTTTCTCCTCTTTGAGATCGGTGTCATCGCCCAGCTCGTGTTCCGGAGTAAGGAACCCCGGTGGTCAATCCTCCGCGGGCTTCCCCTGCTGATCGCGGCCCTCGCCCTTGTCCTCACCGGGTTCCTCACCGGAAACCTCGGGGTCTTCGGACTTGGCACGGTCATCGGCGGGTTCGGCGCCGGCCTCACTTTCATGGGAGGCCTGGGCCAGCTTGCGCGCGCTGTACCGCACGAGAGCCACGCCAAGAGTGTCGCGGCCTACTTCATCGCCGCCCAGAGCGGACTAGCCATCCCGGTCCTCTCAATCGGCGCCCTCACCGGCCCCCTCGGGCTCACCACGGCAACCACTCTCGTGATCGCCGTCGTGATGGTCCTGGCCGCCGCGGCCTGGATCGTCAACCGCCGGTCACCGCGCGGAACCGCCTGAACCCGCCCGCGCACAAAATCTAACCCTCAAGAACCAGCACCACACTTTGGAGAAAATCATGGAAATCGGCGTTTTCACAGTCAGCGATGTCACCCGCAACCCGCTCACCGGCAAGACCCCCACCGAGGGCGAGCGCATCAAGGCAGCCGTCGCCATCGCCAAGAAGGTCGAAGAAATCGGCATGGACGTCTATGCCACCGGCGAGCACCACAACCCGCCCTTCTACGCCAGCTCCCCGACGACGATCCTCGGGTACATCGCCGCGCAGACCGAGCGGATCAAGCTCTCGACCTCCACGACGCTGATCACCACGAACGACCCGGTGAAGATCGCCGAGGACTTCGCCACCCTGCAGCATCTGGCCGACGGCCGGGTCGACCTGATCCTGGGCCGCGGCAACACGGGGCCGGTCTACCCCTGGTTCGGGAAGAACCAGCAGGACAGCGTCGAGCTGACCATTGAGAATTACAACCTGCTGCGCCAGCTGTGGGACAACGACGTCGTGAACTGGGAGGGCAAGTTCCGCACCCCGCTGCGCAACTTCACCTCAACCCCGCGCCCGCTCGACGGCGTCGCCCCCTTCGTCTGGCACGGCTCGATCCGCACCCCGGAGGTCGCTGAGATCGCCGCCTACTTCGGCGACGGGTTCTTCGCGAACAATATCTTCTGGCCCAAGGAGCACTACCAGCAGCTCATCAGCCTGTACCGTGAGCGTTACGCCCACTACGGCCACGGCGCCGCCGACCAGGCGATCGTGGGCCTCGGTGGCCAGTTCTTCATGGCCCGAAAGTCCCAGGACGCGATCAAGGAGTTCCGCCCGTTCTTCGACAACGCCCCGGTCTACGGCCACGGGCCGCGGATGGAAGACTTCATGGCCCAGACGCCGCTGACCGTCGGCAGCCCGCAGGAGGTCATCGAGAAGACCCTGTCCTTCCAGGAGTACTTCGGCGACTACCAGCGCCAGCTGTTCCTCATCGACCACGCGGGCCTGCCGCTGAAGACGGTGCTGAACCAGCTCGACCTCTTCGGTGAACTGGTCCTTCCCGAGCTGCGCGCCGAGTTCGCCAAGCGCCGCCCGGCGCACGTCCCCGACAAGCCGGTCCACACCACCCGCAAGCCCGGTTCCGTCACGGCTGCCTGACGCGGGGCGCTGAACGCACCCGCGGACCTGCGGGCGCCGATGCGCCCGGAAACAAGCACAAGCCCCGGTGGAACTCTTTCCACCGGGGCTTGTGGCGTCTACTGGGGCCGGCTGCTAGGCGGGCGGCCCGTACACCGGAGGTACGGATTCCAGGAACATCGGAAGCTGGCTGGCGATGAAGGCGTAGATGAGGAACATATAGATCGTCCAGAGGACCCAGTAGCCGACGGCCGTCCAGGCGAGGATCTTGCCCGCGGTGGAGGGCTCCCCCAGCCGCTCGGCCCTGCCCGCCTGAATCAGGGCCAGGGGCACAAAGACGATGGGAAGGAAGAAGCTCAGGAACCCGAAGGCCAGGGAGAGTTGCATGTGCTTCTTGCCGGCCAGCGAGTCCGCCGGCGTACCTGCCCCGCGGTAGAACTGTCCTCCACCGCTGAATGGCTGCTCACTGGGATACGCGGGCCTGTTCTGGTGCGCATACTGGGACATCGAAGAGATTCCTTCCGGGGAAAGCGGTTGAGGTGCTGCACCTCGCTGATAGAACTGCGAACCGGCCCGAGCCCGCGTGGAAGGTTCCCCCATCGATGCGATCTGGATAAGGCGGCATGAGAACTATAGCCCGCCGACTCACCGGTGGGAAGATACGCATGTTGCATTTGAGGCGGCAGGGATTTATCCCCCGACAGGAGGCTCATGGACGGAACGGTTGTCCTTGGCTGGTTGGCGGCGGCGCTTGGAATCTATGCGCTGCTGCTCCTTGGCCTCGCCGCGTATGCCCGGGCCCACCCCGAGGCCCTCACCATGACCGACGCCCTGCGGTTCCTGCCCGACCTGCTCCGCCTGCTGCGGCGCCTGGCCGCCGACCGGACGGTCCCCGCCGGCGTGCGCGCGGCACTCCTGCTGCTCCTTGCGTATCTGCTGCTCCCGATCGACCTGGTTCCGGACTTCCTCCCCGTCATCGGCTATGCCGACGACGTCCTCCTGGTCGCCTTCGTCCTTCGCCTCACGGTCCGCCGCGCCGGCGCCGGCGCCGTTGAGCGCCACTGGCCGGGGAGCCCCCAGGGACTTGCGGTCCTCCTTCGGCTGGCCGGCCTCTAGGCGGCCCGGCGACACAGAACGTAACCCGAGCGCGCGGCCCGGACCGCACCGGGCGTAGTCTCCCGGCATGGTTTACAGCACAATCCCCGTCTTCGACCTCGGCACGGCCCGCCGCCCCGATGGTTCCTTCGACCCCCGGTTCATCGACCGGCTCCGCGACGCCGCACACACCGTCGGCTTCTTTCAGGTGACCAACTACGGAGCCTCCGCCACCCAGGCGGAGGACCTCTTGTCGGTGGCCCGCCGGTTCTTCGATCTGCCGCTCGAGGAGCGCCTGAGGCTCGACAACCGGCGGTCCCCCCACTTCCGGGGCTACGCCCGGCTGGGCACCGAGATCACCCGCGGCAGGCCCGATGCCCGCGAACAGATCGACTTCTCCCCGGACCGCGCACCCCTCGAGAGCTATCCCGCGGACCAGCCGTACTGGCTGCTCCAGGGGCCCAACCAGTGGCCGTCCGAGGCACTTCCCGAACTTGAACGCTCAGCGATGGCCTGGGCGGAACTGCTCTCCACCGTGGGGGCCGAGCTGCTAAGTGCCCTCTCGGTGGCCCTGGGCCTGCCCGAGAACCACTTCGCCGAACCCTTCGAAGCCACGCCGGCCTGGATGGCGAAACTTGTCCACTACGTGGGCGGCGACGGCGGAGCCGGAGGCCAGGGCGTCGGCTCCCACGCCGACTACGGGTTCGTCACCCTCCTGCTCCAGGACGAGGTGGGCGGGCTTGAGGTGCTTCCCCGGGGGCGCTCCGAGTGGGTGCCGGTCGAACCGATTCCCGGCGCGCTCGTCGTCAACCTCGGTGAAATGCTCGAAGTAGCCACCCAGGGGTACCTCGCTGCCACGGTCCACCGGGTGGCTTCTCCTCCGCCCGGAGTGGACCGGTACGCGGTCCCGTTCTTCTGGTCTCCCCGGCTTGACGCCGTCATCGAACCGGTGGAGCTTCCCGCGGAGCTCGCGGCGGCAGCGACCGGCGTCACCGACGATCCTGAGAACCCGATGCTCTCCTCCTACGGAAAAAACGTCCTCAAGGGGCGCCTGAGGGCCCACCCGGACGTCGCCGAACTGCACCACCCCGAGCTGGTCGGCAGGTAGGACCGAGGTGCACCCCGCACCGGCACCGGACGGGGTGCGCCTCAGCCCGCCGCGACGGGCGGACCGGCGATCAGCAGCAGCGTGAAGACAACCCCAATGCCGACGACGGCTAGCGCCGCGGCGAGCACGGGGCTGCGCAGCACCCAGGCCTGCAGGGTTTCGACGCGGTTCCCGGGAGCTTCCCCGCCCGGGCGGAGGCGCCAGGGTCCGCTGAGCATCCCCCTGCGCTGAACCATCAGCTCGAAGGGGATGGTGGCGAAGGGCACCACTGCTGAGACCAGTCCCAGCACGCCCGTCCGCCATGACCACTTCGAGTTGATCCAGACGAACACTGTGGTCGCGACGAAGCAGAGGAACACGAAGCCATGGATCCCGCCGGCCGGCGGCACAAGCGCTTCGGTGCTTCTGGTGACGTATTTGAAGAACATGGCGGTGAGCAGGAACGCCCAGGTGAGAGCCTCGGCCACGGCGACGGTCCGAAACAGGGTGAGCGGATTCATGGATCTCCAAAGGCAGTGGATGTTCGGGCGGAGCCGGTAAAAGGCCGCAGGCGCACCGCAACTGCTGGTCGCAGCGCCCCGCGGCCGGCACCATCCGAAGGGTAAACAGGCCCTTCCACGCTACCGCATCCCCCTTGGTAGATTGTTGCTGATCGCCCAGCCGCCGGGAGGCCCAGTGTTCCTGCTTGAAAACGCCGCACCGGACGCCGGGGCCGACCTCGTGTTCTCGGCGAGCGACCTTGTCAACGCCGCCGAGTGCGAGTACCGCGTCCTGCGGATCCTCGATGAAAAACTCGGCCGCACTCCGCCGGCCACATTCGCCGCCGATGAGATGCTCCAGCGTGCCGCGGCCCTGGGCGATGTGCACGAGCACCGGGTCCTCGAGAAGTTCACCGCCGACCTCGGCACGTACTCCCCCGGAAACCCGGGCGGGGTGTACGAGGTGGTGCCGGCGGCCACCATGGACCGCGCGACCCTGACGGCGAAGCATGAGGAATCGTTGGGTGCCCTGCGCGCCGGGGCCGGCGTTGTCTTCCAGGCCTCCTTCTTCGACGGAGTGTTCCACGGCCGCTCCGACTTCCTGGTGCATACCGGTGAGGGCTATGCGGTGTGGGACACCAAGCTCGCCCGGCATGCGAAGGTCGGCGCCCTGCTGCAGCTTGCAGCCTATGGCGACCAACTGCTGCGCGCCGGTCTCACCCCGGCACCCCAGGTGACCCTCGTTCTCGGCGACAGCACGTCGAGCGTCCACAGCCTCGACGATCTCATCCCGGTCTACCGGGAACGCCGGGCACGGTTCCTCGACCTGCTGGCGGCGCACCGTGCCCAACCCGACCCCGTCGAATGGAACGGTCCGGGCCACACCGCCTGCGGCCGATGCGATTACTGCCAGCAGATGGTGGAGTCGACGCGGGATGTGCTGCTCGTGGCGAACCTGAGCCTCGCACAACGCGCCGAACTACGGAAAGCAGGCATTTTCACGATCGACCAGCTCGCGGCGGGCGAAGCGGCCGGGGGGTCCCCGGCCCTCGCGCGGCTGCGCGACCAGGCCCGGATGCAGACCGGCATCGAGGAGGCCGACGGCGGCGTCGACTACACCGGCGCCGACGGCACGTCCCGACGCCTGGGGTACAAGGTCCTGCCCGGCCACGCCCTGGGCCTGCTGCCCCCGCCCAACGAGGGGGATATCTTCTTCGACTTCGAGGGCGACCCACTGTGGCAGGACCCCGGAACGGGATCCTGGGGAATCGAGTACCTTTTCGGCGTCGTCGAGAATGCCCGGGATGCCGGTTCAAAGCCGCCGTTCCGGGCGTTCTGGGCCCACTCCCGCGCCGAGGAGCGGACGGCCTTCAGCAGCTTCCTCGACTATGTCGCCGAGCGCCGCGCACGGTATCCCGGCCTCCACATCTACCACTACGCGGCCTATGAGAAGAGCGCCCTGCGCCGGCTGTCGATGACCCACATCCTCGGGGAGGACGCGGTGGACACCCTGCTGCGCGAGGGCGTGCTGATCGATCTCTACGAAGTCGTTCGGCGCAGTCTGCGCATCTCGGAGAAGTCCTACAGCATCAAGGCCCTCGAACCCCTCTATATGGGGGCCGACCTCCGGACCGGAGCGATCACCGACGCCGGGGCCTCCGTCGTCGCCTACTCCGAGTACTGCGCGGCCCGCGACGCCGGTGACGATGTTCGGGCCGCCGAACTGCTCGCCGGCATCCGGGACTACAACGAGTACGACTGCCGCTCCACCCTGCACCTGCGCAACTGGCTCTTCGAGCGGGCCGGTGAACGCGGCATCGGGCCCGCTGCTGCGGACCTGCCGGAACGCGAGCGCACTGCACCCGAGCCGCAGCCGGAGGAGGCGCAGCTGCTGGCGTACCTCGGCTCCCTCCCGGCAGCCGCGCAGGGTTCGGATGACCGGGCCGTGGCGATGGTGGCGGCGGCGGTGGGCTACCACCGGCGCGAGCGGAAGCAGTTCTGGTGGGAGCACTTCGACCGGCTCGGCACCCCGCCCGAGAGCTGGACGCAGGCCCGGGACATGTTCCTTCCCGAGTCCGTCGAGGTGGAGACGGACTGGGCGCTGCGCACCCCGCGTGCCCGCTCGCTCTCCCGGACCCTCCGCCTCACCGGGGTCCTTCCCGAAGGTTCGGACTTCCGGAAGGACTCGACCTGGTTCAGCGTGTACGAGGAGCCCCTGCCCGATGGGGTCGACTCCGCAGATTCGGGGCGGGGCGGGTGGTTCGGTGCGAGGGTGCTCGCTGCCGGAGCCGACGGCGGGAAGGATGTGATCCTCCTTGAGGAACGGCTGCGGGCCGGCGCGCCCGCCCACCCGTTCCTGCCCGTGGCGCTCGCCCCCGACCAGCCCATCCGCACTCCCTCTATTGAGGCTGCCCTGCTCGCCGTGGCCGCCGAGGTCGGCGCGACCCTTCCCGATCTCCCCCGCGGGCCCGGCCTTGACCTGCTGCGCAGGACCCCACCGCGGCTGGCCAGTGGTGTCCTCCCGCCGGCCCTTCCGGGCCCCACCGGGTATGTCGACGCCATCACCGCGGCAGTCGAACGGCTCGACTCGTCCTACCTGGCCGTCCAGGGACCGCCGGGAACCGGCAAGACCTTCGTCGGTGCCGCGGTGATCAACCGGCTCGTCGCCCGCGGCTGGAAGGTCGGCGTCGTCGCCCAGTCCCACGCCGTCGTCGAAAACCTGCTGGGGGCCGCGCTCCGGGCCGGGGTGCCCCCGGAGCGGGTTGCAAAGAAGACAGTGGATCCCGCTGCCCCCTGGCCGAACACCACCGACGACGGCGTCGCGGCGCTGCTTCAGGAGGACGCCGGCTGCCTGATCGGCGGCACGGCCTGGACGATGACCGGCAGCAAGGTTCCGGCGGGCTCGCTCGACCTCCTGGTGATCGACGAGGCCGGCCAGTTCTCCCTTGCCAACACCCTCGCGGTGGCACGCTCGGCCCGGCGGCTGCTGCTGCTCGGCGATCCGCAGCAGCTTCCCCAGGTCACCCAGGGCAGCCACCCCGAGCCGGTTAATGAATCGGCCCTCGGCTGGCTGTCCGACGGGCACGCGACGCTCCCCGGGCGCTTCGGGTATTTCCTCGCCGACAGCTGGCGGATGCATCCGGCGCTGTGCGCCTTTGTCTCCCGGCTCTCCTACGATCGACGGCTGTCAGCCACACCGTCGGCCGCACTCCGGCAGCTCGACGGACTCGCCCCGGGCGTCGAATGCGTTCTGGTCGACCACACCGAGCGGCGGAGCACCTCCTCCCCGGAGGAGGCGGCGGAAGTGCTCGCGCAGGTCGGGCGGCACCTCGGCCGGGCCTGGACGCCGGGCGACGGCGCCGGAGTGCGGCCCCTGCAGGAGGCGGACCTCCTCGTCGTCGCTGCGTACAACGCGCAGGTCCAGCTGATCCGGACCACGCTCGACGCCGCGGGGTACCCGGGGGTGCGGGTGGGAACAGTGGATAAGTTCCAGGGCCAGGAAGCGGCCGTCGTGATCGTCTCAATGGCCTGCTCGAGTGCCGCCGAGGCGCCCCGGGGAATTGAGTTCCTGCTCAGCCGCAACCGCATCAACGTCGCAGTGTCACGGGGGCAGTGGCGGGCAGTGCTCGTCCGCGCGCCGGGGCTCACGCACCATGTCCCCCCGCGCCCGCAGGCGCTCGAGGAGCTCGGCGCGTTCATTGGCCTGTGCGCCGGCGGGGCCTGAGCCGGGCCCGGGCCCGGGCCTCTTCGACGCGGGAATCCGGCACCGCGGACCCGAAAACGGGTTAAACAAAAGCAGGGCGGGAAAATCCCGCCCTGCTTTAGATCCGGACCTTAGAGAGGCTGGATGTTTGACGCCTGGGGACCCTTGGGGCCCTGCTCGGTGTCGAAGCTAACCTTCTGGTTCTCATCAAGCGAGCGGTAGCCGCTGGCGTTGATGGCGGAGAAGTGTGCGAACACATCCG
>NZ_CADCTE010000083.1:0-30092 GCF_902805515.1 uncultured Arthrobacter sp. | reverse complement strand
CACTTCACGGTACCTGTTGCCATTTTTGTTTATCCTTCTGAAATTCAGACGCCTTCCGACTTTCGGAAAGCCCCAGTCGCGGCGTGCTTGTCCGCTCTTTCAGAGATGCGGCGTGGGCCCCGAGGAGCTACACCACGTGAAATACAAATGCGCAACACTACAACCGTTACCAACCTAACAGCACCACCATGGGTGATGGCAAGCAGGAATCGAAACCTTCTTTATAAATATTTGGGCCTCAGGCGGCCACCGGCCGCGCAAGGCCTGCAACCAGCTCGAACGAGCGCAGCCAGGCCGCTTCGGAACTCGCCCGGGTGGCGATAATCAGTTCATCGGCATCGGCGTGCTTGGTAAAGCCTTCAAGGTAGTCCTGCACCTGGGGCGGGGTTCCCACGGCCGAGTAGGTGGACATCTGCGCCACCTGCTGGCCTCCCGGAGAGGCAAGGAGTGCATCGGCCTCCTCCGGGGTGAAGGCGCGGCCACGGCCGAGCAGCAGCTCGGCCATCCTCCGCTGGCCCTCCTGGAACTGGTTCTGCGCCTCATCCTCGGTATCGGCCGCAAGAACATTGAGGCCGGCGATGACGTGGGGCTGCTCGAGCTGGGCGGAGGGTTTGAATTCCCGCCGGTACAACGCCACAGCCTCCCGGAGCGCCGCCGGGGCGAAATGCGAGGCGAACGCGTAGGGCAGCCCGAGCGCCGCGGCGAGTCCCGCCCCGAACAGCGAGGATCCAAGGATGTACAGGGGAACGTTCGTCCCGCGTCCGGGCGTGGCGTGGACCCCCGGGATGCGCGTATCACCCGAGAGGTAACCCTGGAGTTCGAGGACATCCTGCGGGAACGTGTCGGCGGCGGCGGGATCACGGCGCAGGGCCCGCATCGTGTTCCCGTCACTTCCCGGTGCGCGGCCCAGGCCGAGGTCGATCCGGCCCGGATGGAGCGTCTCGAGGGTCCCGAACTGTTCGGCGATTGTCAGGGGTGAATGGTTCGGCAGCATGATTCCGCCGGATCCCAGCCGGATGCTGGTGGTGGCCGCGGCGACGTGGGCGATCAGCACGCTCGTCGCCGAGGAGGCGATGCTGCTCAGGTTGTGGTGCTCGGCGTACCAGATCCTCCGGTACCCCCACTTCTCCGCGCTCTGCGCCAGCAGCACGCTCGAGGCGAGGCTTCCGGCAGCCGTGCCTCCCCTCGGAATATGTGCCAGGTCGAGGATGGACAAAGGAACAGAGATCAAAGAAAAAGCCTTCCCAGAAGTGGCGCGCTGTGCTATTCGGCGTTCCGGCCATCACCGTGGAGACCGGGTATGCAGTTGCCAACGGCAGAAACGGGCCACTTATTTCGGGCACCCCCTTTTGGGGCATCCTCTGCCCGGGCCACTCGCCCCGCGGGCCCCGCGTCCTGCCGGTGCCGGCAGGCACCGGCAGGGCAGCTGACCGGATAGGCATCTGGCAGGATGACTCCATGGCTGATTTCGAGATGGCTGATGTCGAGCTTCCAACCACCGAGGCCGGGCTCCGGGCGCGGCAGGACGAACTGGTGCGCGCCCTTGCCACCGAAAACAGTGCCGGGGGCCTTGGCGCACTGAGCACCGAACTCGAGGCCATCCAACGCCGGCTCGAGCACCTGCGCTGAGGTTCGGCCGCGGGGGGCCTGCGGACTAGATCGGCGTTTTGGGCGCCTGTCCCTCGTCGCCGCTGACCCGCACCGCCTTGCGTTCGCGCGCACGGTCGAGCGCATTGATCACCGGGGCGGCGGTCATTCCGTGAAGCACGATGGACATGCAGATCACCAGCGCCACGATCCGCCACAGCGAGGCTTCCTCGGCGTCGAACTCCCCCTTCGACAGCGCGTACCCGAGGTAGTAGATCGAACCGATGCCGCGGACACCGAAGAATGAAAGTACGCCCCGCTCCCAGGGTCCGGTGCGTCCCCGGGCGAGACTGACCCAGGCCGCGGCGGGACGGATCACCAGGAGGAACAGGACGGCGACGAGGATTTCCTGCCAGGTGAGACCCGTCAGCAGGCCGCGGGAGATGGCTCCCCCGAGCAGGACGAGCACCACAACCGTGAGCAGCCGTTCGAGCTGCTCGATGTAGCTGTGAAGGACACCGTGGTAGCCGCTTGTCTGTTCCGCAGCGCGGATGGTGACCGCGCAGACGAAGACGGCGATTAAGCCGTACCCCTCGGCGAGTTAGGTGAGGCCGTAGGTCAGGAAGGTCGCAGCCAGCGCCACGAACCCTTCGGAGTGGTTCGCCAGCCGGACGGTTTCGATCCGGGCCGAGAAGAACAGCCGCCCGAGCAGCTTGCCCATGCCGAACCCGAAGAGGCAGCCGATGCCCAGGCGCCACGCAACATCCAGCGCGATCCACTCGGGGAACCAGGCGCCGGGCGCCGCCCCCACGAGGCTGATGGCGATCGCAAGATAGACGAAAGGGAAGGCAAGGCCGTCGTTGAGGCCCGCCTCGGAGGTGAGCCCGAAGCGCACCTCGTCCTCCCCGCCGAGATCCTCCTCCGATTCGGAGGGTTCGCCCACCTGCACCTCCGAGGCCAGCACCGGGTCGGTGGGTGCGAGGGCCGCGGCGACAAGAAGCGCCGCGGCGATTCCCAGTCCCAGCACCCAGAGGCCGAGGAGCATCAGGCCCAGAATGCACAGCGGCATGGCGATGCCCAGCAGGCGCCAGGTTGTGGCCCACCGCTTCCTGCCCACCCTGCGGTCCAGGGCTAACCCTGCACCCATGAGGGAGATGATGACGCAGACCTCGGCGAGGTGGGTGGTGAAGTCACCATGGGCCACCGGGTCGGGGGTGGGCAGCGTTTCGATCAGGGAGAACGCGAGCACCCCGGCTCCGAGGAACACCATGGGCATGGAGATAGGCGCCCGCATCAGGAGGCGGGGCAGCAGGGCGGCGGCAAGAACCGCGAGCCCGGCGGCAGCGTAGATAAAACTCGGCGCTTCGAACACCGGCACCCTTTCTCCGGAAGACGTCGGACAGCCCCTTTCGTACCTTACGTGCTGCATCGGTGCACCGGGTACCGGAACCCCGCGGGTCCCGCCGGTTGGAGGTCCACGCGGCAGACGGTATGGCCGACAGCGGACAGCACCGCCCGCCGGGCACGGTGCGCAGCCGCCGCGTGAGAGCATGAAAGTATGCCCTCTTCGTCCTCCCCCCTGATCGATGTCACCGACATCATCCGCATCGTGGGCGGTGCGTCGTTCCAGCGTGGACAGGTCTATGCCAAGGACGGCGCCGTCAGTTCCCTCGCCTGGGACGCGAGCGCGAAGATCCTCACCGGCCGGGTGCGGGGAAGCGCCCCCACCGAGTACCGCACCAAGCTGCGCCTGGGCCTCAAGGGTGACGGCCGCTTCCGTCCGCTCGAAAACTTCTGCAGCTGCCCCGTCGGCTCGGACTGCAAGCATGTTGCCGCCACCGCCCTCCAGAGCAACACCGAGCACCTCCTGGCCCGCCAGGAGACCACCGCGGCACCGCCTCCTCCTCGCCCGGCGGCGGGCTGGCAGGCCTCGCTGAGCGAACTGCTCGCCCCGGCCCCCGGCACTGCCGAGGTTCCCGCAGCGCCGACGACGCCACTTGGCCTGCAGTTCGAGGTGCGCACCCCCGAGGTGGCGGTCCAGCGCTGGGGATCGGCCGCCGACCGGCATGGCCTGCGCACCCTCAATGCCCGGCTGGGGGTCCGGCCCGTGAGCCAGAACTCCAAGGGCAAGTGGGTCAAGAACAACCTCTCGTGGGGAAGCATCAGCTACCAGACCTATGGTCTGCGGCTCGACCCCGACCAGCACCGCTGGTTCTCCCAGTTCCCTGCCCTGCACCGGGGCACCGGCGTCAACTACTTCGGCAACAACGACTCGTGGCTGTACCTCGACGACTTCAGCAATCCCCTGCTCTGGCACCTCCTCGAGGAAGCCGGACGGCTCGGCATCGAGTTCGTCGGATCGAAAAAGTCGGTGACCGTCGTCCTCGCCCACCGGGCCACCCTGCGCCTCGACGCGACGGCGGCGGCCGACGCCGCGGTGGAACTCTCCCCCGTCCTGGAGATCGATGGGCGGATCCACCCGCCGGAGACCGCCCACGTCATCAGCGACCACGGGATCTACACGGTTGCGCCGGACACCACAATCACCCTCGCCCCGACCGCCAGGAAGCTCAGCGGGCAGGACCTTGAACTGCTCCGCCGGGCCCGCCCGGTCTCCATCCCGGCCGAGGAGACCTCGATCTTCCTCGAGGAGTACTACCCCCGCCTCAGCCGGTCGCTCAAGGTGGCCAGCAGCGATGGAAGCGTGGACCTGCCCGAGGTCCAGCCGCCGGCGCTCGTCCTCACCGCCGCCTACCGGCCCGACGGCGCGGTGACCCTCTCCTGGGACTTCCGGTACACCTTCGGCACCGCCGTGCAGCGCCACCCCCTGGGCGGCGGCCCGGCCGCCGCTGACGGCTACCGCGACCCCGACGCCGAGGACGCCCTTGAGGCGGCAGCCCGGGCCCTGCTCAGCCCGCTGCCGCTGCGGAAGACCACCCTCGAGGACATGCAGGCCGTGGAGTTCACCGAGTCGGTGCTGCCTCGGATCGAGGCCGAACCAGGCCTTGAGGTGGACCTCGTCGGGGACAAACCCGACTACGAGCACCTGACCGAGACCCCGCAGCTGGTCATCAGCACCGTCGAAACCGAGGACCGGGACTGGTTCGACCTGGGCGTGATGGTGACGGTCAGCGGCCGCAAGATCCCCTTCGACTCTATTTTCCGCGCCCTCGCACAGGGCCGGACGAAGCTCAAGCTCGTCGACAACAGCTACCTGTCCCTCCAGCAGCCCGTATTCGACCAGCTGCGCGAACTCATCGAGGAGGCACGCGGCCTCACTGAGTGGGAGACCGGCTTCCAGATCAGCCGCTACCAGGCCGGCCTGTGGGCCGAGTTCGAAGACCTCGCCGATGAGACGGAGCAGGCCGAGTCCTGGCGGAACGCCGTCGCCGGGCTGCTCGAGCTTCCGGACCTGGCACCGGTCGAGCTTCCCCTCGGGGTCAAGGCCGAACTGCGGCCCTACCAGAAGGAAGGCTTCAACTGGCTCGCCTTCCTCTGGCGGCATCAGCTCGGTGGTGTGCTCGCTGACGACATGGGCCTCGGTAAGACCCTTCAGGCCCTGACCCTGATCCAGCACGCCCATGAGACCGGCGGGCCGCACGCGCCCTTCCTCATCGTCGCGCCGACCTCCGTGGTGCCGAACTGGATCAACGAGACCCACCGCTTCACCCCGGGGCTCCATGTCGTCGGCATCACCGACACCCAGGGCGCCTCCGGGGTGCCGATCCGCGAGCAGGTGCGCGGCGCCGACGTCGTGGTGACCTCCTACACCCTGTTCCGGCTCGACCTTGAGGCGTACTCGGAAACCGAGTGGGCCGGGCTGATCCTGGATGAGGCGCAGTTCGTCAAGAACCGCACCTCGAAGGTCCATCAGGCCGCCAAGGACTTCGCCGCACCCTTCAAGCTGGCGATCACGGGCACGCCCATGGAGAACAACCTGATGGAATTGTGGGCGATGTTCAATATCGTCGCCCCGGGACTGTTCCCCTCGGCCCGCCGGTTCACCGAGGACTACCGCACCCCGATCGAGAAGATCGGCGACAACCGGCCGCTGGCGCGGCTGCGTCGACGCATCCGCCCCCTGATGATGCGCCGCACCAAGGAGGCCGTCGCCTCGGACCTGCCGCCCAAGCAGGAGCAGGTCCTCGAGGTCGAGCTCACGCCCGAGCACCGCCACATCTATTCGACCTACCTCCAGCGGGAACGGCAGAAGCTGCTGGGCCTCATCGATGACCTCAACAGCAACCGCATGATCGTGTTCCGGTCGCTGACGCTGCTGCGCATGCTGAGCCTCGATGCCTCCCTCGTCGACCCCGACCATGCGGATGTTCCCTCGGCCAAGCTTGAGGTGCTCTTCGAACAGCTCGAGGACGTCCTGGCCGAAGGCCACCGCGCCCTGGTGTTCAGCCAGTTCACCTCCTACCTGAAGAAGGCCGCCGAGCAGCTCGAGGCCCGCGGGATCGAGTACGCCTACCTCGATGGGTCGACGCGCAGTCGGGGCGAGGTGATCGACAGGTTCAAGGAAGGCTCGGCGCCGGTGTTCCTGATCAGCCTGAAGGCCGGCGGTTTCGGCCTCAACCTGACCGAGGCCGACTACTGCTTCCTCCTCGACCCCTGGTGGAACCCGGCCAGCGAGGCGCAGGCGGTCGACCGGACCCACCGGATCGGGCAGACGAAGAACGTCATGGTCTACCGGATGGTCTCCAAGGGCACCATCGAGGAGAAGGTGATGAAGTTGAAGGAGCAGAAGGCCCAGCTCTTCAACTCCGTCATGGACGACGACGCCGTCTTCAGCTCGGCACTTACCGCCGACGACATCCGCGGCCTGCTCGAGGCCTGAGCTTTCCAGTCCCGGCCGCAGCGTCCACAATGAACGCAGGCGGGCTCGGGCTCCGCTGCTGGCCGACGGCTGAAGGAGGTGGCGGTGGAGAAGGAACGGCACGACGCCGCCGGACCGGCGGGCGGTACCGCCCGGCTACGCTGCGCAGGCGCCTCCAAACGGTTCGGCGGTGAGCCGGTCCTCGAGCGGGTCAGCCTCGAGGTGTACGGGGGCGAAATCCACGCCCTGGTCGGCCTCAACGGAGCAGGCAAAACCACGCTGATGCGCCTGTTCCTGGGCATGCTCCGGCCCGACGGCGGATCGGTCCTGGTGGCGGGCCGCGAACCCTCGATGCTGTCCTCGGACGAGCGCGCCGGCGTTGGCTACCTGCTTGAACACCCACTTGCGTACCCGGAACTCACCGTCCTGCAGAACCTCACGCTCGCCGGGCGGCTGGCCGGGCTGCGGCCGGAGCGTGCCCGCACCGCGGCCCTTGAGCTCATAGAGGAGTTCGCGCTCATGAAGTGGGCCGGCACGCAGGGCCGCAGGCTGTCGCTTGGCAATAAGCAGCGCCTTGGCCTCGCGGCGGCCCTGACCGCCTCGCCGGACACGATCATCCTCGACGAGCCCACGAACGCGCTTGACCCTGCCGGGGTCATGATCGTGCGCCGAATGCTGCTTGACCGCGCACACACGCGCGGCGCAGCGGTACTCGTCTCAAGCCACCATCTCGACGAGGTGGCGCGGGTCGCCGACCGCATCAGCGTCCTGAATGCAGGGCGCATCATCGGGGGCCTGGCGCCCGACGCCATGGACCTTGAGCGGCGCTTCTTCGACATGATCTACGCCGACTCCGGAATCGGGCAGTGACCGGCCGGGGGCAGCTCGGAGCGGCCCTCGCCGTCGAGTGGCTGAAGTTCCGCCGCGCCCGCCCCGTGATGTTCACGAGTGTCTTCCTCGTCCTCGGCGTGCCGGTGATGACTGTGGCGTCGGTGCTCTCCCTCGAAGGCGCCAACCCGCTGCTGGCGGTCAAGGCCGAGGGAGTCATCGGTGCCGGCGGCTGGGAGGGGTTCTTCGTGGGGGCCGGCACCATCAGTGCCGTCGGCGGCCTCCTCGGGTTCGGGGTGGTGACCGGATGGGTGTTCGGCAGGGAGTTCACCGACGGCACCGTCGGTTCCCTCTTCCTTGCGGCGGTCTCCCGGACGGCCACGGCCGCCGCGAAACTGCTGCTGATCCTCGCCTGGGCCCTTGCCGTCGCCGTGGCATTGACGTTCACCCTGGTCGCGGCCGGGCTCCTCAGCGGAACTGCCGGGGGCCCGGGCGATCCGGTGATCCCAGTCCTCACGGTCAAGTTCCTGCTGATCACCGCGACCACGGCTCTCCTGGCCCTGCCCTGCGCGTGGGCCGCCACGCTGGGCCGGGGCTACCTCGCCGCGATCGGCGCGGTGATCGCCATCGTCGTCCTGGCGCAGCTGGCCGCCATGGTGGGGCTCGGCGGCTGGTTCCCCTTCGCCGCTCCCGGGCTGTGGGCGAGCCAGCGCGGCGCCGGCACCGACGCCACGACAGCGGTCCAGGTGCTGCTGTCGCTGCCGCTGGGTGCTCTTGCAGCGGGCCTCACGCTGCGGTCCTGGCACCGGCTCGTCCTTTCCTGAGCCGCCGCCGGGCCGCTCCTACGGCTCCCGGCGGAGCAGGTCGGCGAAGTCGGCGGGCCGGGTCTCCGGCCACCAGTGCCCGGCGTCAACCCTTGTCACCCTCAGGTCCTCCACCCACTCCCCCAGTCCCTCGATCAGCGCCGGGGACAGGAAGGGGTCCTTCACCGGCACCACGACGTGGACCGGCACCGTCACAGCCGGCAGCCGCGGCCCGAGCCCTGAGGGCGAGCGCAGCGCCCGGTACAGGGCCAGGCCCCGGAGGGGATCGGCGCCCACCCGGCGCCGCGCCGAACGCTCATAGCGCCGGCGGAGCGCCACCTGCCAGAAAATTTCGGGGAGGACCGGCAGCTGGAAGGCTCCGATGTACCAGCTGCGCAGCAGTTGCCCGGCGAGTTCCGGCCAACGGCCCGGCGTCCGGAGGCGGCTGCGAGTCCAGCGGCGGAAGTGCCCGAGGTCCGGCCCCGAGATGCTCGTGAAGCGGGCGATTCTCCCCTCGGAGCGGGGATCGGCCACCGCCGCCCAGCCCTGGATCGATCCCCAGTCGTGGCCGACGAGGTGCACCCCGGGAACGGCCACGGCGTCGAGCACCGCGAAGAGGTCATCCACCAGGACGGAGATCCGGTAGTCCCCCGAGACGGCCACCGATTGGCCGGCGTTCCGGGTATCGACGGCGACGAGGTGATGGGTCGCGGCCAGCAGGGCGATGACCGGGAGGTACACACGGTGGTCGTCGGGGTAGCCGTGCACCAGCACCAGGGTCGGCACGCCCGGTCCCGGCTGCCTGCCGTATTCGAAGACCGCGAGTTCCGCGCCTTGCCCCGGCGTACCCACGACCACGGTGCGGCGCCGGGCGAGGGCTCGGCCGTCGCTCGAGTCTCCGCTTCCGTCAGCAGGACTGCCGCCCGGGTGGGCAGCGGGGGCGGGCGCACTGGACGGACCGGAGTTCGGGCCTGAGGGGGCGTCGGGGCGTTCCATCCGCCAACCCTACGCTCCGCCCGCTCCCCGGCGGGCCCCGCCGGAGAGGATCCTGCCGTCCTTCAGTTCGAGGATCCGCGTGCACAGGGCTCCGGCGAACGCCCCGTCATGGGTGGCAAGCACCACCGCGCCGCCTGCCGCGGCGTGGCCGAGGATCAGCTCCCCCACCCGGTTGCGTCCCCGCAGGTCGAGGCCGGCGGTCGGCTCGTCGAGCACCCACACCGCCGGTCCCGAGGCGATTAGGGACGCAAACGCCACCAGCCGGCGCTCAACGAACCCCAGCTCGTACGGGTGTTCCCCGGCGGCGTGTCCGAGCCCAACGGCTGCCAGTGCCGTCCGCGCCCGCCCCTGGGCCGCCTCCCGGCCGGCCCCGGCCGCTGCGGGCCCGTAGGCCACCTCGCGCAGCACGGTCCGTTCAAAAAGCTGCTGGTCGGTGTCCTGGAACAGGAATCCCACCGCACCGGCCAGCCGCCCGGTGGCAGTGCGGCGCCCCAGCGGCCGCCCCGCGACGGCCACCGTGCCCGACGACGCCCTCAGCAGCCCGTTCAGGTGCTGCAGGAGCGTCGACTTGCCCGAGCCGTTCGCTCCCGTCAGGCCGACAATGTCGCCCGGGTCGACCCTCAGGTCGACGCCGCGCAGGACCTCGGCCTGCCCGCGGGTGCCTTCCCCGCGGTAGGAGAAGGAGACCCCGGCGAGCTCGGCGAGCGGACCCCCGGCCTTGACCGAAAACCCCGACGCCGGCGCCGCGGCTGCCCATCCCCGGGGATCCCGCAGCACGTCCGGGGCCGATCCTTCGGTGCCGATGGCGTACCGCTCAAGCCCCGCCGTCCGGGCCTGCCCGAGGGTGCCGTCGAACACGGGCCGTCCGCTTACAAGCGCCAGCACCCGGGAGCGCCCCGGGGCCGCTCCGGGAAGCATCGGGGCGCAGATCACCAGGGCGGTGCCCGCCGCGCGCAGGACCTCAAGGGTCCGGGCCACCTCGGCCCGGGCGTCGGCATCGAGCCCCTGGAAGGGCTCGTCGAGGATCAGCACCCGGGGGTTCCCGACGACGGCCGCCGCGATGATCGTGCGACGGAGCTGGCCGCCGGAGAGCCGGCGGGGATCCCGGTTGAGAAGGTCCGTCAGCCCGAGCCGGGCGGCGGTGGCCTGCACGGCCGCCCGCAGCTCCCCGGCGGGCATGCCCCGGTTCGCCGGTCCGAAGGCGATCTCCTCCGCGACGGTGGCCGACATCATGGAGAGCTGGCCTTCGGTCCGCTGCGCCGCATACGCCACGGTGGAACTCCATGCGGCGGGATCGATCCGCGGATCCCCCGGGCCACCCGTGAATCCCAGCCGGTCCGTTCCGAGGGTCAGCGCACCGCGGAACTGCGCTCCGTTCCCTGCCCCGGTCTGCCCTGCCAGCAGGCGGGCGAGGGTGGTTTTTCCCGACCCCGACGGTCCGACGACGTGCACCAGGGCTCCGGGTTCCACGGCGAGATCCACGCCGGAAAGGACGACGGGACCGCCGTCGTACGCGAAGCTTGAACACTCGAGGCGGATCACCGGCCCGCCCCCACCGCGTACCAGGCACAGGCGAACCCGAGCACCCCGGCGGCCAGCAGCCACCGGGCGGTGCGCTGGCCCGCCGTGTCGGTGTCGGGAAGGTAGCTGGTGCGGGGTCCCGGGGAGGAGAACCCCCGGGCCTCAAGCAATTGGGTCCGTTCGGCGGCGTCGATCAGCAGGCCGGTGACAAGGGGAACGCTGACCATTAGGAGACCGCGTACCCGGGAGGGGACGCTTCCGCCCACCACCAGTCCGCGCGCCTGCTGCGCCCGGGTGATTCGGCGGGCCCGTTCGGCGACGTGCGGCAACAGCCCGACCGCCGAGCCCACGACGAAGACGAGCCTGCGGTTCCAGCCGCGGTGGGTGAGGGTGGAGACCAGTTCGGGAATGCTCACGGTCAGGGCCGCGGTGAGGAGCACCCCGGTGAAAACGGCGAGCCTCAGCCCGGTCAGCGCGGCGAACTGCAGCCCCTCGGCGGTGACGCGGGCAGGGCCCCACTCGGCGAGGACCGTGGTTCCCTCGGGGAAGAACAGGCCGTGCAGCAGGAACGAGGAGAGCAGCAGCGGACCGGCAGTCACCGCGATGGCCAGGGCGATCTGCCGCGGTTTACCCGAGAGCAGCACGCCCGGCACCACGGCGGCAACGAGGACGGCGAGTGAGAACTGCCAGGTGTTGACCACCAGGACCAGCACCACCAGCAGCGCCGCGGCGAGGAGTTCGGTCAGCGGGTTGAAGACGCGTCGCCGGGGCACTGGCTTACCGCCCGGTGGCCGACC
The DNA here is from genome assembly GCF_902805515.1 of uncultured Arthrobacter sp. Classification (GTDB taxonomy): domain Bacteria; phylum Actinomycetota; class Actinomycetes; order Actinomycetales; family Micrococcaceae; genus Arthrobacter_D. The sequence continues at coordinate 18,741 of NZ_CADCTE010000083.1, read as the reverse complement.
CGGTCCTCCCGGCGAGGACCCGGTACCGCCGGAGGAAGGGGAACTGGGCCCGCGAGCGGCGCGGCAGGGCGTAGGCGAGAAGGGCCACCAGGGTGAAGACGACGAGCTTGTCGATCGTGTCCGAGGTCAGTCCCTGCTTCGTCGCGGCGACCAGCAGCGAGTCCCCCACGGCGCGGAAGGCGGCAACGAGCGCGTTGGTGCCCACCGTGCCCGCGGCGCCGAACATAAAGGCGGCCACCGGGGCGGCCACCAGTCCACCGACGGCACCGACGAGGAGTCCGGCAACCGGTGCCAGGTAGACCCGCCGGAACATCCCATACCGTGCGGCGGTGCCGGCCAGCAGCCCGATGAGGGCGGCTCCGGCCGCGAAGGGCAGCGCCAGCGGGTTGAACAGACCCCAGATGGCGTTGCTCAGCGCCCCGGTGGCCGCACCGGCGGCCGGACCGGCGAGCACCGCGACGAGGACCGTGCCGATGGCGTCGAGGTAGATCTGCAGCCCCAGGCTGCCCGCTGTCTGCCCGATGGCGATATTGAGGGCGATGCCCAACGGCATCAGGACGAGCGAACTCGTGCTCAGGGAGGGCAGGATCCCCGCCACCAGCAGGGCGCCGCCGCCGAGGAAACCGAACAGGGTGATCAGTGAGGAGGTTCCGCCGATCCCTTCGGCGATCTCCGCGGGCTGCACCAGCACGAGGTACAGGTACGTGGCGGCGATCAGGGCGGCGCCGACGGCGACCAGGGCGGTCCGGGGGCGCGCGGCCTTCGTCGCGGGAAGGGTCAGGGGTGAGCTCATTGCAGTCCTCGGGCGCGCGGGGCAGGGGCGTGCACCTCATGTCACCTCGGCGCGGCCCGCGGCGGTGCGGGCAGTAGCTAAGTGTACCCGCAGGGTCAGGGGCGGGTCAGCCCCGCTCTGCGGCCAGCCCGGCGAGGCGGTCGATGAGCGTCCCGAAGACCTTGTCCGGCTCGTTGCCGGTCACCACCCGGGCGTTGGGCGGCTGCTTCCAGAACCCGGCGAAGTCACCGACGGTCTGCCCGAACGTCAGGGGCGAGTCCGTTTCGACGTCGACCGTTGCGGGCCGGGTGGTGGCGGTCGCCTCCCCCGTGGCAACCATTGCGGCGAAGAGGTCGTGGAGGTGGGCGAGGTAGCCCTGGTCGTACCGGCGGTGGAACTCCATGTAGAAGCGCAGCGCATCCGAGACGCAGGCGATGATCCGGTTGGGATTGGTGCTGCGCAGCCCTTCGGGGTCGTCGGGGCTCAGCAGCTCTCCGCCGGCGCCGGCGGAGCGCGACAACCGGTCGAGGTGCTCCGGACGGCATTCGATCCGCTCGGTTGACTCGAGGGCGCACACCACCGGCAGCCGGTCAGCCGGCAGGCCGCGGTAGGCCGCGAAGACTTCCTTGGCCGCATGTGGATCGACGTGGATATTCCATTCGGCGACCGGCGTCGTATTGCCGGGGTAGTTGAACGCCCCGCCCATGATCACCAGGCCCTTCAGGAGCATCGGCAGCCGCGGCTCGGCGCGCAGCGCGAGGGCGAAGTTCGTCAGCGGCCCGGTGATCAGCCCCGTGATCTCCCCGGGGTTCGCCCGGGCAGCCTCCACCCACACCTCCACCGCGGAGCGGTCGGAAACCTGCTGCCGGGCGGCCGGAAGCACGGCGTAGCCCACCCCCTGGTCCCCGTGGGTTTCCTCGGTGGTCACCAGCGGCACCACGAGGGGCACCTCGCTGCCGATGGCCACCTCGACCCCGCTCCGCCCGGCGAGCTCGAGGAGGGCGAGGTTGTTCGCCGCAACCTGCGCCGCCCCCACGTTTCCGGCGGTGCAGGTGATGCCTTCGAGGCGGACCCCGGGCACGGCACACAGGTAGAGCAGCGCCACCGCGTCGTCGATGCCGGTGTCGACGTCGAGCAGCAACCGGGCCGGAGCCACTAGCCGGCCGCCGAGGTCCGCAGGAGCGCAAGCCGCAGGGCGCGGGCCGTCTCCATGTGGGTGCGGGCGATCCGCCGGGCGTCCTCGGCCCGGCGGTCGGCCACGGCGCACACCAGTGCCTCGTGCTCGTCCAGCGACTCCTGCCAGCGGTTACCGACGGAGAGGGTGGAGCGCGGGGTGTGGATCAGGTGCGTCGAAAGCCTCGCCAGCAGGTCGGTGAGCACGGGGTTGTGGGAGGCCGCCCACAGCGCCACGTGGAACTCCTGGTTGAGATTGATCCGGGTCTGGTCGTCCGGGTCGGACAGGGCCTTATCCCGCTCCACGAGCGCCTCAAGGCGGATCACGTCGGCCGACCGGCGTTCGGAGGCGGCCTGGCCCGCAGCCTCCTCCTCGAGCATCACCCGGAGGTCGTAGATCTGGATGACCTCCTGCGGGTCGATCTGGGGCACCTGAAGGCCACGCGCCGCACGCTCGAGGAGCCGCTCGTGCTGGAGCCGGCTGAGCGCCTCCCGCACCGGAGTGCGGGAGACGCCGAACCGCTCGGAGATGACCACTTCGCGCAGGGCGGTGCCCGGCGGGTGGACCCCGGCGAGGATCTCCCCCCGGAGGACCCGGAAGATCGCCTCGCCGTCAACTTTCGCTGACACGTCCGTGGACTCCGTCACGGGGCCGGGTCAGCCCACCAGCTGCCGGAGGACGTACTGCAGGATGCCTCCGTTGCGGTAGTAGTCGGCCTCGCCCGGGGTGTCGATGCGCAGGACGGCGTCGAAGGAAACCGGCGTGCCGCCGTCGGCGGGTGTCGCCGTCACCGTGACGGTGCGCGGCGTGCGGCCCTCGTTCAGCTCCGTCACACCGCTCACCGAGAACGTCTCGGTGCCGGTCAGCCCAAGGCTCTCGGCGTTCTCGCCCTGCGGGTACTGAAGGGGAAGCACGCCCATGCCGATGAGGTTGGAGCGGTGGATCCGCTCGTAGCTCTCGGCGATGACCGCCTTCACGCCCAGCAGCGCGGTGCCCTTGGCCGCCCAGTCACGGGAGGAGCCGGAGCCGTACTCCTTGCCGGCCAGGACGACCAGGGGAATCCCCGCCGCCTTATAGTTCTCCGCAGCGTCGTAGACGGCTGCCTGCGGCGCATCGGGCTGGCTGAAGTCGCGGGTGAAGCCGCCCTCGACGCCGTCCAGCAACTGGTTCTTGATGCGGATGTTTGCGAAGGTGCCGCGGATCATCACCTCGTGGTTGCCGCGGCGGGAGCCGTAGGAGTTGAAGTCCTTGCGCTGCACGCCGTGCTCGAGCAGGTAGCGTCCGGCCGGGGTGTCGGACTTGAAGGAGCCCGCCGGGCTGATGTGGTCGGTGGTGACCGAATCGCCGAGCTTGAGCAGGACGCGGGCTCCGTCGATGTCGGAGACCGGCTCGGCCTCGAGGGTCATGCCCTCGAAGTATGGCGGCTTCCGCACGTAGGTGGACTCGGGATCCCAGGCGAAGGTGGCGCCGGCGGGCGTCGGCAGGGACTGCCAGCGCTCGTCGCCCTCGAAGATGGACCCATAGCTCGAGGTGAACATCTCCTCGTTGATCGAGGAGTCGATGACGGACTGTACCTCGACGGGGTTGGGCCAGATGTCCTTGAGGAAGACGTCGTTGCCGTCGCTGTCCTGGCCCAGGGGCTGGTTGTCGAAGTCGAAGTCCATGGTGCCGGCCAGGGCGTAGGCGACCACCAGCGGCGGGGAGGCCAGGTAGTTCATCTTCACGTCCGGGTTGATCCGGCCCTCGAAGTTCCGGTTGCCCGAAAGCACTGCCGTCACGGCGAGGTCGTTGTCCTGGATGGCCTTGGAGATCTCGTCCTCAAGGGGCCCGGAGTTGCCGATGCAGGTGGCGCAGCCGTACCCGACGATGAAGAAGCCGAGCTTCTCGAGGTAGGGAATGAGGCCTGACTTCTCGTAGTAGTCGGTGACGACCTTCGAGCCCGGGGCGACGGAGGTCTTCACCCACGGCTTGGAGTTCAGTCCCTTCTCCACGGCATTGCGTGCCAACACGGCGGCGGCGAGCATCACCGAGGGGTTGGAGGTATTGGTGCAGGAGGTGATCGACGCAATGCTGACGGCACCGTGGTCGAGTTCGAACTCCCGACCGTCCTTCATGCTGACGCTGACCTTCTTCGAAGGCCGCGTCTCCTGGCTGGCGGAGGCCGGGACGGTTTCCCGCGGCTTGGCGTTCTCGTCGACATGCGTGTGGCCGTCCGCGCTGTAGCTGGGGGCGTCGGAGGCCGGGAAGCTGAGCTCGGAGGCTTCATCGACCGTTCCCGCAGGGGATTCGGCGAGGTGCGGGTCGTCCGAGTAGTGGGCCAGGTCTTCACGGAACTGGGTCTTGGATTCGGTCAGGGCGACCCGGTCCTGGGGGCGCTTGGGTCCGGCGATGGAGGGCACCACGGTGGACAGGTCCAGCTCCAGGTATTCCGAGAACCGAATCTCGGTGGACGGGTCGTGCCACAGGCCCTGTTCCTTGGCGTAGGCCTCCACCAGGGCCACGTTCTCCGCCGGGCGCCCGGTCAGGCGCAGGTACTCAAGGGTCACCTCATCGATGGGGAACATCGCCGCGGTCGAGCCGAACTCCGGGGACATGTTCCCGATCGTGGCCCGGTTCGCCAGCGGCACCTCGGCCACGCCCTCGCCGTAGAACTCCACGAACTTGCCCACCACCCCGTGCCGGCGCAGCATCTCGGTGATGGTCAGCACCACATCGGTGGCCGTGGCCCCGGCCGGAATCGACCCGGAGAGCCGGAACCCGACCACCCGCGGGATCAGCATCGACACCGGCTGGCCCAGCATCGCCGCCTCGGCCTCGATCCCGCCGACCCCCCAGCCCAGGACCCCGAGCCCGTTGACCATGGTGGTGTGCGAATCGGTGCCCACACAGGTATCCGGATACGCCCGCAAAACCGTCCCCCCGCCGTCCCCGGTCACCTCGCGGGTCATCACGGTGCGCGCCAGGTACTCAAGGTTCACCTGGTGCACAATGCCCATCCCCGGGGGCACCACCTTGAAATCATCGAACGCGGTCTGGCCCCAGCGCAGGAACTGATACCGCTCCCCATTGCGCTGGTACTCGATCTCCATGTTCCGCTCCAGCGCCCCGGCGTTGCCGAACACATCGATCTGCACCGAATGATCGATCACCATCTCCGCCGGCGCCAACGGGTTCACCCTCTTCGGATCCCCGCCGAGCTCGGCCACCGCCTCGCGCATCGTCGCCAGGTCCACCACGCACGGAACCCCGGTGAAGTCCTGCATGATCACCCTTGCCGGGGTGAACTGGATCTCCGTATCCGGCTCCGCCTCCGGGTTCCACCCGGCCAGGGCCCGCACATGATCGGCGGTGATGTTCGCCCCGTCCTCGGTGCGCAGCAGATTCTCCAACAACACCTTCAGGCTGAACGGCAGCCTCTCGGCCCCCTCCACCGCGTTCAACCGGAAAATCTCATACGAGGTACCGGCGACATCGAGGACGCCCTTTGAACCAAATGAATCCGCGGCAGTCATGACCATCGCTCCTTATTGCATTGCGTGAAAAGTTAGTATGCGGTCCAGTCTATCTTTCCAACCACACGAATGTATACATTCGTACACACCTGCGCGCCGTCGAGAATCATCGGCCGGATCCGGCCGCTGCGGCGGGGGTCAGAGCCGGGCGCAGCACGGCGGACGTTCCTGTGCGGACATTTCTCGGCGGGAGGCCATAAAAGGGGAACCGGAAGGCTCTCGCTGTACCCGGCCGGAGAACTCGCGGTGGGGATGTCGGGAGGTCACCCGGGAGGCGTGAAGAGGTCAGGCCTGGCGGATTTCGCCGGCGTCGGCGGCCAGTTCGGCGGTTGCACTTCGCAGGAAGTCCTCCTGGACGAGCTCCTCGTCCCGGCTGTGATCCACGATGGGCCCGGTGCCTGCGATCTCACGGATCAGCTCGATTCCGGCGATTGCCTCCTGCTTGGTGGCGAAGAAGGTTGAAACAGCGACGAGCGAGCCGTCGGGGGCCGTGAGTTTTACCCGGAATCCACCGTCGTGAGCGTCGACCAGTTTGAAGTAACCAGCCATTGTCTTACCTCCTTGTAAGGGGCTTAATTTTCCACCTAGCGGTGATCAATCATAAGCACACTTAGGGCTTCTTGGCTCATCGAGTGGCGGCACCCTACGATCGGAGGATGGCCGACACCGTCAGCCGCGAACAGCGCAGCCGCAATATGTCCCGAATCCGGGGTAAGAACACCCAGCCCGAACTTGTGGTCCGCCGCCTGCTGCACCGTGCCGGGTACCGCTACCGCCTCCATGGAGTCACCGCCGGAGGAACACTTCCCGGCCGCCCGGATCTGGTCTTCGCCGGCCGCCGCAAAGTGATTTTTGTCAATGGCTGTTTCTGGCATTCCCATTCCTGCCGTGCCGGCCAGCGCGCCCCGTCAACCAATTCCGAGTTCTGGGCCGACAAGCGGGAGCGCACCCGCCTGCGGGATCAACGCCAACAGGAGGCGCTGCGCGCCCAGGGCTGGGAGGTCTTCGTTGCCTGGGAGTGCCGGCTCAAGGAATCCCCGTCGTCCCTTGAGGAACAGCTGAGGTCATTCCTCGGAGCCCCCGCTCCTTCCGGCCCGGCCGAACCCAGTCCGCCGGAGCCGGCGTAGGCTGGCCGGAGGACAGCGGCCCAGCAGCGGCCGGGGCATCAATCGGAGGAGGAACACCCATGACGGATTCCAACGGCACCCGGGAGCCGGCCAGCGATCGGCGGAAGAACGTCCTTGAGCCGGAGGCCGGCACCGGCACCCCCGGCGGCCCCGGAGCCAACATCCGGGAGCAGCAGGGGAACTCCGCCGGCGGCATGGTGCCCGCGAGCTTCACCGGCGGTCCCGGATCCGGGGACCCCACGCCGGACCGGCAGCCGGAAGACGCGGCCACAGCCGACGTCGACACCTGGGACAGCGAAGGCTGAGCCCGCCCCGCAGGGCGCAGCGGGGCGCAGGCGGGCTGCCCCCAGCGCCCCTGGCGGTGAGGCCGGCACCGTTCTCAGCGGCCCCGGCTGGCGAGACCCGCCACCAGGCGTGATGGCAGGGCGCGGGCGATGCCGGCGAGCGCCTTGTACTTCACGCTGGGTATCGACACAGCCTTGCCAGCCGCGGCATCGCGGAGTCCCTCGGCGACGACCTGCTCCGCGTTGAGCCACATCCAGGCCGGAATGGTTGACTTGTCGAGGCCCATCCGGTCGTGGAACTCGGTATGGACGAAGCCGGGGCACAAAGCCGTCACGGTGATGCCCTCCTTGCCGTAGGCAAGATTGGCCCACCGGCTGAAGCTGATCATTGCGGCCTTCGCCGCACCGTAGGTGCCCCGCGGAACGAAGCCGGCGACGCTCGCCACGTTGATGATGTGCCCGCTTCCCCGCTGCCGCATACCGCCCAGCACCGCATGGGTGAGGGCCAACGGAACCTCGGTGTGGATCCGGAGATGACGCCGCTCGTCCTCGAAGGAGTTCTCAGCGAACGCCTGCCGCAGACCGTATCCCGCATTGTTGATGAGGGTGGTGATGGGCACCGCGTCCCCTGCAAGCCTCGCCGTCACCCGGTCCAGCCCGCCGTCCTCGAGCAGGTCGGCCGGCAGTACCTCCACTGTTCCGCCATGCGCCCGCCGCAGGCGGCGGGCAACCTCTTCGAGGCGTTCGGCGTCGCGGGCAACGAGCACCAGATTGGAGCCGCGGGCGGCCAGTGAACGGGCGAATTCGGCGCCCAGGCCGGCGGTCGCGCCGGTGATCATAGCGGTCGAAGTCATGGACCTTACTGTGCCCTTGTCTGCAACGCTGATGCAACCTTGACCCCGCTAGTTTGATGCCGGGCCAGCCCCCCGGCCGACGACGGATTGGACAGGCCGAGAGACAGGTTCCAGTGGAATGGCCCGGTCATTGGCGATCGGGTCAACTGTCAAGGGAAAGGGAAAACCATGACCACGAACAGGGCTGTCGCTTACAAAGGGCCCGGCAAGGTCGAAGTGATCGATACCGAATACCCCACCTTTGAGTTGAAGGACGGGCCGGGGGTCAACCCTGCCAATGTCGGCAGGGCGGTCCACCACGGCGTCATCCTGAAGACGGTGGCGACGAATATCTGCGGGTCGGACCAGCACATGGTCCGGGGCCGCACCACCGCGCCGGTCGACCTGGTCCTCGGACACGAGATCACCGGTGAGGTGGTCGAGGTTGGCCGGGACGTCGAATTCATCAAGCAGGGCGACATTGTCTCGGTGCCGTTCAATATCGCCTGTGGGCGGTGTCGGAACTGCAAGGAAGGCAAGACCGGCATCTGTTTGAACGTCAACCCGGACCGCCCCGGCAGCGCCTACGGGTATGTCGACATGGGCGGCTGGGTCGGCGGCCAGGCCGAGTACGTGCTGGTGCCGTACGCGGACTGGAACCTGCTGAAGTTCCCGGACCGCGACCAGGCCCTGGAGAAGATTCTCGACCTCACCATGCTGTCGGACATCTTCCCCACAGGCTTCCACGGCGCGACCACGGCGGGGGTGACCGTAGGATCGACCGTCTACATCGCGGGGGCCGGGCCGGCGGGGCTCGCCGCGGCGGCGAGCGCGCAGTTGCTCGGTGCCGCCGTCGTGATCGTCGGCGACCTCAATGAGGACCGGCTGGCGCAGGCCCGCAGTTTCGGCGTGGAGACCGTCGATGTGTCCAAGGGCGATCCCCGGGATCAGATCGAGCAGCTGCTCGGCGTGCCCGAGGTCGACTGCGGCGTCGACGCCGTGGGCTTCGAGGCACGCGCCCACGGCTCGAAGGACGCCGGTGAGGCGCCGGCGACGGTGCTGAACTCGCTGATGCAGATCACCGCCGCCGGCGGCGCACTCGGCATTCCGGGGCTCTATGTCACGGGTGACCCGGGCGGCATCGACGAGGCGGCCAAGGTCGGCTCGCTCTCGCTCAGCCTCGGCACCGGGTGGGCCAAGTCGCTGTCCTTCACCACCGGGCAGTGCCCGGTCATGAAGTACAACCGGCGGCTTATGATGGCGATCCTGCATGACAAGGTGCAGATCGCCAAGGCGGTCAACGCCAAGCCGATCGGGCTCGATGAAGCTCCTCGGGGCTACGAGGAGTTCGACGCCGGCGCCGCAACGAAGTACGTGCTCAACCCCAACGGGTATATCGCGGCCTGATCCGCGGTACCGGGCTTTCGCTGACGCGATGGCCCTGGCATTCCCCGTTCCGGCCGGCGCTCCGCCGGCCGGAACGGCTGCCACCACCAACCCTGGGGTGGACCGCTGCACTTCGGGCACGGCAACGGCCCCTCCCACCGGCTTTCGGCCGGCGGGAGGGGCCGTATTGTTTTCCGGCCCGCTTCCTACAGGTAGGAATCCAGCCAGTCCTGCGCTACGGGGATGTCGACGCGCTGGTAGCCGCCGAGGTAGCGGCAGTTTGCCGTGTAGCCGTAGCTGGTCACGGCAATCAGGTAGCCGTTGAGGAAGACGGGGCCGCCGGAATCCCCGAAGCAGGTGCCCCCACCACCCCGGTTGTCGTTGGGGTTGCCCTGAAGCTGGAGGATCTGCGGCGTGAGCTTCTGGCCGGGTGAGGTCGTAGCGCGGCGAATCAGCGGATAGCTCATTGGCTGTGGCTTCTGTGGTCCGCTCTCGGGCTTCCGTACCTCGGTGCCGTACCCGACGAGTTCGAAGATCGTCGAGTTGAGGCGGGGCTGCTGGTACCGGTCAAGGTAGTTGACCGGAGCGAGCGTCGCGGGCGCGATGCCTGTCACCGGTTCGTCGAGCACGATGACCCCCACGTCATTCCAATTGGCGAGATCGGTGAAATTCGAGTACCCGGGATGCGTTTCCGCAACCCCCCAGAGGTAACCGGCAGCCTCAAGCTCTTCGGGGGTGTAGCCGGCGCTAGGGACGGCTGCGGCAGGCAGCGGCGAGGGCGGCGCTTCGGCGATGACCGAGTCGAAGGTGACGAGCGTGACGCCCGCGGTTCCCTCCGTGCAGTGGGCTGCCGTCAGCAGAACGGTCGGCGAGATGAGGGTGGCAGAGCAGCGGTACCGCCCGCCGTCCGCTCCGTAGTAGACAATCAGGCCAACATTGGGATGATCATTGCCGTCGGGTTCACCGCCGGTGATTGCGGGTGCCGGAAGGGCTCCGGCGATGGCGAGCGAAAGGGTGGTCGCGAGCAGGAGGGCCGATCTTCTGAAGAAGCGTTTCATTCTGCTGTCCTTTACGGGTGGAAGGGAAACACGCCGACTCGATAACTGATGGTTCGATGGATCGAACTGCCAGCCGCGAGGCACCGCCCACCCTTCCGGGCAGGCTGTTCGCTTCGGGCGAAATCATCATGCTTCTGCCGCCGATGGAGCGTCAAGGAATTTCGTGCACCAGGCGGCAGGGCGTGTGCCCACCCGCCGGCTTCGGCTTCAGGCGAAGACCGGGCCGGCGCGGTGGGGCTCAAGCAGGCGCCGGTGCTCTGCATCAAGGCGCACCAATTGCCCCTTATCGACGCGCAGGAACGCGAGGACCGTCTCGGCCTTGGCGCACACGGTTCGGCTCTCCGGATCGCGGATCAGGTAGGAGAGGGTGAGGCTGGCAGGGGTGAGTCCACTGACCCAGACATCGATGACGGCAGGAATGTTCCGGTAGTCGAGCGGAGCGGTGTATCGAACGCGGTGCTCGACGACGAGGGCCTGGACGCCGGGCTCGAGCGAGGAGAACAACTCCACCTGCGGTGCCGTGCCCGGCAGCCCCGTACCCGCGGGCGGCCCGAAGGCTGCAATCCGGGCCTCCTCGAGGATTCGAAGCACCTGAACGTTGTTGATATGGCCGTAGGCGTCCATGTCGCCCCATCGAAGCGGGACGTGGCAGGTGAGTGCCTGGGGTGGCGATTCCATGACTCCGTTCTACAGCATCGCTCGGCGCCCTCCGCAGGCTGGAGTGACGAACCTCACCACGGACGCACTTTTCGCCGCCTCAAGCGGGTTCGACGCTCCATTGCGCCCTCCAATTGCCGGACAATTTCACGTTTTTCCTCCCCTGCGTCGAGTTACCGGGCGGTAGTGTGACAGACAATTCGACTGAACGCCAGCGTTAGTTTGCACAGTCCTACAAATGTCAATCACCGTTGCATCTCAGTTTGGCAACGATCAATTTATGGCCTACCGTGGTGGAGGTTCCCCGCCCTGGGGAATGAGACTCGCTGCCGATCTTTGAGCAGCTGCATATGCCCGGTGCCGCCATCACCACATGCTGCTCGTCCGGCGGTTACCTAACCATGACCTCTATATCGTCAAGGTGAGCAGCGGTACTGAGACGTCCGGGGACGGAACGAGTACTGGTGGCCTTTGGGAGCATCGATCCTCATGAAGAATTCCACACTTAGCCTTAACGCGCGTCGCGGCCTCGCCGCTGTTGCCCTCGCCGGCCTTGGCCTCGGCGCTTCCGCCGGTGCGGCCACCGCCGCTCCCGCCAGCGACTGGGACGCCCTCGCACAGTGCGAGAGCGGCGGCGACTGGGGCATCAACACCGGCAACGGCTACTCCGGCGGGCTGCAGTTCTCGCCCAGCACCTGGGCAGCCTACGGTGGATCCGGCTCCGCAGCCGACGCCAGCCGCGAGCAGCAGATCGCCGTCGCCGAGCGCGTGCTCGACGGACAGGGCTGGGGCGCATGGCCCTCCTGCTCCTCCCAGCTCGGCCTGAACAGCGCGGCCAGCCCCAGTGGAGTCCCTGCTCCTGCCCCGCTGCAGGTCCAGCAGGCCCCCGTGGCCCAGGCCCCCGTCGTCGCACCGGCTCCCGTCGCCCAGGCACCTGTCGCCCAGGCCCCCGTCGTCGCACCGGCTCCCGTCGCCCAGGCACCTGTCGCCCAGGCACCCGTTGCCCAGGCGCCTGTTGCCCAGGCACCTGTTGCCCAGGCACCCGCCGTGCAGGCTCCCGCCCTCAGCGGAGAGACCTACACCATCCAGTCCGGCGACACCCTCAGCTCTATTGCCAACAAGCTCGGCATCGCCGGTGGCTGGCAGGCCCTGTTCGCCGCCAACTCCGACACGGTCATCCACGCCGACCTCATCTTCACCGGCAACGTGCTTCAGCTTCCCGCCTAAGCACCACCGCCCGGGCAGTACGCCCAACCTCAAGAACCCCCTGCCCTCTGTCGAGGCAGGGGGTTCTTTTGGTTGATACTGTCCCTTGTGGACTCTGGACTGCGGTGCCGGCACGTAATAGTGTTGCGGCCATCCCGCGGCGCCGCCGCGCACCCACATCGTCAAGGAGGACTCATGGCCGGGCACACTTACCGCATCACGGAGATCGTTGGCAGCTCGCCGGACGGCTCGGATGCAGCAGTGCGAAATGGGATCGCCCGCGCGGCATCGACACTTCACAACCTCGACTGGTTCGAGGTGAAGGAGGTCCGCGGGCACCTTGTCGACGGCGCCATCGCCGACTGGCAGGTGACGATGAAGGTCGGTTTCCGCCTCGACGACTGAGCCCCCTTCGCCCTCCTTGGCCAGGGCGCGCTCAGGGCTGCTTTTCGGGAATGGTGGCGCCGCTGACGGCGTTATGTCCCCTGCGGCGCCTCCCGGGCCGCGTCGGCCTATTACAGGAGCACTCATGGCGAAGGAACTAGAGCTTGGACTGGATACGTTCGGAGATGTCACGTCGGACGCCGACGGCACCCCCGTGCCCTACCACCAGGTGATCCGAGACGTCATTGAGGAAGGGGTCCTCGCAGATCAGGTCGGCGTCGACTTCTTCGGCATCGGCGAGCACCACCGCGCCGACTTCGCCGTGTCCTCCCCCGAGATGGTGCTGGCGACCATCGCCGGGCGCACCGAACGCATCCAGTTGGGCTCTGCGGTGACGGTCCTCAGCTCCGATGACCCAATCCGGGTCTACCAGCGCTTCTCAACGCTCGACGCCGCCTCCAACGGCCGCGCCGAAGTGATCCTGGGCCGGGGCTCCTTCACCGAGTCCTTTCCGCTGTTCGGATTCGACCTCACCAAGTATGAGGAACTCTTCGAGGACAAGTTGGATCTGTTCACTGAGGTCCGCAAGGAAAGGCCCGTCACCTGGAGCGGCCGCACCCGCCCCGAGCTGACGCAGCAGCGCGTCTTTCCCACCACGGCCTCCGGTGAGCTGAAGGCATGGATCGGCGTCGGGGGAAGCCCGCAGTCGGTCGTGCGCGCCGCACAGTACGGCATGCCTCTGATGATTGCGATCATCGGCGGCCACCCCTCGCGGTTCGAGCCCTACGTTGACCTGTACCACCGGGCCCTGACGCAGCTGGGCAAGCCCCTCCTGCCGGTCGGGATGCACTCCCCCGGCCACGTCGCCGATACGGACGAGCAGGCCCGCGAGGAGCTGTGGCCCAACTTCGAGATCATGAGGAACCGGATCGGGGCCGAGCGGGGCTGGGGCCCGGCGAGCCGTGCCGAATTCGACGCCGAGATCGAGGGGGGTTCGCTGTACGTCGGTTCGCCCGAGACGGTGGCGCGCAAGATCGCAGAGACGGCGAAGACGCTGGACGTCGACCGGTTCACGCTCAAGTACGGCTCCGGCCCGATGACGCACGAGTCGCTGATGCGTAATGTTGAGCTGTACGGGACGAAGGTTGTTCCGATGGTCAAGGACATGCTGGCTTAAGGGCGCCGGAGCCGCTGCGGGCCCGGCGGGTATGCCAACGGCCGATCTGCTGGTTTACTTCGGTGTAGCGGATCGGCCCGAGCAAAGGCGGAGCACATGGCGGGGACAACCGGAACCAAGCCCACCGTTCTCTTCGTCTGCGAGTTCAACTCGGCGCGATCCCAGATGGCTGCTGCGTTCCTCACCCGTTTTGCCCAGGGCCGTGTGGAGGTCCACTCGGGCGGCCCCCACCCGGCGGATCAGGTTGAGAACTCCGCGGTTGAGGCCATGGCCGAGGTGGGGGTGGACATCTCCACCCGGGTGCCCCGGCTGCTCACCCACGACATGGTGATGGCCTCGGATGTGGTCATCACCCTGGGGTATGCCGATCAGGAGCCGGACTTCCCGCATCTGAGGCACGAGGACTGGCCCGTGGAGGACCCGGTGGGCCGGGATGAGGCGACGGTCCGCCGGATCCGCGACGAGATCAAGGGCAGGGTCCAGCAGTTGATCACCGAGCTGCTGCCCGGGCGCCACGTCGACGCCCAGTAGGACCCCTTACGCGTTCCCGCCCGCCGGGGCGTCAGGAGCAGCTCGTGCGGTCGATCTCGATTTCCAGGTTGTGCGCCACGTCGTAATCGCGTTCGGATGAGGCGAACCGCACCCGAATATCTTCGGCGGTGCCGTTATCCACGCCCTCCTCAAGGGCCACCGCCACCACGATATTGATGTGGGAGTCGGGTGTGAAGCGGTACCCCTTGGCGGGCACGGGGTCCACCAGGAAGGTGCTTGGCTCCGCCGGCTCGGTCGACGGCGCTGCCGAGGCCCCGTGTCCGGAGTGGCCCGCATCGGCCTCCGCTCCGTGGTGGCTGTGGCCCTCCTTGTTGGCCGGCGTGATTTCCGCCGACACCATCCGCAGCCCCTGGGGAGCACCAAGGGCGATGTCCCCGAAGGTGAACTCCTCAAGGGTCGGGTTGTGAAGCATTACCGTGTATTCCTGGAAGCTGTCCTTCGGCTGGACCCCGCAGAGTTTCGCCCCGTCAACCCCGATATTCAGCGGATCCTCCCCCTTGACCGTGCCGGCCGGGGAACCCTTGACGGGACCGGTTGACGCCTCCCGGGCGGCGTTGACGTCGAGTGGATTTTCCTCGGTCACACCGCAGCCTGAAAGGAGCACCGTCAGGAGCAGCGCGGCTCCAGCGAGCTCTCTCGGGGTCTTTCTCATCGTCATAGCGCTCTTCCGTGGTCGGGGCCTCCGCCACTCCCGCAGGAGCGGCCGTGCTCTGAAACGTATTCGGAGCCCGGGCCCTGCCGGCTGGGTGCCGGCCGGTCGAAACTGCCCGGGGCGTCGATAGAGCGCCGCCCGAGGCGGGCTGCGGGGCCAGGACGACGAGCCCATTCGGCACATGGCGATGGCCTCGCCCTCCTCCCCGCCCTAGGCGAGGTGGTTCCCTCCAGTGACGCCCAGCACTTCCCCGGAGACGTACCGGGCGTCATTCGAGGCAAGGAAGACGAAGGCCCCGGCCAGCTCCGCGGGCTGGCCCATCCGCCCCAGGGGTGTGTCCTCACCAAAGCTTTCAAGCTTCTCCGGGGTGGTTGTCGCAGGCTGCAGCGGCGTCCAGACGGGCCCGGGGGCTACGGCGTTCACCCGGATGCCCTGCCCGCCCAGCAGTTCGGACAGGCTGAAGGTCAGGCTGTTGAGCGCCGCCTTGGTCGCCGCATAGTCCATCAGGGAGGTGGACGGGTGGTAGCCCTGAATGGAGGTGGTGTTGATGATCGAGGCACCCGCGCCGAGGTGCGGCAGCGCCGCCTGGATCATCCAGACGGTTCCGTAGACATTCGTCTCGAACGTCCGCTTCAACTGCTCGGTCGAGATGTC
This sequence comes from uncultured Arthrobacter sp., assembly GCF_902805515.1. Classification (GTDB taxonomy): domain Bacteria; phylum Actinomycetota; class Actinomycetes; order Actinomycetales; family Micrococcaceae; genus Arthrobacter_D. The sequence goes on along the minus strand of NZ_CADCTE010000083.1, from coordinate 3,313 downwards.
GGCGATCCCACCGGGCTGGGCGATGTGGAACCCGGCGTTGTTCACCAGCAGGTCAAGGCCGCCGAACTCCGCGACGACGCGCTCCACAGCGGTCCGGGCATAGTCCTCGTCCCGGAGGTCGCCGGGCAGGGCGAGCGCTTTCCGGCCTTCGGCCTCGATGAGTTCGATGCAGCTGCGGCCGTCCTCTTCCTCCTCCGGCAGATACCCGATGGCGACGTCGGCCCCTTCCCGCGCGTAGGCGATGGCGACGGCACGCCCGATGCCCGAGTCACCGCCGGTGATCAGGGCCCGGCGGCCGGCCAGCCGGCCGGTGCCGCGGTAGGTCTCCTCGCCGTGGTCGGGCCGCGGGCCCATCTGCTCGGTGGAGCCGGGATAGTCCTGGAGGTCGGTCGATGCCTCCTCCTTGGGTCCGCGGGGGTCATCCTGCTCGAGGGGATGCGCGTTCGGGTTCGACATGCTGCACTCCTTACCGGTCGGTTCGTTCCCTGCTGAGGCAGGAATACTAAGCCTACTGTCATTGTGTTCTGCGTGTGAGTCCCCTAACAATGGACTATGACAGTGATGCTGAGGTCCCTCGAAACAGCCGTGCCCGAGACGGTCATGGTACAGCCCCAGGTGCGGGACGTGTTCGCCGCGCAGCCGGACCTGACCCGACTTGGGACCCGCCTGGTGGGAGCCGCCTTCGACTCCTCCGGCATCGACACCCGGTACACGGCCGTCAAGGAACTGACGCTCGACAGCACCGCCGAGAACCCGGTCTTCTTCGATTCGCGGCAGATGCGGATCCTGAGCCCCAGCACCAAGACCCGCAATGCGGTGTACGCGGAGGAGGGAAGCAAACTTTTCATCGAGGCCGGCCGCAGGGCCCTCGAGGCCGCGGAGGGCATCGAGGCGGCCGATGTCACCCACGTCGTCACCGTCTCCTGTACGGGGTTCTTCAATCCCGGCCCCGACTACAAGGTGGTGCGGGCCCTTGACCTCAGCCCCGCCGTCCAGCGGTACCACCTCGGCTTCATGGGCTGCTACGCGGCATTTCCCGCCCTGCGCGCCGCCAAGGCCTTCTGCGAGGCCGATCCGAAGGCCGTGGTCCTGGTGGTCAGCGCCGAGCTGTGCTCCCTGCATGTGCGCTCCTCGAACAACCCCGACACCATCGTCGGCTCCTCCCTTTTCGCCGACGGCGCCGCGGCCGCCATCATCACCGCGCGGGAGCTGCCGCTGACCGGCCCCGCCCTGAGCCTTGACCACTTCGAAACGGTGCTCACGCCGGTGGGCGAGGAATCGATGGCCTGGAACATCGGCGATGAAGGCTTCGAGATGGTCCTTGGCACCTATGTGCCCCACATCATCGACGAAAACATCGTCTCAGCCCTCGAACCCCTGCTGGCCCACGACATTTCCCTCGAGGGCAAGGCCTACTCGGACATCGAACACTGGGCCATTCACCCCGGGGGCCGCAGCATCCTCGACAAGGTGGAGGCCAAGCTCGAACTGACAACCGACCAGCTGGTGCCGGCGCGCGAAACCCTCAGGGACTTCGGCAATATGAGCAGCGCCACGGTGATGTTTGTCCTCAAGAACATCCTCGAGCGGCCATCCTCCGGCGGCAACGGACGGGTCTGCTCGATGGCGTTCGGCCCCGGGCTGACCGTGGAGACCGCCCTGCTGACTAAATTCGGATGAGGCCCGGAGGATTCCTGGCCCGGCGCGACGCCGACGCCGTCGAGGAGATGGACCGGCCCGACTGCGATCCGCGGAAGCTCGAGACCACCTACTCCCAGTTCGGCCTCGTCAACTCCCTGGTGGCCGGCTGGAGGCGCACCTATACGCAGCTCGTCCGCCCGCAGCTCGCATCCGGGCGGAAGAACACTCTCCTGGACATCGGGTCGGGCGGCGGCGACGTGCCGCGCGCGTTGGCGCGCTGGGCCCATCAGGACGGGCTCGACCTCGCGATTACCGCCATCGATCCGGACGGACGCGCCCACGCCTACGCCACCGCGCAGCCCGCCGTTCCCGGGCTCACCTTCCGCAGGGCGCTGAGTTCGGAGCTGGTTGCCGAGGGCCGGAGGTTCACCGTGGTCACCTCGAACCATGTCCTGCATCATCTGGACCCCGCCGCGCTGGCCGGTCTCCTCGATGACTGCGAGACCCTCACGGAGGCCTTTGCCGTCCACAGTGACATCTCGCGGACCAGGACAGGCTACGCAGCGTTTTCGGTGGGAACCCTCCCCCTGCGCGGTTCGTACATCCGCAGGGACGGGCTGACCTCGATCCGCCGCAGCTATGCGCCGGCGGAACTGAATGCCGTGCTTGGCAGCCGGCCGGGCTGGAGCGTCCGGCGCGGCGTCCCGTTCCGGAACCTGCTCATCTACCGGCCCCGCAGTGGTGGATGATGGTACCGATGCATGATGTGATCGTGGCCGGAGGAGGTCCCGTGGGACTGTACGCAGCGATCCTGCTGCGTCAGGCCGGGCTCGACGTCGTCGTCCTCGAGCGGCGCACAGTGCGCAGCACCCACTCCCGCGCCATCGGCATTCATCCCCCCGCCCTCGCCGCACTTGAATCGGGTGCCGTATCCGGGGCCCTGAGAGCCCGCGGGGTCCGGATCACCGAGGGGATAGCACGAAGCGCCGGCAGGCACGTGGCGACCCTCTCCTTCGCCGCCACGCTGCCCGGTGAACACCGCTATGTGCTCGCCGTGCCACAGGCGGTGACCGAGGAAGTGCTCGAGGCGCGCCTTGAGACCGATTTTCCCGGCACGCTGGTCCGGGGCGTCGCCGTTTGTGGGGTGTCCGATGCCGGCACGCACGTGGAGGTGGCGACGGAGGCCGATGGAGCCGGCGCCGTCGTCCGGGCACGGCTCGTGATGGGTGCCGACGGCGCCCGCAGCGCAGTGCGGGGTTTTGCAGGCATCCGCGCACCCGGGCGGTCCTACCCCGACTGTTACGTCATGGGTGACTTTCTCGACACGACGGACGACGGTGACGCGGCGGTGCTCTACCTCGAGTCGGGCGGGATCGTTGAGTCCTTTCCCCTCCCCGGGGGCCTGCGCCGCTGGGTGGTGCGGCTCGGCTCTCCCCTGGAACCGACGCCGGCCCTGGTGGCGCAGCTCATTCAGGAACGCACCGGCGTTCGGGTGGATCCTGACGGCAATTCAATGGTGAGCGGTTTTGAGGTGCGCTCGCGGCTTGCGGATCGGTTTATCTCCGGCCGCACGGTGCTTGTGGGCGACGCGGCCCACGAGATCAGCCCCATCGGCGGCCAGGGGATGAACCTTGGCTGGCTCGACGTCGGGTCGCTGGCGCCGCTGATCGCG
>NZ_CADCTE010000082.1 GCF_902805515.1 uncultured Arthrobacter sp. | reverse complement strand
TCGTGCGCGAGGCGTTCGAGACGTCGGTCAGGTGCAGGCCGCCGTCGACCCCACCGGTCATGTTCCACAGCAGCCACGAGTCGATCGTGCCCATGAGCAGGTCGCCGCTCTCGGCCCGGGCGCGGGCGCCCTCGACGTTGTCGAGGATCCACTTCACCTTCGGCCCGGCGAAGTAGGTGGCCAGCGGCAGGCCCACCTTCTCCTTGTAGCGGTCGGCGCCGCCGCCCAGCGCCCCGAGCTCCTCGACGATGCGCTGGGTGCGCGTGTCCTGCCACACGATGGCGTTGTGGACGGGCTTCCCGGTGGTCCGGTCCCAGACCACCGCGGTCTCGCGCTGGTTGGTGATGCCGACCGCGACGAGGTCGGACCTGGCCACGTTCCCCTTGGCCAGGGCCTGGCCCACGACCTCGCGGGTGTTGGCCCAGATCTCGTCCGCGTCGTGCTCGACCCACCCGGCGCGCGGGAAGATCTGCTCGTGCTCCTTCTGGCCGACGGAGACCACCTTGCCGTCGTGGTCGAAGACCATGCAGCGGGTGCTGGTGGTGCCCTGGTCGATGGCGGCGACGTACTGGCTCATGCGGGGGCTCCTGGGAGTCGGAGGGGCGGACGGCGCGGCGGTGCGGCGTCCGGGGTCGGGTGGCCGACGGGTCTCAGGTGACCGCGGTGACGACCCGGGAGACGAGGCCGGCGAGGATGCCGCCGGTGGCGGGCCCGACCACCGGGACCCACGCGTAGCCCCAGTCGGAGCCTCCCTTGCCCTTGATGGGGAGAATGGCATGGGCGATGCGGGGGCCGAGGTCGCGGTTCGGGTTGATGGCGTAGCCGGTGGGCCCGCCGAGGGAGGCGCCGATGCCGACGACGAGAAGGGCCACGGCCAGCGGGCCGAGCCCCGTTGGCGTCGAACCGAAGGCGATGATCACGAAAACGAGGACGAAGGTGCCGATGATCTCGGTGACGAGGTTCCAGCCGTAGGAGCGGATGGCGGGACCGGTGGAGAAGACGCCGAGCTTGTTGGCGGGGTCCGGCTCGTCATCGAAGTGCTGCTTGTAGGCCAGCCACGCCACGATGGCACCGACAATGGAGCCGATCATCTGGGCGGCGAGGTACCCCAGCGCGTTGCCGAAGTTCTTGTCCACGCCCGAGGCGAAGGACTCGACATCCCCGTTCACCCACAGCCCCACGGTAACGGCGAAGTTCAGGTGGGCGCCGGACAGGGCCGCGACGAAGACGCCTGCGAAGACAGCGAGCCCCCAGCCGAAGTTGACCATCAGGAAGCCGCCGTTATTACCCTTTGTCTTTGCCAGGGCAACGTTGGCTACGACACCACAACCAAGCAAGAGCAACATCATGGTGCCGAACGTTTCGGCAACAAATACTTCAAGAGACATCTTTGACTCCTTGTGTGTATTTACTTGTGTGCAGGTGCCGCCGCCTGAGCGGCCCCCTTCCCCCGGCAACACCTGCCGTTGGATGGCCCCGCCACCCAGGGCGGCGGGGCCGATCGTCCGCGGACCTTCCGCTAGGCGATCAAGCTTCGAACCTCGACCCGGTGCGCGTCGGCGAGGACCGCCTCGGCGTTGCGGATCTCCGCTGCCGCGGCCTCCTTGTCCCAGCCCAGCAGCGGTGCGAGCACCGCGGCCAGTTCGGCGAGGAGTTCGGCGGTCACCAGACCGCGGAAGGCGAGCGAGGTGCGGCGGATCAGAATGTCGATCAAATGACCGACCTGCTCGTTGCGCACCATGTACTCCACCTCCCGGGTACTTAGTTCCCTAGTGGAACTGAACACGGAATCTTCTCCCTGCGCAAGGAACTCGAGTACGTCGGTGGCACGCGTGCCGTAGCGCGTGAGCAGAACCCCGACGCGCTCCTCGTCGTAGCCGGGCCGGACTGCGGCGGCAATCCACTGCTTTTCCGCCTGTTCACCGGCCGGGAAGCCCTTGCCTCCGCCGATGGCGAGGTCGGCCGTGGATGTCTTCCGGGCAGCCCCGAGTGCGGCGAGGGTGTCGTTGGCGAGGTGCTCGGAGAGCGCCCGAAACGTCGTCCACTTGCCGCCCACGAGGCTCAGCGTGGTCACCTTGCGTCCGCCGCGCTGCTCTTCGCGCTTTTCGATGCGGTAGTCGCGCGAGACGAAGCCGGGCGAGGTGTCGTCGTGGCGCGGCAGCGGCCGGACGCCGGAGAAGCTGTACACGATGTCCTCCCGGCCGACCTTGATGGTCGGGAAGACATGGTGGACCAGGTCGAAGAAGTAGTCGATCTCCTCGTCGGTGGTGACGGCGGGAACGCTCATGTCGGCGTCGACGTCGGTGGTGCCAACCAGGACGCGGTCGCCCATCGGGTAGATCAGCACGATGCGCCCGTCGGTGTGCTCGAAGAAGATTTCGCGGCCGTCGGTGGCCTTCAGGAGCGCCTTGGAGTCGAGGACGATGTGGGAGCCCTTGGTGCCGCCCATGAAGGAGCTTCCGGCGCCGAGGGCCGCGTTGGTGCCGTCGACCCACGCGCCGGTGGCGTTGATGACGACGTCGGCCCCGAAGGTGAAGGTGGTGCCGGTGAGTTCATCGCGCAGCACCACGCCGTCGTCGGAGGCGCCGATGGCGTTGACGTAGTTCACGGCGCGTGCCTCGGGATTGGCCAGCTGGCCGTCACGCAGGACGTCGAGGGTGAGCCGCTCGGGGTTGTGAACGGATGCGTCAAAGTAGGTGGCGGTGTACTTCACGTCGGGGCGCAGGTCCGGCATGAGGGCCAGCGACTTCTTCCGGCCGACAAACTTGTGGCGGGGCACCGAGCCGCCGTCGCGGGAGAAGGAGTCGTAGAGGCTCAGTCCTACCTTGATCAGGAAGGCGCCGCGCTCGGTGGGCTTTCCCTGCTTGTGGGTGAGGAAGCGCATGGGGGCCGCAAGGATGCCCGAGAAGGTGCTGAAGATGGGGATGGTCGTCTGCAGGGGCTTCACATAGTGGGGCGCGACCCGCAGGAGGCGGTTGCGTTCGACGACGGATTCGCGCACCAGCCGGAACTCCCCGTTCTCGAGGTACCGGATGCCGCCGTGGATCATGTGGGAGGAGGCGCCCGAGGCTCCCTGGGAGTAATCGCCGCGCTCGACGAGGGCAACGTCGACGCCCTGCAGCGCAAGGTCGCGGAAGGTGCCGACGCCGTTGATCCCTCCGCCGATGATGAGTACCGAGGCCCGGGGGCGCTCCTGAAGCTTTTTCACCTCGGTCCGCGGTTCGCTGACATTGCCGGTGGCACTGTTGCTGTCGACGGTGTTCATTAAGGCACTACTCCGTAATCGTAAAGTTTGCTGCTGATGGGGACTGCCTGACCTATTCTTCTAAGTCTGGAAATAGCAGTCAACCAGATTGCACAAACGTGCACGCGGGGGGTGAGAATGGACACGTGCAGCCCCGTGAACTCCCCCGCCCACCCCGGACCCCGATCGACGGGGAAGGCGTCGCCCACCGCTCCAGGGACGCCCTCCGGGCGGCCCAGATGTACTACCTGCAGGACCTGACGATGGACGCCATCGCGCGGGAGCTGCGGACCTCCCGCTCCACGGTGTCCCGGCTGTTGTCTCTGGCCCGCCAGACCGGCCTGGTGCAGATCTCGATCAGCAACCCCGCCGAACGCGCACCCGTCCTTGAACAGCAGATCCGCCGCCGCTTCGGCGTAGAGGCGCATGTGGTGCCGGTCGCTGACAGCGTGAGCGACTCCGAGGCACTCGAGCGCGTGGCCATCCAGGCAGCGCGCACGATCAGCCCGCTGATGGACTCCAACGCCATCATCGGCGTCGCCTGGGGCTCCACCCTCAGCGCGGTCAGCCACCACCTGACCCGCAAGGACATCCACGACAGCACGATCGTGCAGCTCAACGGGGCCGGAAACACCCAGACCACCGGCATCACCTACGCCAGTGAGATCCTGCGGCGCTTCGGCCAGGCCTACGGCGCCCGCGTTGAGCAGTTTCCCGTGCCCGCCTTCTTCGACCACGCCGAAACCAAGCGGGCGATGTGGAACGAGCGCAGCGTGCGGCGCATCCTGGACCTCCAGCACCGGATGACGGTGGCGGTCTTCGGCGTCGGCTCGATCGACGCCGGCATCCCCAGCCACGTGTACAGCGGCGGATACCTCGACGAGGAGGATCTCGCACAGCTTGCCGAGGACGAGGTGGTGGGCGATGTGGCCACCATGTTCTTCCGGGAGGACGGCAGCCACCGGGACATCCTGCTCAACCAGCGCAGCACCGGGCCCGACCTCGACCGCCTCCGGGAGGTCCGGCGCCGGATCTGCGTGGTGTCCGGGGAGACCAAGATCAATGGACTGCGGGGGGCACTGGCCGCGGGCCTTGCCACGGACCTGATCCTGGATGAGGCCTCCGCCCGCCGGTTGGTCCAGCTCGCGGCCGACGACCGGCCCGGCGCTCCAGCACGGCTGGCCGGCACGTCCCGCGCCGATCGGTAGAGTCGTTCCATGCAACCAGCCCCCAAAGTCCCCCTAAACAATGGCGTGGAAATCGATGCCGTGGGGTACGGCGTCTACAAGGTGCCTCCCGCCGACACCGCCGACCTCTGCACGCTGGCGCTCGAGGCCGGCTACCGCACCCTCGACACCGCCACCATGTACGGGAACGAGGCGGGAGTGGGCGAGGCGGTGCGCCGGGCGCTGGCCGGCGGACTGGAGCGCGGCGACATCTTCGTCACCACGAAGGTCTTCAACCGGGACCACGGCTACGACTCGACGCTCCGGGCCTTCGACTCCTCACTCGAGCTCCTCGGGCTTGAGTATCTCGACCTCTACCTCATCCATTGGCCCCTGCCCGAGCGCGGGCTGTACGTGGAGACCTACCGGGCCCTCGAGCAGCTCTACCGGGACGGCAGGGTGAGGGCCATTGGAGTGTCGAACTTCCAGCGGCCCCACCTCGAGCGGCTCTTCGGCGAAACCGGGGTGGTGCCCGCACTGAACCAGATCGAGGTGCACCCCTACCTGCAGCAGCACGAACTCCGGGCCTTCCACGCGGAACATGGCATTGCCACCCAGGCGTGGAGTCCCCTCGGGCGGGGCCACGTGCTGACCGACCCGGTCATCACCGGTATCGCTGCGGACTTGGGCCGCACGCCGGCCCAGGTGATCCTGCGCTGGCACCTTGACGGCGGAAACCTCGTCATTCCCAAGGCGAGCAGCGCCGAGCGGATCCAGGGCAACCTGGACCTCTTCGATTTCGCCCTCGACCCGGCTCACCGGGACGCCCTCGACGGGCTGGAGCGGGGACAACGGTTCGGCTCCCACCCCGACCGGGTGAACTCGTGAGGCGCCGCGGCCCTGATGCCGGGACCGGGCCCGCGGCGGCCGAGCCGGCCCCGTCTGCTGGCGCGCCACGGCCCGCACAGGTACGGACCGTGCCCTGGGAGGGGAGGCTCCAGCGGTACTGGGACTTCGCACCGCTCGGGCCCGCCGGCCGGCCGGAGCTCCTGCAGGATGCGGCGGCACCGGTGATGTTCCTGGTCCACGGCTTCCGGGGCGACCACCACGGGCTGCTGCGGATCGTCGAGGAGCTGCCCGGCTACCGCGTGATCGTGCCCGACCTTCCCGGCTTCGGTGCCTCGGAGGCGCTGGCCGGCCGGCACGACGTTGCCGCCTACGCCCGCTTTGTCGGCCACAGCCTCGAGGCGCTGGGACTCGGGCACTCGACGGTCCTGCTCGGGCACTCCTTCGGCTCGGTCATCGCGGCGCGGTTCGCCGCGGACAACCCGGGCCGCACCGCCGCCTTGATCCTGGTCAACCCCATCTGCCAACCGGCCCTCGAGGGATCGAGCCGCCTGGCGTCCCGGGCAGCGGAGCTGTATTACGCCGTCGGCGCCCGGCTGCCCGAACGGCCCGGCCTGGCGCTCCTGACCAATCCCCTGATCGTGCGCGTCATGAGCATCTTCATGGCCAAGACCCGGGACCGGGCGCTGCGCGCGTACATCCATGACCAGCACTCCCGCTACTTCAGTGCGTTCGCGGAGCGCAGGGTGGTCCTCGAGGCCTTCCGGGCCTCGATCGGTGCCACGGTCCGCGACAGCGCCGCCGACCTGACCGGCCCGGTCCTGCTGATCGCAGCCGAACTCGACGACCTGGGGTCCCTCGAAGGACAGCGCCGCCTCGCGGCGATGATCCCCGGGGCGCGGCTGGAGGTCCTTGCCGGTACCGGACACCTCGTGCACTACGAAAAGCCGCTTGAGGCCGCGGCCCTGATCACGGCCTTCCTGGAGGAGGGCCGGCAGTGAAAATCCTTATCGATGCGCGCTTCACGCGGACCGACCACCACGATGGGATCAGCCGTTACGGGGCAAGCCTGATCGGTGCCGTCTCCAAGCTGGCCGAGGTCACGATGCTCATCAGTGATCCGCGGCAGCTGGCGCTGCTTCCCGATGTGCCTTACGTCCTGGCCAACAGCCCGCTCTCCCCCGCCGAGCTCCTGGTGGCGCGGACGGTGAACCGCCTGCGCCCCGACGTCGTGGTCAGCCCCCTGCAGACCATGGGGACCTGGGGCCGGAAGTACCCGCTGATCCTGACCCTTCACGACCTGATCTACTACACCAATCCCGCGCCCCCGCCATTCCTTCCGCGGCCGGTGCGGGCGCTGTGGCGCCTCTACCACCTGGCCTACTGGCCGCAGCGGCTGCTGCTGAACCGCGCCGACGTCGTGGCGACCATCTCCGAGACCACCGCCTCCCTGATCCGGGAGAACGCCCTGACCCGCCGGCCCGTTCACATTGTCGGCAACGCCCCGCAGGAGGCCGCCGTCGTCCGCGATCCAGCGGTCGAACCGGAAAAGTCCCTGCTCTACATGGGCTCGTTCATGCCCTACAAGAACGTCGGTACGCTGCTCGCGGGAATGGCCGGGCTCGGGGAGTACACGCTGCACCTGCTCAGCAGGATCACGAGCGAACGCCGCGCCGAACTTGAGGCGCTGGTCCCGGCCGGCGCCACTGTCGTTTTCCACAATGGCGTCAGCGACGAGGAGTACAACCGGCTCCTGGCCACCGCGACGGCGCTGATCACGCTGTCGAAGGCCGAGGGCTACGGGCTGCCGGTGATCGAGGCGATGGCGGCGGGAACCCCGGTCATCGCCAGCGACATCCCGATCTTCCGGGAGGTGGGCGGCGGGGCGGCCCTCCTGGTCGACCCGGACGACCCGGAGGCGCTCACCGACGCCGTCCGCACCCTGGGCTCCGCCGGGCGGTGGGCCCGGGCGTCGGCGGACGGGCTGGCCCAGGCCGCCACCTACACCTGGGACCGCTCGGCCCGACAGCTGATCGACGCGGCCGAGGCGGCGATCAAGGAGCACCGGAGCCGCTGAGACGCGGGTACCGGCGAAGCCCCGGCGCAGGGCCGTCCCGGTTCCGCCGCGGGCACCGGGACGGCACGGGTTTCTGAACTGCTGGGGCTAGCTGCTGCGCTTGAGGCTGCGGATCCGCAGGGCGGCCGCGGCCGGCACGGCGATGCCTGCGGCGAGCAGGCCCACCACCAGGGCAGTGCCCGCATTGTCCTCGGAGGTCGAGACCGCAGCGGTCTGAATGTTCAGCCCGACGTTGGTCTTTTCGGGAGCCGGCGCAGCGACGGGCGGCGCCGCCGGAGCAAGCACAGGCTGGGGAACCACGACAGGCGGCACCCCGGTCTGCCCCTCGCAGGCGGCCAGAAAACCCTTGAACAGCGCCAGGAGGTTCGTCATGGTGGTCTCGTCAATTTCGATCCCGGCGAGGGCCATCTCGAACTCGTCGAACGCCTGGTCCAGAACCAGCCCGGCCGCTGCGATCTCCGGCGTATCGATTGAGGCGTCAAACGCCGCCTCAAGGCCGGGCAGGGCGCTTTCGGCCGAGTCGAAGCGGTCCTGAGCCGGGGCAAGGGCCGCCGTGGCGGCGTCGATCGCCAGCTGATCCCCGGACTTCACGGCCGCTGCCAGCTTCAGTTCGGCGTCCTCAAGCGCCAGGGCGGCGGCGTCGAACTCGAGGTAACCGGCCTCGAGGGCCGGGCCGGTTTCCGCGGCGGCGACCTCGACGAGCGCGGAGTAGGCCCCTTCGGCCTGCGCTATGGCGGCGGCGGCCGTCTCGAGCCGCGTCACGGACGCCGCGGTGATTCCCGCCCCGGCCAGCGCCGAGTTGAACGCGCCCGCAGCCGTCAGGCACCCGGCATCCCCCGGCGCGGCGGTGGCTGCCGGCGTGCCGAGGAAAAGCCCTCCGGCCAAGACGGCGGCCGCGGAACCCGCTGCGGCCCATTTCCTTGAAGTCATCACTGTTTGTTCTCCTGAAGCCGGAAATGCCCCGCGGGCCGACCCCGCGGTGCCAGCTTGCGGCACCCTCCATCCGGTGCCCGAATACGGGCGCTGCAAAGCCCGTGGACACCGATTGGAAGAGTGGCCGCTGGTCTTGATGCATCAGGACTCAAAGAGAACTGGGAATCGTCAGAGTTTCACCCGGAAGACCGCTGTGCGTCCAAAAGTACAGAAGGCATGCCGATATAGCAATTAGCCCCAGTCACACCCGTAACGGCGTCCATTTCCCGTTCTTTTCCGGCTCGGGAATTGAGGAAAATTCGGGCCGCCAGGCGCGGCGCCTGCGGCACCGAGGAGGCCGTTCATCGGGCAGAAACCGTTGTTGACGGCGGTCTTTCGTCAGCCCGTGCGGGGAGTACCGGCGAGGAACTGCACGGGAGGCTCCTGGCCGGACCAGGTGCCCACCAGCGCGTGCGGTCCCCGGATTCGCCCGGCGAGGTCGGGCACCCGGAACAGGACAAGGTCGAGATCCCGTCCGGTGACAGGAGTCTCCATCCCCGCCATGCCGCCGGGGGCGGGATCCTGCACTGGGAGACCGCGGAGCGCGGTGATGCTCGCGGACTGGAGGGACGGTTCAAGGCGGCCGTCGACGTCGACGAACTCATCAGCCTGCGCCGGGCCGCCGAGCAGCGCCGCCGACACCACCGCGCTGTAGACCGGGTCGACGCACGCGTCGTAAACCCACCGCTGCCCCAGGACCGAATGGTCCATGGCGCCGACGAACCCGATCTCCGCTCCGGCGAGGGGTGAGGCGCGGTAGGTCAAGGGAACCTGCACCACCTCGCGGCCGGTGGTGACGAGGAGGGTTTCCACGCCGACCTCGCCGTCCGGGTCGTCGAACCGAAACGAGGCGACCTTCTGCAGATCGGCGACGCTGTTGTTCCTCCACCAGGGCTGGGCGGGCAGCCAGTCGGCGAGGAGCTCCAGTTTGGTCGGGCGCAGCGTTGCTCTGTGAAGGATGGCCATATCCCTTAGCCTAGGGACTCTCCAGGAGGATGGAAGGACTATGTCCGGGCATTTTCAGGAAGATCAGAATTGCCGCGCAAGGAAAAGCGACGAACGCACCCGAAATTCCGGGTTCATTCGTCATTTCCGGGTGCACAGCGAACCAGAATGCGACCAGCGCCCCCGAAAGCGACTCCCGAGCCGGATATATCGGGCGCGCCCGTCGTTTTCGGGTCCGCGGGGCACTAACGGGTCCGGTGCCCTCACCTGCTGCGTGCTTGGAGCGACGCCCGGGGCCGATCATCCGGAACCGGCGGGCCCGTCCGCGCCCCGGGGGCCCGGCGTTCCTGCTACCTCAGGACCCGCTCGATGGCGGCCGCGGCAGCGCAGACGCGGGCGCCGATCTGGTCAGCCGGCACCTCGCTGCTCAGGTAGACGACCGCAAGGGCGGCCGGAAGCTGCCCGGTGACCCGGATAGGGGCTCCGATGGAACTCACACCGGGAATCACCTCGTCCTGGCTGAAGGCGAAGCCGGTACGCGCCGCCGTCCGGGACTCCTTCCGGTACGGCTCCCCCGGCGCGAGTTCCTCCCACTGCTCCTCGGTCAGCGCCGACTGGATCGCGATCCCGGGTGCTCCCGCCGTGAAGGAATGCCGGGTGCCCGGCCGCTGCACGAGGGCCCCTTCGCCGCGGGGCGGTTCGACAGCCACCAGGGTGACGCACTGGCGGCGGTCCCACACGGCGATGAAGGCGCTCATCTGGAGGGAGGCGGACAGGGCCGTCAGCTCGGGCAGCGCCGCGCTCTGCAGCTTCCGTGCCACTCCCCTGGCCAGGGCCGCCAACCCCGGGCCGGACCAAAACCGTCCGCCGGCGTCCCTGAACACGAGGGAGTGATCCTCGAGGGTGCGGAGGATGCGGTAGGCGATGGAGCGGTGGACCCCCAGGGAGCCGGCGATCTCGGCGATGGTCATCCCGGAGGTGGACTCGGCGAGCACTTCGAGGACCCGGATGCCGCGCGAAAGGGTCTGGGACGTGGACGACGCCGCGGCCTTCGGGGCGGAGACGCCCGGGGACACCGCCGATTCCCCGCTGCCCATCCGGCTCACGCGCTCCCGACCGGGCGGGCCAGGAGCTGGGGTGCGAAGAACGCCGCCAACTCGGCGGTGGCCGCCAACGGAAGAACGTTCGCCACGTACTGGTCCGGACGGACGACGACGACCGCACCGGCCCGGTCGATGCCCCGGAGGTCGAAGATGTCCGCTGCCGGGTCCACCGCGTAGACCTTTTCGTAGTTGGTGAGCCCGAACGGGCCGACCGGGGGCCGGAAGACGCCCGGCACCTTCCCGATGTCGACCTGGGTGTGCTTCTGCTGGTGGATGACCACGACGTCGAACCATGCGTCGGGATCGAGGCCCTGCGGGGTGGCCGCGAGCGGAGACTCCGCCGCAGTGGCCATCCAGTCGGCGAGCGCCGCCACGCCGGATCCGGCCCCCGGCGCGGCCGCGTCGGCAAAGACGTAGATCCGCCAGCGGCCGTCGGCGGTCGCCTGGTGGCCAAGGTGCAGCGGAACGCCGTCGCACACGCGTACGACGGGCGCGGACTTGAACCGCTTGCCGATCGGGAACCCGGACGCGATGTCCTGGTGGGAAGGTTCGGCGATCAGGAGGGAGGGGGAGTACTGGGTCATGAAGCCCATCGGGAATTCGCCGGTGCGCACGTAGAAGTCCTCGAGCTCGGACGGGTCCTCGAACTCCTCCGGCTTCTTGGCCATGAGCGTCGACCACTCCTTGTCGAACTCGATGAGGTTCTTCGCCACGACCTGGCGTTCCGCCGAATAGGTCGACAGCAGGGCCTCGGGGCTGCGCCCCTCCAGCACGTGCCCGAGCTTCCAGCCGAGGTTGAACCCGTCCTGCATCGATACGTTCATGCCCTGGCCCGCCTTGGCGCTGTGCGTGTGGCAGGCGTCACCGGTGATGAAGACCCGCGGTGTGCGGAGTCCCACCTCCTCGGGGAGGACGTCGTCGAACCGGTCGCTCAGACGGTGTCCCACTTCGTACACGCTGTGCCACGCGACGTGGCGCACATCGAGCGTGTAGGGGCTGAGGATCGTGTTGGCCTTGGCGATGATCTGCTCGAGGGTGGTCCGGCGCACGGCACCGTTGTCGTCCGGTGGGACCTCGCCCAGGTCGACGTACATGCGGAACAGGTGCCCGCCCTCACGGGGAATGAGCAAAATGCTGCCGCCCCCACCGGACTGGATGGCGCACTTGAGGCGGATGTCGGGGAAGTCGGTGACGGCGAGCGCGTCCATCACGCCCCAGGCGTGGCGGGCCTGGTCTCCGGCCAGCGTGCAGCCGATCGCCCGGCGCACCCGGCTCCGGGCACCGTCGGCGCCGACCACGTACTTGGCCCGCACGGTACGCGGAGTGCCCGTCTGCTCCCCCGCGGTGTGCGTCAGCGTCACCTTCACCGGGTACGCGCCGTCATCCGTGACTTCGAGGTCCTCGAATTCAAAGCCGTAGTCCGGGGTCATTCGAGTCGGGGAGTTCCGCATGAATTCCGCGAAGTAGTCGAGCACGCGGGCCTGGTTGACGATGAGGTGGGGGAACTCGCTGATCACCGCCGGGTCGTCCTCGGGGCGGGCGGTGCG
>NZ_CADCTE010000081.1 GCF_902805515.1 uncultured Arthrobacter sp. | reverse complement strand
CATCGGAGCCGCCCGCCGGGCCTTACCCCGGTGGATCGCGCACGGGAGCACCAGCCGCCCGCCGACCCGCACCACCGCGGATCGATGCCGGGGACCGGGGCCCGGATTCTGCAACCCCAGAGCGACGGGCGCGCCGGAAAGCGTCTTTCGCGCCGGATATTGCCGGTCCGCACGTCGCTTTCGGACGGGTGCGTCGTGAACGGGCGCGGCCCTGACGGCCAGAGCTGTCCCCGACGGGCGGCCTCACCCGGGCAGGGCGGGGGCGATCAGCAGCAGGGGAGGGAATACCAGCAGCAGACCGGCGGAGCCCAGGGCGACGGCGCGCTGCAGGGCCGTCAGCGGCCGCAGGGGGGTCAGCAGCCGGCGCAGGCGCTGGACCGAGGTGCTCCAGTCCTCGGCCAAGGTTCCGCGGTCCGGCGCCGGCAGTTCCAGCCGGGTCTCCGCCGACGGGGCGGTGTCCGCCACGGCGGGGGATCCGGCCGCGACGATCGCGATGGCCCGCACGAGGGTGCCTTCGTCGACGTGCTTGAGGGCCTGGTCGTCGGCCAGCATCTCGATCAGCTCCGTCACCGCGACCTGCGCGAGCTGCGAGGTGGGCAGCCAGGGCAGGGCGGACCGCCAGGCGGCAAACGCCCACAGGAGCAGGTGGTGGCGCTGCTGGAGGTGGGCGTTCTCATGGGTCAGGACGGCGTTGAGTTCCTCCTGGCTGAGCATCTCGAGGAGGCCGTCGGACAGGACCGTCACCGAGCGTGCCCCGCCGGGCAGGCAGTAGGCGACGGGCGTGGGGTGGTTGATCACCAGGGTCGCGGGGGAGTCCTTCACCGGCGAGCTGAGCAGGCGCAGCATGCTGCGGTGGCGCCGGCGCTGGCGCTGGATACGGATGAAGGTCAGCATCAGCGTGAAGACCAGGTGGACGCCCAGCAGGGTCGCCGCGCTCAGGGCGAAGACGTGGATGATTCCGAGGGTCTCGGCCGGCTTCTGCTCCATCAGCACGTTCCACAGCCCGATCGAGGCCGACAGGAGGTTGTCACCCAGCGGGGCCAGGCCCCAGACGAGCATGGCGCCGATCATGGAGAGCCCGCCGGCGAGGGCGATCGACTGCCACAGGACCATGGCCGTGAAGGGGGAGCGCGCGGGCCAGCGGGCGCGGGAGAGCGCAATGGGCGCCGGCCACGCGAGGAACACCGCGAGGGCCGCCAGAAAGTATGACGCCCAGAGCACTGGGACCTAGGCGCCGAGCAGCCTGCGCAGGGTCTGCGCCTCCGACTCCGAGACGCTGCCGATGAAACGCGCAAGCACCGCCTCGCGGTCGGGCGCCTTGGCGAACACTTCGTGCATCAGCTCGGCGGTGTGGTCGGCGCGGCTGGTGACCGCCTTGTAGCGGTGGGGCCGGCTGTCGCGCTCGCGCTGCACCAGGCCCTTCTTCTCGAGCCGGGACAGAACGGTCAGCACAGTGGTCACGGCGAGCTCGCGCCCGGTCTCGGCGCCGGCCGGGACGACGGCGATCGAATCGCGCAGCTCATTGGCCGTGAGTGCCCCGGGTGTTGACCACAGCAGGTCCATCACTGTGCGTTCGAGGTCTCCGAGGGTTGCCATGTTCTTCCTTCTGCGAAATCCGATAGTGCGTTTGGTGCCGTTCCTGCCGGTGGGGCAGGAACAGGATACAGCTCTGGTCGTTAAAGGATACCGCGTTTCGCCGCCGGTTTCTACGCCATGTAGAAGCCTCCCGAAAATTGTTCTACGCTATGTAGAAGAAGATTTCTACACGACGTAGAACAACGGCCGCGCAGCCCGCGGTGTACGCGAAAGGGTTTCATGGAAGCCTTGGAAATTGCCCGGTGGCAGTTCGGCATCACCACCGTCTACCACTTCCTGATGGTTCCGCTGACCATCGGCCTCGGCCTGCTCGTGGCGGTCATGCAGACCCTTTGGTACCGCACGGGCGAGGCCTCGTATCTGCGGATGACGCGGTTCTGGGGAAAGCTCTTCCTGATCAACTTCATCATGGGCGTGGCCACCGGGCTGGTGCAGGAGTTCCAGTTCGGCCTGGCCTGGAGCGAATACAGCCGGTTCGTCGGTGACGTCTTCGGCGCACCCCTGGCACTTGAGGCCCTGCTGGCCTTCTTCGTGGAGTCGACCTTCCTCGGCCTCTGGATCTTCGGGTGGCAGCGGTTGCCCAAGCTGGTCCACCTGCTCTGCCTGTGGGCCGCGGTGCTCGCCTCGGTGCTCTCCGCCTACTTCATCCTGGTGGCCAACTCCTGGATGCAGCACCCGGTCGGGTACGAGGTTGTCGACGGCCGACCCGTGCTGAACGACATCTGGGCGGTGCTGACCAACAACACCGCACTGGTGGCCTTCCCCCACACGGTCTTCGGTGCCCTCGCCGTCGCCGGGGCGTTCCTGCTCGGCATCAGCTGGTACCACCTCTGGAGGCGCCGCCACGACGGGATCGACACCGTCGACGCGTCCGGCCGGGTCCAGATCAGCGCCGCGGCCGCTCCGTCGCGGGACGCCACCGACCACCGGGTCTGGCTGCGCTCGGCCCGGCTCGGCGCCGTCGTCGCCATGATCGCCTTCGCCGGCACCGCCGTCTCCGGCGACTTCCAAGGCAAGCTCATGTTCGAGCAGCAGCCCATCAAAATGGCCGCCGCGGAGGCCGCCTGCCACGACGGCACCGGCTTCTCCGTGCTCTCCGTCGGCAACCTCGGCTCCCAGAGCTGCGACGACATCGTGGCCCTCGTCGAGGTCCCCGGCGTCCTCTCCTTCCTGGCCAACGGCGACTTCACCACCGAGGTCAAGGGCGTGAACACGCTGGTCCCCGAATACCAGGAGAAGTACGGGACCCACCTGCCCGACAACCCCATCTACGGCGACCGCGCCGGGACCGAGATCGACTACCTGCCCGTCCTCGAGGTCACCTACTGGGGCTTCCGCATCATGATCGGCTTCGGTGCCATCGCCGCCCTCGCCGCAGGCATCGCGTTCTGGGTGCTGCGCAAGGGCACCGTGCCCGAGTCCCGGTGGCTCATGCGCCTTGCGGTCTTCGGCATCCTCGCCCCGTTCGGTGCGAACGCCGCCGGCTGGATCTTCACCGAGATGGGCCGCCAGCCCTTCGTCGTCGCACCGAACCCCGAGTTCGCCGGCATCGACAGCGTGTTCATGTTCACCGCCGCCGCCGTCTCCCCAGGGGTCACCGTGGCCGAACTGCTCACCTCCCTGGTGGCCCTCGCCTCGGTGTACGCGGTGCTGCTGGTCATCGACAAGCCGCTCACCGCGAAGGTCATCTCCACGGTCTTCTCGGCGACGA
>NZ_CADCTE010000080.1 GCF_902805515.1 uncultured Arthrobacter sp. | reverse complement strand
AACCACGCTTTGGTGGCGTGAAAGAGTGGTTAGCTGCAGTTTCGGGGCCGAGGTGACTCGGTGGGCTTCAGTTTCCGGGAGGTATCGAGGGGCGCGCATGGGTGCCGGGCTCTTCCGCCGAGTTGGCAGCTAACCACGCTTTGGGCGCGTGAAAGCGTGGTTATCTGCAGTTTCGGCGCGTGAAAGCGTGGTTAGCTGCAGTTTCGGCGGGGGCCAGGGGGTCGGGGTGCAGATCCCGGGACGCTGTGCCCGGCGATGCGCGACAATGGGCCCATGAATACACTCCTGAACGTGATCTGGCTGCTCTTCGGCGGCATCTGGCTGGCTCTCGGCTACTTCGCCGCCGGAATCCTGTGCTGCGTCCTGATCATCACGATCCCCTTCGGAATCGCCTCCTTCCGGATCGGCCTCTACGCCCTGTGGCCCTTCGGGCGGACAGTGGTGGACCGCGGCGGGCAGGTGTCCTTCTTCTCCACCCTGGGCAACATCATCTGGCTGCTCGTCGCGGGGATCTGGATCGCCATCGGGCACGTCCTCACGGCGATCCCCATGTTCGTGAGCATCATCGGGATTCCCCTGGGCATCGCCAACCTCAAGCTCATCCCCGTGTCACTGATGCCGCTGGGCAAGGTCATCGTGGAGACGCGCGGCACTCGGATTCCCCAGTACCGCTGACCCGGGGCCGGGAATAGCGCCAAGGCACCGGACGCTGGGATGCGCCTCGAAAACGCCGCCGAGTTGGCAGCTCACCACGCTTAGACAAGCTCGAAGCGTGGTGAGCTGCACTTTCGGCGGAGGCGGGTGGCTCCTAGGAGCCGGCTCCCCGAAGGAACGCCTCCATGAGGGGCCCGCCCGAGGTCGAGCCGAGCTCGCCTTCTTCGACGAAGACCGCCACGGCGAGGTCGCCCTGCAAAGCGACGATCCACGCGTGGGTGCGCGGCGGGGTCTCGCTGCCGAACTCCGCGGTCCCGGTCTTGGCATGCACGGGATCGCCCGGGACGCCGGCGAGCATGCCCGCGCCGCCCTCGGTGACGACGGCCCGCATCAGCGTGCGCAGGGTGGCGGCCTCCTCCGCCGTCAGTTTGCTGGGTTCGGCCGGCGCGTTGGTGGACTTGGAGGCATCCTCCGACGGCCCGGAGGACGGGGACGCCGACGAGGACGCCGACGGGGACGCCGACGGCGCGGAGTCCGACGGCGACGCGTCGTCCTGCCCGCCCGCCAGCACCGTCGGGGTGACCCTGGCGCCCTTGCCGACGCTCGCGGCCATGGTCGCCAGCGCCAGCGGGGAGACGAGGATTTCGCCCTGCCCAATCATCGACGCGGCGTGCGCGGTGCCCTCGGCCTCGGTGGGCACGACGCCGAAGAAGGCGGGCGTGCCGATGGAGGCTTCAACCCCGATGCCGAGGTCGGCGGCGGCCGAGGCGAGTTCCTGCTGGGACACCTGATCGCGGTTGGAGATGAACCCGGTGTTGCAGGACTGCGCGAAGCTCTGGAGCAGCGGGATCGTTCCGGTGAACTGCGCGGGGTAGGTGCTCGCGTTGTTGAAGCTGCGCCCGTCGACGGTGAGCTCGGCGGGGCATTCGGTGGGGGACTCCGGGGTGAGGCCCTTGCGCAGCAGCGCGAGGGTCGTCGCGATCTTGAAGGTGGATCCCGGCGGGTACTGCCCGAGCAGCGCGGTGGGCAGGCCTTCACTGCCGGGCCCGTTCGCCGCGGTCAGGATTTCCCCGGTGCTCGGGCGGATGGCGACGATCGAGGACGCCGAGGGCTCCTCGGCAAGGGTGTTCTCGGCAAGGGTCTGCAGCTTCGCGTCGAGCGTGGTGGCGAGCGGCTTTCCATCGACCGGCGGCTTGGTGAACAGCGTCTGGGACCGCAGGGCGTCGCCTTCCCCGATGAGCCCGGTGATCATGATTCCGGGGGTTCCGGCAAGCAGGTCGTTGTGCTGGCGCTGCAGGCCGGACAGGCCGGTGATGTCGCCGGCCTGGAGTTTCCCGCCGGACTGCTCGATCAGTTCGGCCGTCGGTTCCCCGACGGTGCCCAGCAGTTCGCGGGCAAAGGAGCGGGTCGGGGCCAGTTCGCGGAACTCCTGAAGTGCGACGGCCCCCGGGATGGCGTCGATGGCGGCGCGGTCGGCCGCGAGCGGGGAGTCTTCGCGCAGCACAATGGCTTCGACGAACGCCTCCGCGCCGGCGGCGGCCACCTGCTCCGCGTAGGGGGCCGGGTCAAGCTCCAAGACCCCAGCGAGCGCCCTCGCGGCGGCGTCTTGCCCCTCCTCGGGGGCTTTGGTCTTGTCGATGCCGACCCGCAGGACCGGGCGCTGGGTGACGAGCGCCTCGCCGTTGGCGCCGGTGATATCGCCCCGGTCGGCAGGGATTTCCTCTCGGGCGAGGCGCTCGTCGACCCGGAGCTTCGGGACGAAAATGGCCGGGTCCCATTCGGCCTGCCACTCGTCCTCCTCCCGGGAGAGCTCCACCGATGTCGAGTACGTCCAGTCCTCGTCCGAGGCGTCGACGTCCCACACGTAGTCGAGGGTGGCGGTGGCGGTGTCCTCACCGGTCGACTCCACACCGTCGACGGCGACCTTGGGCTTCAGGGGCGCGAGCGCCTCGGTGATGGTGCCGAGGTCCGTGGTGACATCTTCGGCCCGAACGACGGTGAAGGCGGAGCCCCCGACGTCGAGTTTCGAGAGGCCTGCTGCGAGCTCTTTCGCGGCATCGGCGGCGCTCGGCCGGTCGTCGGCGCAGGCGGCGAGCGAGGCCGCCAGGACGGCGGTGGTCAGGACGGCGGTCAAGCGATGAAATTTCCCCATCGGGCCATTATGGCCGACAGTGGCTCCTTCCCGAACCGGGTTCGAACGAACGACGGCGGACCGGGCGGCGGCCGGCAGATTCGCTGGAGGCGAACCGGGCATAAAATTCCGCGCGACAAGGTTGAGTCAGGTACACTCAACTTAGATTTTGGAAGGTGTTCCGAGCAGGAACATCGTCGATAGCGAAGGATGGGTCCATGGACGCAAAATTCACCACCAAGAGCCAGGAGGCTCTTTCGGCTGCGGCGATGAACGCTTCGACGGCGGGCAATCCCCAGGTCGAAACGCCGCATTTCCTCAAGGCGCTGATGGATCAGCGGGAGGGCATCGCCGTGGCCCTGCTCAAGGCCGCCGGCGCCTCGCCCGACGACATCAGCGTGCAGGCCAGCACGGCCATCCGCGCCCTGCCCTCCTCCTCGGGGTCGAACGTGGCCCAGGCCCAGTTCTCCCGGGGTGCCCTGCAGGTGATTTCCGCTGCCCAGCAGGAGGCCGAAGCGCTGGGGGACCAGTTCGTCTCCACCGAGCACCTGCTGCTCGGGCTCGCCGCCGATTCCGGCCCCGCCGGCAGGATCCTGCGCGAGGCCGGAATCTCCCGTGACGCGCTCGCCGCCGCGCTCCCCGGAGTCCGGGGCGACCGCAGGGTGACCTCCGCCGACCCGGAGAACACCTTCCAGGCCCTCGAGAAGTTCGGCGTCGACCTGACCGAGCTGGCGCGGGCGGGCAGGCTCGACCCGGTGATCGGGCGTGACTCCGAGATCCGCCGCGTCGTGCAGGTGCTCTCGCGCCGCACCAAGAACAACCCGGTGCTGATCGGTGAGCCCGGCGTCGGCAAGACGGCCGTCGTCGAAGGCCTCGCGCAGCGCATGGTCGCCGGGGACGTCCCGGAGTCCCTCCGCGGCAAGTCCCTCATCAGCCTCGACCTCGGCTCGATGATCGCCGGCGCCAAGTACCGGGGCGAATTCGAGGAGCGGCTCAAGGCCGTGCTCGAGGAGATCCGCTCCTCCAACGGGCAGGTCGTCACCTTCATCGACGAGCTGCACACCGTGGTCGGGGCCGGTGCCGCCGAGGGCTCGATGGACGCCGGCAACATGCTCAAGCCCATGCTCGCCCGTGGCGAGCTGCGCCTGATCGGCGCCACGACCCTTGACGAGTACCGCGAGAACGTGGAGAAGGACCCCGCGCTGGAGCGGCGCTTCCAGCAGGTCTACGTGGGGGAGCCGTCGGTGGAGGACACCATCGGCATCCTGCGCGGGCTCAAGGAACGTTACGAGGCCCACCACAAGGTCTCCATCGCCGACTCCGCCCTGGTGGCCGCGGCGACGCTGTCCGACCGGTACATCTCCGGGCGGCAGCTGCCGGACAAGGCCATCGACCTCGTCGACGAGGCCGCGTCGCGCCTGCGCATGGAGATCGACTCCGCCCCGGTGGAGATCGACGAGCTGCGCCGCGCCATCGACCGGATGCGCATGGAGGAGCTCGCGCTGGAGCGTGAGACCGACGAGGCCTCCCAGGAGCGGCTCGAGGACCTGCGCGCGGTCATGGCGGACCGGCAGGAGCAGCTCTCCGCGCTCAACGCCCGCTGGGAGGCCGAGAAGGCGGGCCTGAACCGGGTCGGTGACCTGAAGGCGTCCCTCGACGAACTGCGCTCGCAGGCCGACAAGGCCCAGCGCGAGGGCGATCTGGAGACGGCCTCGCGGATCCTGTACGGCGAGATTCCGCAGGTGCAGCGGGAGCTCGACGCCGCCCAGGCCGCCGAGCAGGAATCGGCGGGGGAGGCCCCGGAGCTGATGGTGGCCGAAGAGGTGACGGCCAATGACATCGCGGAGGTCATCTCGGCGTGGACCGGCATTCCCGCCGGCCGCATGCTTCAGGGCGAGAGCCAGAAGCTGCTGCACATGGAGGAGGTCATCGGGTCCCGGCTGATCGGCCAGTCCAAGGCGGTCGCGTCGGTCTCGGACGCGGTGCGCCGTGCCCGGGCCGGGGTTTCCGACCCGAACCGGCCCACCGGCTCCTTCCTGTTCCTCGGCCCGACCGGTGTCGGCAAGACCGAACTCGCGAAGGCGCTGGCGGACTTCCTGTTCGACGACGAGCGCTCCATGGTGCGCATCGACATGTCCGAATACTCCGAGAAGCACTCGGTCGCCCGGCTCGTCGGCGCGCCTCCGGGCTATGTCGGCTACGAGGAGGGCGGCCAGCTCACCGAGGCGGTGCGCCGCCGTCCCTACAGCGTCGTGCTGCTCGATGAAGTGGAGAAGGCGCATCCGGAAGTCTTCGACATCCTCCTTCAGGTGCTCGACGACGGCCGCCTGACCGACGGACAGGGACGCACCGTGGATTTCCGCAACGTCATCCTGGTGCTGACCTCCAACCTTGGCTCGCAGTTCCTGGTGGATCCCTCACTCGATGACGCGGCCCGCCGCTCGACCGTGATGGCGACGGTGAACGCCAGCTTCCGGCCGGAGTTCCTCAACCGGCTCGACGACGTGATCATCTTTGACGCGCTCAGCCTCGATGAGCTGTCGAAGATCGTCGACCTTCAGGTGGAGGCGCTGGGCAAGCGGCTGCAGGAGCGCCGCCTCACCCTCGAGGTCACGCCGGCGGCCAGCGAGTGGCTGGCCCTCACCGGGTTCGACCCGGCCTACGGGGCCCGGCCCCTGCGCCGGCTCGTGCAGCGGGAGATCGGCGACCAGCTCGCCCGGGGCATCCTGGCCGGGGAGATTACCGACGGGGACCGGGTCCTCGTCGACCGGGACGGCGATGGAAGTGCCGACGGTCAGCGGGAGGGGCTGAGCCTGCGCGCCGTCGCCTAGGCACGCAGGCCCCGCAGCTCTCCTCAGGCGGGCCGGAGCCTACTCGGTGAGCAGGCTCCGGCTCAGCGTTGCATCGTCCTGCAGGACGGCGAAGCAGTCAACCCGGCGGTCGCCGTCGGCCCAGGTGCCCTCGGTGGGCGTCACGCGCAGCAGTTCGATCCTGCCGGCTCCGGCCGCGACGCCTGAGTCGATCGGGGCGGTTTCACAGGCCGCGTCGGCCCGGGCCCCAAGCTGGCCGCGGCCGGGGAATTCGGCGTCATCCGGGTAGAACTCCGAGGCGATCAGCTGGGCCCGGTGCGGCGTCGAGCAGGTCACGATGGTGACATCGCTCTCGATGTCGGTGAAATCGAGGAGGCAATGCCCGGCGGTCAGCACCGACGGCGGCACCTCTTCGGCGATCACTCCGTCGGCGCCGGCCGCGGTCGGGATGTCCTCCGGCGACTGGGGGTCACCCGCGCCGGTCAGACCGCGCACCAGGCTGACAGCCAACCAGGCGAGCAGGGCCAGGACCGCGACACCGCCGAGGACAAGGAGCGCCACCGGGCGCCGGGACTTCTCCCGACGCTCACGGGACCGCGCCCGCCGCGGGCCCACGGGGTCGCCGGCGTCGCCGGCCGGGGCCCAGGCGGACCGCCGGGCACCGGGCTCGGCCGACGGACCGGCGGTCTCCTTGCCACCGGAAGCGTTACGGGAGACGGCGGTTGCGCCGGCCCGTCCGGCGGCGCCGGACGAAGCCGCGGGGCCGACCCCGAGAGCGGCCGGATCGGTTCCCGCGAGGAGGCCGGAGTGGGCGGCACCCGATCCGACCGCCACCGTTTCAAGGACGGGGTCGAGGCGGAGGTCCTCGGTATCGTCGGCCGCGGAAGCCTCGGGTCCGCCCGTGCCGGCGTCCTCGGCGGAACCGTCCGCGGACGCGTTGGAGACGGACGGATCTCCGGCGGACCGGCCCGAGGTGGATCCCGCGGAGCTGTTGGGAGCGGCCCGCTCCCCGGCGGGCCCGGCCAAAGGCTCGTCGCCGGAAGGGGTGTCCCCGCCCCGGCCGTCCGGGATCGGCGAACCGGCTGATCCGCCGGCCGCGGAGGCGCCGGACCGGGGGCCACCGCTCTGGGTCCCGCCGCTCTGGGTCTTACTGCTCTGGGGGGTGGCTTCCGCCGCATCACCGGCGGGACCGCCCGCGGGTGCGGTGCCCGACGGCGCCGCCGTCACGGTCGGCGCGTTGGCAGGCAGGGGGCCAGCCAGGAGGGCGGCGTCCTCGGCCTCGTCCGCCACGGCCTGGGCCTCCGCCGCCGCGTCCTCGAGGGCTGCTGCCTCGGCGGCGGTCTTGCTGACGGACGCAGGTGCCAGCACCGGTTCGGCGAGCGTGAGGTCCTCCGCCGTCACCGACAGCTCGGGTTCCCCCGGGGCGCCGGCAGCGGTGGCTTCCGTGTCGCCCGCGGGCGCGACGGCATCAGTATCCAGGTCCGCATCCAGGTCCGTATTCAGGCCCGCATCCCGGGGCGCATCCTGGTGCCCGCCGGCGTCCGGCTTCCCCTGATCCTCCGGACCACGCTGGGCGTTCTCCCGATTCTTCGTAGCCAACCGTTGTCTCCTCGGAGGGTTTTCGTTCTGCGCCCGGAAATGGGCCCTTAGGGCAGAACTCTATCCAAATTTCCGGCGCTGGGGCCCCCGCCTTCACCGCCCGGCGCGCGGCCCTTCCGTGCGATCGGGGGCCAGCGCGTCATGCTGGTCACAACGGCACGCGGACACACGGGAAAGCATGTAACCTATAGTTACGATAAATTGACCAAATACTCCGGGGCCTCGCTGCAGCCTTGGGCCTTTGTGCCCCAGTGACCACCTCCGGATCGACGCACAAAGGGGGTCACGCCATGGGGCGCGGCCGTCAAAAGGCAAAAGCTACCAAGCAGGCCCGGGACATGAAGTACTTCAGCCCGGCGACTGACTATTCGGCACTGCAGCGCGAGCTCACAGGCCCCGGGAGTCGTGCGTCCAATCGACGCAGTGAACCTCTCGAACCGGTGGAACCGGACTATTCGGAGTATGCGGACAAATACGCCGATGACCTCGACGACGACGAGGAGAGCGGTTCCCGCCGCACCGGCTGACTTCGCTCCGCCCTCCCGCCGACGTCACGTGGCGCATCAGCCCCTTCGGGGGCGATGCGCCATTTCGTGCTGTCCGTCAACCCTCGGTGGGCACTCCCGCTTCGGAGGGTGATGCGAGGAGCGGCCGGAACGCGAGTTCCGCCGCACCGACCAGCAGAAGCTCCGGGCCCAGGGCGGCGCGCCGCACCTCGACCCCACCGGCAAGTGATCTGGCGCCGACCTGATCGGTGAGTCGTTGACCGTCAAAGTCGAACAGCGATCCCAGAAAGCCGCCCAGGACGATCAGCTCCGGATCGAAGATGTTGACGAAATTCACCAGGGCGACGGCGAGGAGGTCGAGCTGGCGCTCCGCTTCAGCGCGGACCGCGGGGCCCGGCCCGGCGGACAGGACGCCCTCAAGCGCCTCGATCCCCCCACTCTCCAGGCCGCCGGCGTCGAGCAGCCGCTCGAGCCGGACCTCCGCGTCGAGGCATCCGGACCGCCCGCAGTGGCAGGGCGAGCCGCCCGCGCGGACGAGGGTATGGCCTAGTTCGCCGGCGTATCCGCGGCTGCCGCCAACCTGCGTGCCGCCGGCGATGATTCCCCCTCCGATGCCGCTGGCACTGCCATTGAGGTAGACAGCATCGGCCACCCCGACCGCCGCGCCGAAGATGCTCTCGGCCAGCGCGCCGAGGGCGGCATCGTTGGCGGCTACGGCGGGCAGGCCGAGTGCGGTGCCGAAGGGTCCCGTGAGGTCGGCGTCCCGCCAGCCCAGATGCGGCGCGACGAGCACGCGTCCCGCGGACGCGTTCACCAGCCCGGGAAGGGCGATGCCGACGCCCAGCACCGGTTCCAGCCCGGCGAGGACGCCGTCGAGGTCGGCAACGATATCGCAGCTGAGCCGTACGGCGTCCTCAAGCGACGGCACGCCCTGCGTTTCACGGCGCACCCGCGTGTGCACCCGGCCGCCCAGGCCGACCACACCGACCGTCAGGGCATCGATGTCCGGATTGACCGCGATCACGGCGACATTGGGATTGGCCTGCACGATCGGGCTGGGCCGGCCCACCCGGCCGGCCATGGGCGGTTCCGACTCCTGCACGAGGCGCTTTTCCGCCAGCGCCGACACCAGGGCGCCGACGGTCGACCGGTTGAAGCCGGTGCGGCGGGTCAGTTCGGCCCGGGACAGCGGGCCCCACCGGTGCACCATCGTGAGGATCTGGGACAGGTTTTGGGTGCGCAGGCCCTCGGTGCCGTTTGCCGCTCCCGGGGTTGACCGCACAGCTGTCAGTTCTCCTTCGTCCTGCAGGAGCCTTCTGCGCACCTGGCCGAGCCCCCATCGTATCCAGAAGCGGTGGCGTGTCCGGCGCTCACGCGGGACGGCGCAGGGGATGTTTCCCCTCCGCCGCAGCCGCCGGGGCAGCGGTGCTCTGGCGCACCACGAGGCTGGTTGCAAGGTCGAGCCGCAGGTTGTTGGGCCGCTCGCCGTCGCGCAGCCGCAGGACCATGCGGGTGGCTTCCTCGGCCATCTGGATGAGCGGTTGATGCACCGTGGTCAGCGCGGGGCTTGACCACTGGGCGAGCTGCAGGTCGTCGTAGCCCACGACCGACAGGTCCTCCGGAACCCGGAGCCCGAACTGGCGGGCGGCATCGAGCACGCCCAGGGCCTGAAGGTCGCTCCCGGCAAAAATCGCGGTCGGTGGGGTGGAGCCGCCAAGCAGCGTCAGGGCGTGGTCGCGTCCGCCGTCGACATGGAAGTTTCCAAACTTGATGAACTCCGGGTCGATGGGCAGGGAAGCCATGTTCATGGCCGAGCGGTAACCGTCGATCCGGGCAAGCGAACACATCATGTCTTCAGGTCCGCTGATGGCGGCGATACGGGTGTGCCCGAGGTCGATCAGGTGCCGGGTCGCCATCATGCCGCCGGACCAGTTGGCCGACCCGACGGAGGGAACGTCGGGAGCCGGGTCGCCGGCCGGGTCGATGATGACGAACGGAATGGCCCTCGCGTCGAGCTTCCGCCGGTAGTCCTGCGGCAGGTCGGAGAAGACCAGGACGACGCCGGCCGGACGCCTCGACATCACCCCTTCAATCCATTCGGGCCCTGGAGCGTGCCGGCTGCCCGTTTCGGTCAGCACCACGCTGAGGCCGTGCTCGCGCGCCACGTTTTCGACCCCGCGGATCAGCTCGAGCGCCCAGGCGCTCTCCAGCTCGTGGAACACGAGTTCCACGAGGCCGGCCCGGGTCGCGGAGGCCTTCCGCCGTCGGTAGCCGTGCTCCTCGAGGAGTTCCTCAACTTTCGCCCGGGTTTTCGGGGACACGTCGGTGCGTCCGTTGAGCACCTTAGAGATGGTGGACAGCGAAACGCCCGCGGCCGTCGCAAGCTGGGCCAGGGTGGTGCGCGGTTCTTCCGCCGGAGTCGACATGCGAACAGCATACCCTCGCGGCCCAGCGCGCCCCGGAGCACCGTTTATAGCGATTTGTGACCCTCCACACGTTTTGGCTTGCGTATCCGCCGGAGCGGTACATACACTCGTGGCATCAATAACTTTCGATCTTATTATCGAAACTTTCGAGAGGCGTTCAAAGATGAGCAACCGAACCTGGATGACGCGCAGCCTTGCTGGCGGCTCGGCTCTGATCCTGGGACTGACCCTTGCGGGGTGCAGCGGTGGAAGCGGCGGCGCGTCCAGCCGGCCCGAGAACGAACTCCACCTTGCCGTGTACGGAGACGCCGGCAACACGGTCGAGCAGGCCATGGTGGACAAGTTCAACGAAACCTCCGACGTGAAGATCGTGCTCGACACGATTCCCGGCGCGGACTACCAGACCAAGCTGCAGACGATCATCGACACCGATTCAGCCCCGGACATCTTCTTCAACTGGGGCGGCGGCAGCATCGCGAACTTCGTTGATGCGGGGCTCCTGCTGCCCCTCGACGAGTTCATCGAGGAGGATCCGCAGCTAAAGGACGCGTTCCTCCCGTCGGTCTTCGAAACGGCGGTCATCGACGACAAGGCATACGGCGTCCCAATGCGCGGCACGCAGCCGGTCATGCTCTTCAACAACTCCGAGGTGCTCAAGCAGGCCGGCATCGACGCCCCTCCCGCGACCTGGGACGAGCTGCTCGACGCCGTGGAGAAGCTGAAGGCCGCAGGCGTCACGCCCATCGCGCTCGGCGGCGGTGACCGGTGGCCCACGCAGATGTGGTTCCAGTACGTCTTCGACCGCGTTGCCGGTGAGGACCTGTTCCAGGCGGCGCTCGAGGGCGACACCAGCGTCTGGGACTCCGAGGAGAGCCGCGAGGCGCTCGGCAAGCTGCGCGAACTCATCGACGCCGGAGCCTTCGGCACCAACTTCGACTCCGTCAAGTTCACCGACGGCGGTTCCCCCGCCCTGCTGGCCAGCGGCCGTGCAGGCTTCGAACTGATGGGTTCCTGGGAATACTCCACCCAGCAGGACGCGGACCCGGCCTTCGCCGAGGAGGTCCTCGGCTACAGCGAGTTCCCCGCCATCGAAGGCGGCGAGGGAGACCCTGACAACCTCGCGGGCAACACCAACAACTTCTACTCGATCCACAAGGACACCCGGTACCCCGAGGAGGCAGCCGAGTTCCTCAAGCTGATGTACTCGGACGAGTTTGTGAAGGAGCAGGTCGCCATTGGAAACCTGCCGACCACCACGAACACCGAGAAGTTCCTCGATGAGTCGGCCGATCCCGAGTACGCAAAGTACCAGTTCGACCTCGTGCAGAACGCGCCGCACTTCCAGCTCTCCTGGGACCAGGCCTACCCGCCCGAGGCGACAGTGACGATCCACACCGCCGTGTCGCAGTTCTTCAGCGGCCAGATTGATGAAGACGGCTTCATCAAGGCAATGCAGGGTCTTTAGGACACGCCATGACAATGCTTGCTACCCGCAGGCGGTCCGCGCCGGGCGGCTCCACCGAGAGCCGCCCGGCCCGCTCCGGCGCCTCGTCAGTGGGGCGCCCGGGCTTCGCCTGGGCGCTGCCCGCCACCATCTTCTTCGCGCTCTTCGCCCTGGTGCCGCTCGCGGCGGTCGCCGTCCTGTCCTTCACCTCGTGGAGCGGGCTCGGCGATCCCCGGTTCGTGGGGCTGGAGAACTGGGAGACGCTGATCGCCGATCCCGTGATGCTCAAGAGCCTCTGGCTCAGCCTCCTCTTCATCGTCCTCGGCGTGGTCACCCAGACCCCGCTCAGCATCCTGCTGGGAGTGTGGGCGGCCGGCAACCAGCGCAACCGCGCAGTGCTCAGCGCC
>NZ_CADCTE010000079.1 GCF_902805515.1 uncultured Arthrobacter sp. | reverse complement strand
AAGCTCAAGGCGGGGGGCCTGATAGTCGGTGAAGTGGTCTTCCTCGAACGTGATCCGCGGGCGGCGGTTCCGGTAATCGATGAGCTGGTCGGTGTCGAAGACGGCGACCAGCTCCGAATCGAGGGTCTCCAGGAGCTCCTCGCTGACCTGCGACACGACCTGCCCCGCGTCAGCGAATCCGCTCAGGCTCGCGAGCAGCGGCAGCCCGCGCAGCTGCTCGGGACGTGCGTCGGCGCTCAGGCTGAACAGTGTCCGTGCATCTAGCATTATTTCCTCCTGCATATCCCGGGGCCGCCTGCGTGGCCGCGCCTTCGGGTTTCCAACAAGTCTGCTTACTGACTCAACGCACCGGGCACGCCCTTCATTCCACGCGGCCGTCCGTGGAGCACCGAGAGGATACGATCGAAGAACGGTCACCGGCCTGCCCGCCGCCCTGGTTCACCAAGCCCGGCCGGGCGGCCCGGACCCGATATCCCATCTGGAAAGAGGAAACACCTTAGTGATGAAGCCAAGCGAGCCCACTCTGACAGCGGTTGCCAAAGACCTCAAAAAAATCCCAAGCGACGCCCTGGTGATCGGCGTGGGCAAGGGCCAGGACGGCCCGGTCCTGCTCGACAGTCCCCTGCCGGCGAAGGCCGCCCGCGCCCTGGGCGATTCGCTCCAGGTCCTCGGCGTGACCGGCGCCGCCGACGATGTCCGCCGGCTGGCCGCACTGCCCGACACCGGCTCGGAGTCCCTCGTGCTGGTCGGCGTGGGCCCGGTCACCGCCGGAAGCGCCCTGCCGGCCGAGACCCTGCGGCGCGCCGCCGGAGCAGCGGTCCGCCAGCTCAAGGGCCTCGAGACCGTGGTGCTCGCCCTGCCGGCACCGGGCGCGGCCGAAGCCACGGCAATCGCCGAGGGCGCCGCCCTGGGCGCCTACGCCTACGACGGATACCGCTCACGGCTCGGCGCCGACGGCAAGCCCGCCCCGCGCAAGGATGACGGGCCGGTGCGCACGATCCTCGTGCACACCGCCGCCGCGCAGGACGCCGCACTGTCGGCCGGGCTGGCCCGCGCCGCCGTCCTGGCGAAGAACGTAAACCTCACCCGCTCGCTGGTCAACCAGCCGCCGAGCCACCTCTACCCCGAGAGCTTCGCGCAGGCAGCGCGGGATCTCTCGAAGGGCCTGCCCGTCAAGGTGACGGTGATGGATGAGAAGAAGCTCGAACGCGACGGCTACGGCGGCATCCTCGGGGTCGGCAAGGGCTCCTCCCGGCCGCCGCGCCTGGTGAAGGTCGAGTACGCGCCCGCGAAATCGAAGGTGCACCTGGCCCTTGTGGGCAAGGGCATCACCTTCGACTCCGGCGGACTGTCCCTGAAGCCCGCCGCCGGCATGCAGACGATGAAGCTCGACATGGCCGGCGCCGCCGTCGTGCTCAACACCGTCCTCGCCGTGGCCGAACTGGGCCTGGCCGCCAAGGTGACCGCCTGGCTGTGCCTTGCGGAGAACATGCCCTCGGGCACCGCCCAGCGTCCCGAGGACGTCCTGACGACCTACGGCGGACGCACCGTCGAGGTCCTCAACACCGATGCCGAGGGCCGCCTGGTCCTCGCCGACGGCCTCGCCGCCGCCCGCGAGGAGCACCCGGACGCCATCATCGACATCGCCACCCTCACCGGCGCCCAGATGATCGCCCTCGGCAACCGCACCTCCGGTGTGATGGGCGACGACGGCGTGCGCGACGCGGTCAAGGCCGCGGCCGACCGCGCCGGCGAACCGTTCTGGCCCATGCCCCTGCCCGAGGAACTGCGCCCGAGCCTCGACTCCCAGGTGGCCGACATCGCCAACATCGGTGAGCGGTTCGGCGGCATGATGACGGCGGCCGTCTTCCTGCGGGAGTTCGTCGGCTCGATCGACGGAGAGAAGATTCCGTGGGCGCACCTCGACATCGCCGGGCCGGCCTTCAACGAAGGCTCCGCCTACGGGTACACGCCCAAGGCGGGCACCGGCGTCGGCGTCCGGACGCTCCTGGCCTACGTCGAGGACGTGCTCGAGCGGGCCTCCTAGGTCAGTACGAAGGCCCGCCCGGCACACCGCCCGGCGGGCCTTCGTGAGACTGCCCACACGTGCCGGGAATGGGCGGTTCCCATGTGGCCGCGGGCAGCATCTGGCGATAGGGTAAAGCCTGATCACCAAGCAATTTGGCACAATCAATCACCGACGCGTCTCGGCGCGTCATTGCTTACGCGAGGGAGCGTCAAAGTGGCCGATACGGCAGCTGCGCAAGAATTCGACATCCTGATCCTCGGCGCGGGAAGCGGTGGCTATGCTGCCGCCCTCCGGGCCGTTCAGCTGGGTTTGACCGTAGGTCTCGTGGAGAAGGGCAAGCTGGGCGGCACCTGCCTCCACAACGGCTGCATCCCCACCAAGGCGCTCCTGCACACGGCGGAGGTCGCGGACAGCGCCCGCTCGGCAGGCAAGTACGGCGTGAACGCCACCTTCGAGTCGATCGACATGGGCGCGGTGAACGCCTACAAGGAAGGCATCGTCGCCAGCAAGTTCAAGGGGCTGACGGGCCTGATCAAGTCCCGCGGCATCACCGTGATCGAAGGCGCCGGCCGGCTGACCTCCTCGAACACCGTCGAGGTCGACGGGACCTCCTACACGGGCAAAAACATCGTCCTGGCCACCGGCTCCTACTCGCGGACCCTGCCCGGCCTCGAGATCGGCGGCAAGGTCATCACCTCCGACCAGGCCCTGCAGATGGACAGCGTCCCCAAGAGCGCCATCATCCTCGGCGGCGGCGTCATCGGCTGCGAGTTCGCCTCCGTCTGGGAATCCTTCGGCGTCGACGTCACCATCATCGAAGCCCTCCCCTCGCTGGTTCCCAACGAGGACGCCACCATCGTCAAGGCCTTCGAGCGTGCGTTCAAGAAGCGCGGCATCAAGTTCAACACCGGCACCCGCTTCCAGGGCGTCGAGCAGAACGACGAGGGCGTGACCGCCACCCTCGAGGACGGCAAGACCTTCAAGGCCGACCTCATGCTCGTGGCCGTGGGCCGCGGGCCGGCCACCGCGGACCTCGGCTTCGAGGAGGCGGGCCTGACGATGGACCGCGGCTTCGTCATCACCAACGAGCGCCTCCACACCGGCGTCGGCAACATCTACGCCGTCGGCGACATCGTCCCCGGCCTGCAGCTGGCCCACCGCGGCTTCCAGCAGGGCATCTTCGTCGCCGAAGAGATCGCCGGCCTCAAGCCCGTCGTCGTCGAGGACCTCAACATCCCCAAGGTCACCTACAGCGAGCCCGAGATCGCCTCGGTCGGTTACACCGAGAAGGCCGCCAAGGAGAAGCTGGGCGAGGACAAGGTCCTGACCCAGGAGTACAACCTGGCGGGCAACGGCAAGAGCTCCATCATCGGGACCGGCGGGCTGGTGAAGCTCGTCCGGGAGAAGGACGGCCCCATCATCGGTGTCCACATGATCGGCAGCCGCATGGGCGAGCAGATCGGTGAGGCGCAGCTGATCGTCAACTGGGAGGCGTACCCCGAGGACGTCGCCCAGCTGGTTCACGCCCACCCGACGCAGAACGAAGCCCTCGGCGAGGCCGCTCTGGCCTTTGCCGGCAAGCCCCTGCACAGCTGAGCTCCGCCCGCACCCCCAAGTGCGGGCCCAGTGCACCCCAAACGGGGTGCACTAAGCTCGCAATAAGTCATCCAAGCATTTCCGGCTGACCCTGCACCACGGGGGCCCAGCCGTCAGGAACGAACCAACAAGGAGAAACGGGGACACTATGTCTGAATCCGTGAACTTACCCGCTCTCGGTGAAAGCGTCACCGAGGGCACCGTCACCCGCTGGCTGAAGCAGGTAGGCGACCGTGTCGAAGTTGACGAGCCGCTCCTTGAGGTCTCGACCGATAAGGTCGACACCGAGATTCCCTCGCCGATCGCGGGCGTCATCGAAGAGATTCTCGTCGCCGAGGACGAGACGGCCGACGTCGGCGCGCCCCTGGTGCGCATCGGTGACGGCTCGGGAGGCGGCTCGGCCGACTCCAACGGCAGCGCGGCTCCCGCCGCCGAAGCCGCCCCGGAGCCCGCAGCCGAGGAAGCACCCGAACCGGCCCAGGAAGCCGCCCCCGAGCCCGCCCAGGAGGCTGCCGCACCGGCCGCGTCCGGTGGATCGGACAGCGGTTCGGACAGCGGTTCAGACAGCGGATCCGGCGAAGGCACGGAAGTGACCCTGCCGGCCCTCGGCGAGAGCGTCACCGAAGGCACGATCACCCGCTGGCTCAAGGCCGTCGGTGACGAGGTCGCCGTCGACGAACCGCTCCTCGAGGTCTCCACCGACAAGGTGGACACCGAGATCCCCTCCCCCGTGGCCGGAACCCTCCAGGAGATCCGCGTCGCCGAGGACGAAACGGCCGAGGTCGGCTCCGTCCTCGCGGTCATCGGAACCGGCGCCGGCGCACCGGCCAAGGCCGAGGCGCCCCAGGGCGAGCCGCTCGCCGCCGGTGAAGCGGAGACCCGCGAAGCCCCGGTTGCGGCACCCAAGGCCGAAGAGGCTCCGAAGCCCGCCGAGAAGACCTCGGAGCCCGAGGAGGAAGCAGCGCCCGCCCCCGCACCGAAGGAAGCGCCCGCTCCGGCCCCCGCCGCCGAGCAGGCAGCTCCCGCGGAATCCGAGCCGGCCGGGGACGCCTACGTGACCCCGCTGGTGCGCCGCCTGGCGAACCAGAACGGCGTCGACCTCTCCGCCCTCCGGGGCACCGGCGTCGGGGGTCGGATCCGCAAGCAGGACGTCCTCGAGGCAGCGGAGGCGGCCAAGGCCGCGGCCGCCGCTCCGGCTCCCGCCGCGGCACCGGCGTCCGCGCCGGCCCGCGCCGCCGCTCCCGCCGTGGAGCCCTCGAAGCTGCGCGGCACGGTCGAGAAGGCCCCGCGGATCCGCCAGACC
This sequence comes from uncultured Arthrobacter sp., assembly GCF_902805515.1. Taxonomy (GTDB): domain Bacteria; phylum Actinomycetota; class Actinomycetes; order Actinomycetales; family Micrococcaceae; genus Arthrobacter_D. The sequence continues at coordinate 38,900 of NZ_CADCTE010000079.1, read as the reverse complement.
ATCGCGAAGCGGATGCGCGAGTCCCTCCAGGTCTCCGCCCAGCTCACCCAGGTGATCGAGGTCGACATGAGCCGCATCGCGCGGCTGCGGAACACGGCGAAGAACAGCTTCCAGGCCCAGAACGGCGCCAAGCTCACCTTCCTGCCCTTCATCTCGAAGGCCGTGATCGAAGCGCTGAAGCAGCACCCGAAGCTCAACGCGTCCTTCGACGAGGAAGCCAAGGAGATCACCTACCACGACGCCGAGCACCTGGCGATCGCCGTGGACACCGAGAAGGGCCTGCTCGTTCCGGTCATCCGCGATGCGGGCAACCTGAACCTGGGCGGCCTGGCGAAGAAGATCGCCGACGTCGGAGCGCGCACGAAGAACAACAAGATCGGACCGGACGAGCTTGCGGGCGGAACCTTCACGATCACGAACTTCGGCTCGGTGGGGGCACTGTTCGACACCCCGATCATCAACCAGCCCCAGGTCGCCATCCTCGGCACCGGGACGATCGTCAAGCGCCCGATCGTCGTCACGGACGCCGACGGCGAGGACACCATCGCCATCCGTTCGATGATGTACCTGAGCCTGACCTACGATCACCGCCTGGTCGACGGCGCGGATGCCGGTCGGTTCCTGCAGACCCTCAAGGCGCGCCTTGAGGATGGAGCCTTCGAAGCCGAGCTCGGCCTCTAGGCTCTCCGCTTCACCGCAAAGGGCGGCGTTCCCCGTGGGGAACGCCGCCCTTTGCTGTTGGCGGCCGATTTCCGCCGGCCGCTCGACGCCGCCGGCCCGCGCCGACCTGGGCCGATCTGGGCCATGCAGGCGGGGACCGGGCGGGCACGCAGCGCGGCGGGCCGGCCGGATGCCGACCTGCCGCGACCGATCAGCCGGGACCGGTCAGCCCGGGACAGGTCAGCCAGGCCCGGTCGGCCAGGCCGGTCAGCTGCCCGGGCGTGCCGGCAGCGGCGCCGGCCGCAGCGAACGGTAGCCCTCCCGTGCCGGAGGGAGGTCCGTGGGCAGCTCGGTGAGCATCTCCTTGAGGGTGGCCACCCCGTGCTCGAGCTGCGGGTCCTCCCCCGCGGCGTAGGCGTGCGGCGGGAAGGGCACCTCGATGTCGGGGTCGACGCCATAGTTCTCAACTCCCCAGCCGGGCCCGCCGGTCATCCAGAAGGAATACCTCGGCTGGGTGACGCCGGTGCCGTCGGCGAGGCGGAATCTTCCGTCGATTCCCACCACGCCGCCCCAGGTCCGGGCCCCGATAACCGGGCCGATCCCACGCAGCTTCGCGACCTGCGTGATGATGTCTCCGTCCGAGCCGGCAAACTCGTCGGCAAGGATGACCACGGGCCCGCGCGGGGCGTGCGCCGGGTAGGTTCCGGGCTGCTCGCCGCGGGGGAAGGACCAGGCCGTAACCTTCCGGCCGATCAGCTCCGCGACCAGCTGCGAGGTGTGGCCGCCGCGGTTGCGCCGCACGTCGACGATCAGGGCGTCGCGGCCCGTTTCGCGGTCGAGGTCGCGGTGCAGCTGGGCCCAGCCGTTGGCCACCATGTCCGGGATGTGGAGGTAGCCGAAGCGCCCGGCGGAGGCCGCGTGCACGATCATGCGGTTGGCGTTCACCCAGTTCTGGTAGCGCAGCCGTTCCTCGCTGCGCAGGGGCACGACGGCCACACGCCGGGTGGCGGCCTCGCCCTCGCCGTCCCGGCGGGTCACGGTCAGCTCGACGGTCCGGCCGGCCGAAGCGGTGAGCAGGACCGACGGCCCGAAGCCGGCAGGGACCGGCACGCCGTCGACGGCGTCGATGGTGTCCCCCTCGGCGACGGCCACCCCGGGGGCGCTCAGCGGGGAGGAGGCCTGCGGGTCGGAGGATTCGCCGGCGAAGATCCGCTTCACCATCCATCCGGCCTCGGTGGGCTCAAGCTCGGCGCCGAGGAAGCCCTGCGCACCGCCCGGTTCCGCGTTCAGGGCCGGGGTGACGTAGGCGTGGGAGGTTCCCAGTTCGCCGTGGAGCTCCCAGAGGACGTCGATCAGGTCATCGTGTGAGCCGATCCTGTCGAGGAGCGGACGGTACTTGGCACCAACCGCCTCCCAGTCGATGCCGCCGAGGTCGGGGGTCCAGAAGAAGTCGCGCTGAAGCCGCCAGGTCTCCTGGTAGGCCTGCTTCCAGACGGCGACCGGGTCGAGCAGCACCCGCACGCGCTCGAGCCCCACCTCGATCCGCTCGGGTGACTCCGGCTCGACCTTGCCTGAGGTGGGGACCGCGGTGATGGCGCCCTGGCGGACGACTACGGCGGTCGAACCATCCCCGCTGACCCGGTAGGAGTCCGCCTCGCCGACGAGGACCTCGACGGTGCGCCGCTGCAGGTCGAACCGTTCCAGCCGGCGCGCCGGCTCCTGGTCGGAGGGAGTGGCCCGGCCGTCACCGGTCAGTCCCCCGGCGTCCCCTGCCGTCCACAACAGGGCGCCCTCGACCGCGGAGAGGGATTCGTAGCGGCCCTGGGCGACGGGGACGGCGATGATCCGTTCCCCGATGCGGTCGGCGTCAACGGTCACCGCATTGGGCACAGCTTCAGCGCCGGCGTCCTGCCGCGCGCCGTCCGGACGGGCGGAATGCGCGGCCGGACCGAAGGGCGAGGGCGTATCGGCGGCGAGCGCCACCAGGAAGGGCTTGGTGGAGGCGGGGAAGCTGAGGTCGAAGCGGTGCGTGTCGTACACCGGATCGAAGCTGCGGTCCGAAAGGAACGCCAGGTACTTGCCGTCGCGGGTGAAGACGGGCGTTGAGTCGCGGAACCGACCGTCGGTGAGGTCGTGGACCTCGGCCCCCTTTTCGGCCCGGGCGATGCGGATCCGGGTCCGGGCGCCCTCGGTCGTCACCGGCTCCGCCCAGGTGACCCAGCGCGAGTCGCCCGAGAAGGCGACGTCGTTGATGGCGCCGTGCTCGGGCGCGGCAAGTGGGAAGAACGTCCCCGAGGCCACCTCGAGCACCAGCAGCCCGCCGAGTTCACCGGCGACGGCGACACGTGCTCCGTCCGGGCTTACCGCCAGTTCGCTTGCGCGGAACGGGCCGTCGAAGGCGAAGGTGCGCAGCAGCCGGGCCTCCGGTGCGTCTTGGGCGGCGAGCGCGGTGGAGCCCGGGTCGCCGGACCCGTCGTCGTCTCCGGCTGTAGCCGGTGCCGCGGGGGCCCCCTGGACCGCCGGCACGGGGGCCGGCAGGGCGGGGCCGCCGTTGGTCCGCTCCGGGTCCTGGGCGGTGCCCGGCTGCGGTGCGGTGCCGGCCGGCCGGGCGGCGCCGAAGACATCGCGGATGTGGAGAGATTCTTCGCCGCCGTGGTCGGCGACGTAGACGACGCCGTCCGAGCCAAGGGGCCGTCCCAGCCGGGCCCGCACGCCGGCGGTGCCCTCGATCACGCGCGAGGGGCCGTCCCGGTGGGTCAGCCAGTGGAGGGTTCCGTGGGTTTCGACGACGCTGGCATCGCCTGCCGGGACCGGGACGGCGTCGGCGAGATGGCGGGCGGCGTCGAGCAGGACCGGCCGGCGCGCGGTCGAGGCCGACCCGAGTTCGATGTCCAGCCGTTTCGGCGCCGTCTCCGGTTCGAGCGAGCCCAGCAGCCACAGCTGACCGGCCGATTCGTAGACGATCCGCTCCCCGTCGGTGGAGGCGTGGCGCACGTAGAAGTCTTCATTGTCGGTGTGCCGGCGCAGGTCCGCGCCCTGCCGGTCCACGGAGTACAGGTTGCCGTAGCCCTCGTGGTCCGAGAGGAACGCCACGCGCCCTGCCACCCACATGGGATCCGTGAGGTTTCCGTCGAGCTCGGGCACGAAGCGGGAAAAGCTTCCTCCGCCGTCGGCGTCGATCCACAGCTTTCCGGCCGTTCCGCCGCGGTAGCGCTTCCACCACGCCTGCTCGCGCGTCATCACGCTGCCGATGATCACCGGGCGCTCGTCGCCGAGGGCTTCCGCGTGCACGATAGTGTCGACCGGCCCGTACGGGAGCACCGTCTGGGCGGAACCGTCGAGGGGCACCCGGTAGGCCCAGGCCAGCCGGGGGTCCTCATGCCGGTAGGCGCTGGTGGCGATGACGTCGCCCTCTTCGGTGAACCCCTTGACCCGGGTGTTCTGGTGCCCCCAGAAGGTCAGGCGCCGGTAGCCGCCGCCGTCGGCGTTCGCCGCCACCACCTCGGGCGCACCGGCCTGCACCACGGTCCAGGCGATCACCTTTCCGTCCGGGGAGAACCGGGGGTTGCGGGCGGGCAGCTGCATCGCCGAAATGCGCCACGCCCTTCCACCCGAAACCGGCGCCACCCAGACGTCGTTTTCGGCGACGAACGTGACGGAATCTCCGGAGAGATGCGGATAGCGTAAGTAGTCTGAGGAACCCATTGCCCGATCATAACCACAGCCCCCGCCGCAACGGCTGAGGCCGCCGTGTTCCCCCGGGACGTCGTGGATGGTTCGATGGGGGCATGCATATTCTCATCGCCGGCGCTTCCGGCCTGATCGGCAAGGCTCTCCAGAACCGGCTGCGGGACAACCACACGGTCACCCGGCTTGTCCGGCGTGCTCCCGCAGGCCCGGATGAGGTGGCATGGGATCCGGCCCGGGGCGAGCTCGACCCGTCGGTGATGGACCGGGCCGACGCCGTCATCAATCTTTCGGGCACGTCCATTGCCGGCGGCCTGTGGACCCGCAGCCACAAGGAATCCCTCTACTCCTCGCGCATCCGCTCCACCCGCACCCTGGTTGAGGCGATGCGGCGGGCCGGCAGCCCGCCGGCCGTGTTCCTCAGCCAGTCCGCCTCCGGGTACTACGGGAACCGGGGCGAGGAAGTGCTCACCGAGGCCTCGGGCTCCGGTGACCTGCTCCTGTCCGACGTGTGCCGCCGGTGGGAGGCCGAGGCGGTGAGGGCCCCCGAGGGCGTGCGCACCGTGCTGACCCGTACGGGCATCGTCATGAGCCTGAAGGGGGGCGCCCTGCCGAAGCTGCTGCTGCCGATGCGTCTTTATGCCGGAGGCCCCCTGGGAAGCGGCCAGCAGTGGTGGCCGTGGATCACCATGACCGACGAGGTCCGCGCCATGGAGCATCTGCTCACCGCGGAGGTGGAAGGGCCGGTGAACCTCTCCGCGCCGCAGCCGGAGAGGCTGCAGACGCTCCTCCAGGAACTCGGCAGGGCGCTGCACCGCCCCACCCGCTTCCGCGTCCCGCAGAAGGTCCTGACGGTGGCGATGGGCCAGCTCGCGGATGAACTCCTCCTGGTGAGTGCACGGATGGATCCGAAGGTCCTCACCGCCTCGGGTTTCCGGTTCGACGCCGTGACCGCCGCCGATCTCGCCGAGCAGGTCCGGGATCGGCGCGTTTGACTCACGGGCCCTGCGCGGCCGCATATACAGCGTGGATCTTCCAGCCGCCCTCCTCTTGGAGGACGAAGACGAGTTCCTGTCGGCGCGGAGGAACCTCCGCGGAGACGGCGGCTCCTGAGTTGTCGAGTTCGGTGTGGGCCGAGACCTCCACCGTGGCGGCGACGGCTGCGGTCCGGGACGCGCCGCCGTCGGCGAACCCGTTTGACCCCGGGGGTTTTGCGGCCGGGGGTTTTGCGGCCGGGGGTTTTGCGGCCGGGGGTTTTGCGGCCGGGGGTTTTGCGGCCGGGGGTTTTGCGGCCGGGGGTTCGACGATCTGCGCCTCGATCACGGTCAGCCGCAGCCCGGCCAGGCGGCGGCCGGCTTCCGCAAGAGCAGTGACTTCCCGAAGGTCCGATGCCATCGCCGTGGACCCCCTCGTGTTGACCTCGTCGAGCACGGCCGGGTCGGCCCGGGCGAAGGCGGCGGCGCGCTGCTGCGCCAGCTGAGGCAGTGCTGTGAGCGGGTCAACCGCTGAAATCGGTTCGGGCGCCGGAGGCCCCGACGACGTCCGGGCCTCCGGCGCCGGTTGTGTTTTCGGAGCGGCCGGGGTGACCGATGGACGATGTACCTCCGCCCGGCCTGGTGCGCCAAGGGACTCGAGGGCTTCCGGTGTTTCCGGAACGTCCAGGGGTGCCGGTTCCTCCTGAGTATGCGGTTCCTCCCGGGCAGCCGATCCTTCCTGGGCCGATCCTTCCCGGGGAACCGGTCCCTCCTGGGGAACCGGTCCCTTCCCGGAACCGGGCGCGGGATCCGTCACCGGCGGCAGCTGCCCCGGCCCGCCCCCCGGAAAGTCCGGCCCCCGCTCCGCGACGGCCTCCGGTGGCCGCTCGGGCAGCCGGAGGCGCCCACCCTCCCCCTGCGCCCAGACAGCGCCGGCGGCAAGCAGGACCGCGAGGGCTCCCGCCGCGATCCACCGCGGCATCGAACCTGGAATCGAACCTGGAATCGAGCCCAGAATCGAGCCCGGTACCGGGCCGAATCCCCTCCGTGCGGCGGACCGTCGGCCCGTCCCGGCCGCAGCACCGCGGCGGCGCGGTTCCGCGGGCCGGGAATCCGTCCTGCTGGCCGGGGTCCGGGCCCGCGATCCCGATCTCCCCTTCCCGCTCCCGAACGCTGTTCCCGCACCGGGCCCACCGGACCTCCGCCCGCCCGAACCAATGCGGCCCAGGGGACCCCAAGGCCTGGCGTTCGGTGCCGCGTCGCGCCGGGTAAGGAGGCGCGGGCGGACATCCTCCCCCACCGCCTCTACGAGCCCGACCGGCACCGCCGTACCCGCCCTCAGGCTCCCCCGCGCAAAGGAAACGGCATCGGGGCGCTGCGTCGGGTCCTCGGACAACGACTCCTCGATCAGGGAAAGGAACCGGGGCGGAATCTCGGGTACCAGCATCGACAGGGGTGGGCGCTGCGCGGACGGCCCGGGGACCCGGCCGGTCAGGGCGAACCACGCCACCGCGCCGAGGGAGAAGACGTCGGCCTCGGTGTTGAGGCGCTCCGGCTCGGATGGGCGGGGATCCCTGAAGCCAGGCGTTCCTGCCGTCAGCCGCAGCCCCTCGCCGAGACGCCGCCCCAGTTCGAAGTCGCTCAACAGCGGCTTGCCTTCCTCGGTGAAGAGGATGTTCGAGGGAGTGACGTCACCGTGGGACACACCCTGCCCGTGGAGGTAGGCGAGAGCCTGCGCAATGGGCACCAGAACCGTAACCGCCTCGCCGACCGGCAGCGGGCCCCGCACCGCCACCAGATTCTGCAGGGAACCTCCGGGGGCGTAGTCCATGAGCGCACCAGGGCCGCGGTCGGTCGCCACGATCCCGTGGATGGTCACGAGGTGTTCGTGGCGCAGCCCACCCATCACGTCCGCTTCCCGGTGGACCATTCCTTCTGCAACGCCCGGGTCCGTTTCGTCCGGATCCGCGCCGGAAAGTCCCCCGGAGCCGACCTTCAGCGCGAACACTCCACCTCCGTCGTGCGCGGTAACGAGCCAGACGGAGGAACCGCCGCCCGTTCCGAGCAGGCGTCCTGTCTCGAACCCCTGGACGGAGGGCGGGGGCCCGGCACCAGATCCACCGTCCGGCACAGGGGCAGCACCGGGGTCGAGGTCGGGGAAACCGTGTCCATCGCTGGCGGAGATGTCCATCCTTAAGTTGTAGTCCCCGAAATCCCACGCGGGGCCCTTATCCACAGGGCAGGCGTACCTCGTCGGTGTGAGATTTCTCCTGATCTTTTTGCGGGAGGCGGGCATTACCCTTAACCCATGACTCTCGAGTTCGCCAGAATCGGCCTCCATCCCGAGTACGTCGACTACACCAAGGCATGGGACCTCCAGCGCAGCCTTCACGAGGCGGTCGTCGCAAGGCGCTCGCCCAGCACCGTGCTGCTGCTCGAGCATGAGGCCGTCTATACGGCAGGCAAGCGCACCGAAGATCACGAGCGGCCCTTTGACGGCACGCCGGTGGTCGCTGTGGACCGGGGCGGGAAACTGACCTGGCATGGCCCCGGCCAACTCGTCGGGTACCCGATCCTCGCCCTGCCCGAACCCACGAGGGTGTCCGACTACGTGGGAATCCTCGAGGACGTCATCATCGCCGTGCTGAAGGACTACGACCTCGAGGGCATCCGCATCGACGGACGGTCGGGGGTGTGGATCGCCGCTGGAGGAGGACTGCCTGACCGCAAGATCGCCGCCATCGGAATCCGCATCAACCGGCGGGTGACCATGCACGGATTCGCGGTGAACTGCAGCAACAGCCTCGCACCCTTCGAGCAGATCGTTCCCTGCGGCATCACCGACGCGGGCGTCACCAGCATCTCGGCCGAGACCGGCCGCACCGTTACCCCATCGGACATCGTGTCGCGCATCGAGGAAGAACTGCGCAAGAATGAGTCAGCATTGGTACTCGACGACGCGGCCACAACGCTTTCCGACGGACCGACCGACGACGCTGGCGCCGACCAGCCCAAAGGAGCTTTACTGTGAGCCTGGCCCCCGAAGGACGCCGCATGCTGCGCATCGAAGCGCGCAACGCCGAGACGCCCGTGGAGCGCAAGCCGGACTGGATGAAGGCCAAGGTCAATATCGGCCCCGAGTTCGTCTCCATGAAGAACCTTGTGAAGAAGGAAGGCCTTCACACGGTCTGCGAGGAGGCCGGCTGCCCCAATATCTTCGAATGCTGGGAGGACCGCGAAGCGACCTTCCTCATCGGCGGATCCGAATGCACCCGCCGCTGCGACTTCTGCCAGATCGACACCGGCAAGCCCCAGCCCCTGGACCGCAGCGAGCCCTTCAAGGTGGCCCAGTCGGTTCGATCGATGAACCTCCGCTACGCCACGGTGACCGGCGTCGCCCGCGACGACCTGCCCGACGAGGGGGTCTGGCTCTACGCCGAGACGATCCGCCAGATCCACAGCATGAACCCCGGCACCGGCGTCGAAATCCTCATCCCGGACTTTTCCGGACGGCCCGAACATATCGCGGCCATCTGTGACGCGGTTCCCGAGGTGTTCGCGCACAACGTCGAAACCGTCCCGCGCATCTTCAAGCGCATCCGGCCCGCCTTCCGGTACGAGCGGTCCCTCGATGTGATCTCCCAGGGCCGGGCGCGCGGCATGGTCACCAAGTCGAACCTGATTCTCGGGATGGGCGAGACGCGGGAGGAAATCTCCGAAGCGCTCCGCGACCTTCACTCCGCCGGGTGTGACCTGATCACCATCACCCAGTACCTCCGGCCGAGTGAACGCCACCTGCCGGTGGATCGGTGGGTCAAGCCCGGCGAGTTCGTCGAACTCCGCGAGGAAGCCGAGGAGATCGGGTTCCTGGGGGTCATGAGCGGGCCTCTGGTGCGCTCCTCCTACCGGGCCGGCCGGCTGTGGGCGCGTGCCATGCGGAGGAAGGGACTCGAGCTCCCGCCGGAGCTTGCACACCTCGACGACTCCGGCCCCTCACTCCGGGAAGCCTCCGATCGAAAGGCCGGTTAACGGCCCGCAGGCACCTCAGCACTTCCGGCTTCAATCGGCCGCTTCGGCGCGGCCTGAGCGCGGCCGCTATCACGTAGAATTGAGCCACTATGTCGCACAGCATCAATCCTGAGGGATCCCCCGCGCCCAAACGGCGCCTTTTCTCCCGCAAGCCCAAGGCTGCCAAGCCGGCGAAGAAGACCGGCAGGACCAAGCAGATCCTCGAAGTCTTCAAGATGACGAGGCGCAACGACCCGAACGTGGTCTGGCTGATGCTTCTTGCCTTCCTGGGCATCATTGCTGTGGGGCTGATCATCGGGCTGCTCATCCAGAACGTCGTGACGCTGATGCTGATCTCGGTGCCGCTGGCCTTCCTGGCCGCAGTGTTCATCCTGTCGCGCCGCGCCGAACGGGCGGCCTTCTCGCAGATCGAGGGCAAGCCGGGCGCCGCCGGCGCTGCACTGAGCGTGCTGCGCAGGGGCTGGATCCTTGAGGAGCAGCCCGTGGCCATGAACCCGCGCTCCCAGGACGCCGTGTTCCGCGCCATCGGCCGCCCCGGCATCGTACTCGTCACCGAAGGCCCGTCCGGGCGCGTGAAGCGCCTCGTCGACGACGAGCGCCGGAAGATGGCCCGCATCGTGCCGAACGTGCCCATCCACGTGATCCAGGCCGGCCGCGGCGAGGGCCAGGTGCCCCTGGCAAAGGTGGCCAAGACCGCCCAGAAGCTCAAGAAGTCCCTCACCAAGCAGGAGGTGCACGCCGTCGACAAGCGGCTGCGCGCGCTCGGTACCCGCCTGCCGATCCCCAAGGGCGTCGATCCGTACAAGGCCCGGCCGGACCGCAAGGCCATGAAGGGCCGCTAAGCCTGCAGAATCCCTGTGGCAGGAAGCTCCCGGTGTTCCGGGGTTTCCTGCCACAGTTCGTTAAGGGCCAGTGCGTGAGGGCCAGTGCGGAGGGCCAGTGCGTGAGGGCCAGTGCGTGAGGGACCGGTGCCGCGGGTCTGGGTGTCCCGGGTCTGGGCACCGAAGGACTGGGCGCCAAAGGACTGGGCGCCGAAGGACTGGGCTCCGGCGGCCGGACTAGATGCGGACGAGGACGGTGCCGCGGGCCCGGTCGTGGAGGCCGCGCTGGTCGGGGTCGAAGATGAGTGCGGGGATCACCAGGCAGATCAGCACGGAGCGGATGGCGGCGGTGAGGAACCCGGCCGGACGTCCGTCGAGGGTCTGCACCTGCATTCTCAGCACTCGGTGGCCGATGCTGTAGCCGAAGAAGCCGACGAAGAGGATCTGTTCCAGGAGGAACAGGTACGTCGTGGCGAACCCGTCCCAGCCGAAGAAGGCCTGCGAGATGAGGGTGCACAGCGCCCAGTCGATCAACAGCGCCACCACCCGCGGCCCAACCCGCGCGATGGAACCCGGGCCGCTCTTCGGACGTCCCAGCCGCTGTCCGGGCCAGTCCTGCGCTCCGGAGGGAGGAGGCCCGTTGAGCCAGGATCCGACGTCGTTTCGATTCACCACAGGCCCAGTTTACCGGTGGGCGCCCGCCGGTTTTTCCCGCCCGGCGGGGGGCGCCGCCCCGTCGGACGACACCGGCACGGCCCGTCGGTCCCCTGCAGGCACGCTAGGCTGAAAGCACTGCCCATTAAGTAACGTGCCGGAAACAATGGTGACACCCGAGGGAAACTGCGCGCTTCTACAGTTGTAACTTGTCGGCTGCAGCAAGGCACTGCCCGTGTGTCCGCTTTCTGTTGACGCGGACACCCGATGACGCCGGGCCGTTACCCAAGCTATGCGTAAGGAGCATCAATCCATGTTCAAGAATGCGGACGAAGTCCTCAAGTACATTGCTGACGAAGGGGTGAAGTTCGTCGACGTCCGGTTTACCGACCTGCCCGGAGTGCAGCAGCACTTCAATGTGCCGGCGAAATCGGTGGACGCCGACTTCTTCATCCACGGCCAGCTGTTCGACGGCTCGTCCATCCGCGGCTTCCAGGGCATCGCGGAATCGGACATGCAGCTGATCCCCGACGTCACCACCGCCTTCATCGACCCCTTCCGGGTGGAAAAGACGCTGGCGCTGAACTTCTCGATTGTGAACCCCCGCACGGGTGATCCGTACCACCGCGACCCGCGCGGCGTCGCCGAGCGCGCCGAGGCCTACCTCGCCTCCACCGGCATCGCCGACACTGCGTTCTTCGCCCCCGAGGCCGAGTTCTTCATCTTCGACAACGTCCAGTACGAGTCCTCCCCACAGGGAAGCTTCTACAAGGTCGACTCCATCGAGGCCCCGTGGAACAGCGGCCGCGAGGAGGTCGGGGGCAACCTCGGCAACAAGACCCCGTTCAAGGGCGGCTACTTCCCCGTCTCCCCCGTCGACAAGCAGGCCGATCTCCGCGACGCCATCTGCGTCGAGCTGGACCGGGCCGGCCTTGAGGTCGAGCGGTCCCACCACGAGGTCGGCGGCGCCGGCCAGGCCGAAATCAACTACAAGTTCACGACGATGACCCACGCCGCGGACGACCTGCAGAAGTTCAAGTACATCGTGAAGAACGTCGCCAATGCCTGGGGCAAGTCGGCGACCTTCATGCCCAAGCCGGTCTTCAACGACAACGGCTCGGGCATGCACTGCCACCAGTCGCTGTGGAACGGCAGCGAGCCGCTGTTCTACGACGAGCGCGGCTACGCCGGGCTGTCCGACACCGCCCGCTGGTACATCGGCGGCCTGCTCAAGCACGCCTCCGCCGTCCTGGCGTTCACCAACCCAACGGTGAACTCCTACCGCCGCCTGGTGAAGGGCTTCGAGGCCCCGGTCAACATGGTGTACTCGCAGGGCAACCGCTCGGCCGGCATCCGGATCCCCATCACGGGCTCCAACCCCAAGGCCAAGCGCATCGAGTTCCGCGCGCCGGACCCCTCGTCCAACCCCTACCTGGCGTTTGCGGCACAGCTGATGGCGGGCCTCGACGGGATCAAGAACCGGATCGAGCCGGCCGACCCCATCGACAAGGACCTCTACGAGCTGCCCGCCGAGGAGGCCAAGGACATCCAGAAGGCGCCCGGCTCCCTCGAGGAGGCGCTGCTCGCCCTCGAGGCGGACAACGAGTTCCTGCAGGCCGGCGGGGTCTTCACCCAGGACCTCATCGAGACCTGGATCGCGTACAAGCGCGAGGTGGAGATCTTCCCGCTGTCGCTGCGCCCGAACCCCTATGAGTTCGAGCTCTACTACGGCGTCTAGCCCGGCCCCAGGGGCGCCGCGGGTGTTCACCCGCACACCGCCCCGACGGCTCGGCACCAGCGCCTGACGTTGGCGCCACGGAAGGCCCCTCTACCCGTTCCGGGCGGAGGGGCCTTCCGCGTTCGCCCCGCCGAAACTGCACATCACCACGCTTCGCCGCGTGCAGAACGTGGTGAGCTGCAGTTTCGAGGGCAGTGAAGTGTGTTGAAAGGCCGTGCGGGATGGGTTGGGACCTGTTCAAACTCCCGGATCGGCGCAACAATCGACCATGGAGAAAACATACGAGGTCGAAGTTGAGCTGGATGCCGGCGCGCATGTTGAGGACAGCAAGGTCCTCGCGGTGGGGGCGGCGCAGATCCAGACCCTCGCCGCTGCCGACGGCCACTCCTTGACCGACCAGGAGGTCCTTCAGGGCCTCCACGTGGAGCGGGTCACCGACAGCAACAAGTGCAGGGTTTCGAAGACCATCCAGTTCTGACTCCGTCCCCCGCCGCCCTCTAGCCCTCCGGGTGGACGGCATAGCGAGCCGGGAACCTCGGCCTGCCAGGCGCGTGCCTCCGCACGGACGTTGACGCACAGGCACCAGGGGCACAGGCGTGCCGCACCACGGGTGCGAACAGCGCGGATCAGGGCGGCACTGCGAGGAAAAAATCCCGATCTGCAGGGGCACCCTGACACAGTGCCGCCGGGAATGCCACCAAAAACTAGGCGACCGGCGCCCACCTCGCCGATGAAAAGATTAATCAGTGCCTTCTCGGCCTGACGGTGGTCGTCAGGCGTTACCGAATTGGGGAAAATCCTCAGCACCCTTAGAATTTCCCGAGCGCCGAAAAACGAACAGTTCGACGGATCGAGGTGTCAAAGAATGAGCAACGCCGTGCGCACGATGGCGCCCCCACGCCGCGCCACTACGCCGGCCAAAGAGGTTCGCAAGGATGTGCAGGGCCTCCGGGCCATCGCAGTGCTGCTCGTGGTGATCGCCCACCTCTGGCCGGCCTGGCTGCCCGGCGGATATGTCGGAGTCGACGTGTTCTTCGTCATCTCCGGTTTCCTGATGACCAAGCACCTGCTCTCGGAACTGGGGCGCACCGGCGGCGTCCGGCTTGGCGCCTTCTACCTCCGGCGCATCAAGCGTCTGCTGCCCGCCGCGCTCACGGTTGCTCTGGTCTCCCTGGCCGCCGCGTGGGTTTTCCTGCCCTTCCCGAGGTGGGCCTCCCTCGCCTGGGAGACCATCGCGGCCACCGTCTATATCGAAAACTGGGTCCTCGCGGACAAGTCCCTGGACTACTCGGCGGACAACGCCGCTCCGTCGACCGTGCAGCACTACTGGTCCCTGTCGGTCGAGGAACAGTTCTACCTCGTCTGGCCGCTGTTCCTGCTGGGGCTCTTCCTGATCGCCGCCCGGTGGAGGCTCCCCTCCGTCCGGGTGGTCCGCGGGGGCCTGGCCGCCGTCGGCGTGCTCTCCCTGATCGTCTGCATCCACCTGACCTACACCAGCCCCAGCGAAGCCTATTTCGTCACGCAGACTCGGGTCTGGGAATTCGCCGCCGGTGGACTCGTGGCGACCGTCCTCACGCTCCCCCGCTCCCGCACCGGGGCAGGGCTGCTGGTGAGCGGTGCCGCACAGTGGGCCGGACTCGGCCTGATCCTGTTCGCCGCGGTCACCTTCAACGCCGACACTCTCTTCCCCGGCGCCGCCGCGCTCGTGCCCGTGGCCGGCACCCTGCTCGTCCTGGTGTCGGGTCCGCAGCACCCCGGGTGGTCCCCGAATACGCTCCTGGCGGCACCGCCGGCCCAGTTCGTCGGGGACATCTCCTACTCCCTCTACCTCTGGCACTGGCCGCTGATCGTCCTGGCGCCCAGCGTTCTGAACCGCGACCCCGCTCTCGGCGACCAGGTGCTGCTGCTCGCCGTCGCGGTGGCCCTGGCCGCCCTCACCAAGTCCCTGGTTGAGGATCCGGGGCGCTCGGCCCTGTTGGCCGGTGCTTCATTCGGCCGGGTCCTCGGCGCAACGGCCGCCTCGATGGCCGTGGTCACCGTAGTGGCCGCTGCGATGATCGTCAGCGTCGACCGTGCCGAGCGAGACCACAGCGCCGTCCTCAAGGATGCCTCGCGCAGCTCCTGCTTCGGCGCCGGCAGCCTCCAGCCCGACCGGCTCTGCCCGGAGCCCCTTGGGCCGCCGGCCACGGAGGTGGTGACCGCCGCCGAGTCCTATGAGACGTCCCCACCCGAATGCGGGCGCGCCGCCGACCCGCTCTGGATCAAGAAGGCGAACCGGCTGATCGAATGCGACTTCGCGGGCGGCGCGGATCCGGCCGCCACCGTCTGGCTGGTGGGCGATTCCCACGCCGAGCAGTGGCAGGCGGCGATCTTCGAACTCGCCCGGCAGAACCGCTGGATGGTCAAGAAGAGCGTCGTGGACGGCTGCCCGGTCGTCGACGTGCCCCGGGTGGCGTTCAAGGGCAAGCCGACCACCAGCGAGGCCTACAAGAAGAAGTGCCTGAAATGGAGCGCCGAAGTCTCCGAGCGCATCACCGCCGAGAAGCCCGAGCTGGTCTTCGTCTCGTCCTTCGCCGTGGTGGAGAAGATCGACGACGGAAGCGGCCGCCCGCAGCCCGAGCAGTACCGCGACGGCTTCGCCCGCCGGGCCCTGCCATGGGCCGAGGCAGGCAGCGAGGTGTTCGTGCTGCGCGACACGCCACTGACCCTCGAGACCACTACGACCGAGTGCCTGGCGCAGAACCCCGCCGCCCCGCGCGCCTGCTCAAACGACGGCGCTGACTCACTCCCCGCCGACCCTCTCGCCGAAGCCGCGAAGGCGGCGGGGTCGGACCGGATCAAGGTCCTTGACCTGTCGGACCAGTTCTGCCCGGACGGGCGGTGCTACGCCTCCATCGGCGGAGCGCATGTCTACTACGACGACAACCATGTGACCTCCACCTACATGCGCTCCCTCGCCCCGGCCCTGGCTGCCGATCTCGAGGCCAGCCGCGCCGGCTGAGCCCTCCCATGCCGGATCCGGCGGCCAGGGCCCACCCTGCCGGGGAGCGGCCGGTGCCCGCACGTAAAAGCTGCCGCCCACCGGGAACGGTGGGCGGCAGCCTTTGGACGCTCTAAACCGGATCAGCAGCGGTTGCGCCGCTGTTCCGCCGTCGCGGGATTCTTATAGCAGGTCTGGCCGGTGGTGCGGGTGTCGGTGGTGACGACCGGAGCACCGGGAGCCTCGGTCTCGACGACGAGGGGATCGATCTCCTCGCGGGTCACCGTGACGGTGGGCTCGGCGGGGACCGTCGCCGTCTGCACGTCCTGCGTCGTCTCACCGTCGGCAGAGGTGATTACCGGGGCGGCCGGTGTGCAGACGACGTCCGATTCCTCCTCACCGGGCCGCGTTCCGGTGGTCACGACCGGAGTACCCGGAACCTCCGCCGTGGTGATCACCGGATCCCCCGCGGTGGTCGACATCGTCGTCACCGGCGTGCCGGGCTGCGCCAGCCCGTTGGATTTGTCGAAGGTAAAGGTCGTTTTCGTCGTGGTGGTGGTGCGCGTCGTCTGCTGGGTGGCCGTCGCCGTGCGCTCGGTCTGCTGCGTCGTGGCCGTCGCAATCACCGTCTGGAAGGTCGTGGTGGTGCACGACTCGCGCGGCTGCGTGCTGGTGAAGACCTCGGTGACCGGCGTGGTCGTGGTGACCAGCGTCTCCCGTGGCTGCGTGGTGGTGGTGACCCGCTCCTGAGGGGTGGTCGTCGTGGTCACGACGGTGGTCGGCGTCGTCCTGGTGGTCAGGACGGCGCGGTCGCACTTCTCGACGGGCTTGGCCGACCGGTCGTCGTTGACCCTGCGGCAGTTTGTTGTCGTCGGCTGCTGGGTGGTCGTGGTCGTGCCGCGCTCGGTGCGGGTGGTGGAGGTCGGGGTGCCCGGAACGACGACGTCCTCGCTGGCGGCCTCACCGGTGTCGCGCTCCTCCTCCGTGACGACCGGGGTGCCGACCCGCTCGGTGCGGACCACGGTCGCGTCGCCGGCATCGCGTTCCTCGGTCGATACCTCCGGGCTGGGCTGGCGCACCGGCTGGGAGGTGTCAACGGTCACCGGATCGCCGGCCGGACGGTCCTCACTGAAGGTTGTTGTCGGGGTGCCGGAGGGCACGTCGGGGCCGACGACCACCGTGGTGACGGTGCAGGTCTGATTGTTGCCTTTGCCGCTGAACTCTCCGTTCACTGCGGTGCAGGCGGCCCGGCGGTCGTCCTCGGGCGCCGCGAGGACGGGGCCGGCTGGCGCCAGAGCGACGACAAGTCCGAGCGTCGTCGCGGCTACCAATGATGAAAAACGCATAATGAACTCTCTGGCTTGGGATTGGCCCGCGCGCGCGGGATGCCCCGACCGTAAGGCTACTGATCAATTCGCGGCAACGACATCGGGCCCCGTTTGGCGGAGTCGGGTAGCGTACAGGCACTAAACGGGTAATTGCCCCAAGCATCGAGTGCTGCGGAACGCGGTCCAACAGGCAGCCGGGCCCGCGGATGGGAGTAGCTGCCGGTGCCTTTCGGACCGTGCCCGCAGAATCAGGGCGGACCGTCAGGTTCCGTAGAAGTTGCGCTCAAAGATGGCCCGGCTCCGGCGGGTCAGACGCAGATAGTCTTCCTCAAGCTCTGCGCCCTTCCCGGGCCCGTAGCCGCACCAGCGGGCCACCGCCTCAAGGTCCCGGCGGGAGGAGGGCAGCAGGTCGGAGCTGCGCCCGCTCCAGATGACATTGGCCGCACGCAGCCTGCTGGCCAGCAGCCAGCTGCGCCGCAGGGTCTCCACTTCGGCGGCCGGCAGCAGCCCGGCTGCCTCCACGGCGTCCATCGCCTCAAGCGTGGAGGCGGTGCGCAGTTCGGGCACCCGTGCGGCGTGGCGGAGCTGCAGCAGCTGGATCAGCCATTCGACGTCGCTGAGGGCACCCCGGCCCAGCTTGAGGTGCCGGGAGGGGTCGGCCCCGCGCGGGAGGCGTTCGGCCTCCATCCGCGCCTTGATCCGGCGGATCTCCCGCTCGTCGGTCTCCGACAGTGAGGACGGGTAGCGGATCGGGTCGATGAGCTCGAGGAAGTCGGCAATCAGGGCGTCGCTGCCCGCCATCGGCCGCGCCCTCAGCAGCGCCTGGGCCTCCCAGATCAGTGACCACCGCTTGTAGTACTCCCGGAATGAGTCAAGGGAGCGAACCAACGGCCCCTGCCGGCCCTCCGGACGCAGGGCGGCGTCGATTTCAAGGACCCGCTCCGCCCGGACCGGCGGCTTCGAGGGCTGGGTGAGATTTGCGGCGAGCTGCGACACCACCTTTTCCGCCTGCCGCTGGGCGGCGGCCGGATCGGCGCCGGGCAGTGGCCGGTGGACGTAGAGCACATCGGCGTCGGAGCCGTAGGTGATCTCCCGGCCGCCCTGGCGGCCCATGGCGATGACGACCACGTCGGTAATGCGCGGCTCGGACGCGTGGATCGAATGTTCCGCAACGTGGAGGGCTCCGAGCACGGCGGCCCGGTCGGCGTCGGCGAGCGCGTTGCCCACCGCGGCCTGCGTGAGGAGTCCGGCGCTGTCTGCGATCGCGATGCGGAGCAGTTCCCGGCGGCGGATAAGGCGGATGAGCCGCATCGCGTCCTGCGGCTGCGGGTGGCGGGCCATCTTCGACCGGATTTCCTGCCACTGCGACTCGAAGGTGTCGGGAACCAGCTCGGGGTCGGCGCCCAGCCACTTCGTCGATTCCGGCGAGACCTCAAGCAGATCGGTGATGAACCGGCTTGAGGAGAGCACGTTGCACAGCCGTTCCGCCGCGGCCTTCGAGTCCCGCAGCATCCCGAGGTACCAGTGGCTCTCCCCCAGTGACTCACTGAGCCGGCGGAAGCCCAGCAGCCCGGCGTCGGGATCCACTCCGTCGGCGAACCACGCCAGCAGGATCGGAAGGAGCTGGCGCTGCAGCACGGCCCGGCGCCGGATGCCGCCGGTGAGGGCCTCGATGTGGCGCATCGCGCCTTTGGGGTCGGAGTAGCCAAGGGCCGCCAGCCGCGCCTGTGCGGCCTCCGGGGTGAGCTTAACGTCTTCGAGGCTGAGGTTCGCCGCGGTGTTGAGCAGCGGCCGGTAGAAGATCGTCTCATGGAGGCGCTCCACCAGCCGGCGGGTCCGCTGCCATTTCTCGACCATGCTCCGCGCGGTGGGGCGCACGCTGACCATCGCGCCCTCGGTGGAGCGAGCCAGCGCGTGCCGGGCGGCGTCGCCGTCGGGCATCAGGTGGGTGCGGCGCAGCTGCGTCAGCTGGATGCGGTGCTCAAGGAGGCGCAGGTAGCGGTAGGCGTTGTCGAGGTCCGCGGCGTCGGTCCGGCCGATGTACCCGGCGGCGCTGAGGGCGGCGATCGCCGTGACGGTGTCCCGGACCCTCAGGCTTTCATCGGCCCGCCCGTGCACCAGCTGCAGCAGCTGCACCGTGAACTCGACGTCGCGCAGGCCGCCGCTGCCGAGCTTGAGCTGTTTCGGCCCCTCGTGCCTGGGGATGTTGTCGGTGACCCGCCGGCGCATCGCCCGGACGGACTCCACGAAGCCCTCCCGCTCCGACGAGGTCCACACCAGCGGCGCCACCGCCTCCTCGTAGCGGCTCCCCAGCTCCGGGTCTCCGGCCACCGCCCGCGCCTTGAGCAGCGCCTGGAACTCCCAGGTGGAGGCCCACCGGGAGTAGTAGGTCAGGTGGGATTCGAGCGTGCGCACCAGCGGACCGTCGCGGCCCTCCGGCCGGAGGTTGGCGTCGACCTCCCAGAGCGCCGGTTCGGGCCCCGGGGAGTAGACCCCGCGGGAGATGCCGGTGGCCAGGGCCGTGCCGATGCGGCTGGCGAGGGCCTCGTCGAGGGTTGGGGCGTCGATCACGTAGATGACGTCGACGTCGGAGATGTAGTTCAGTTCCCTCGCTCCGCAC
The DNA here is from genome assembly GCF_902805515.1 of uncultured Arthrobacter sp. Taxonomy (GTDB): domain Bacteria; phylum Actinomycetota; class Actinomycetes; order Actinomycetales; family Micrococcaceae; genus Arthrobacter_D. The sequence goes on along the minus strand of NZ_CADCTE010000079.1, from coordinate 19,409 downwards.
TTGCCCATCCCGATGACGGCGAGCCGGACGGCGGCGATATCGTCGGCGGAATAGCTTTCGGCGAGGTCCGCTCGGGCAACTGCGAGGGAGGCCTCGAGTGCGGCCGCGGCCAGGTCGGCCAGTTCGCGGGCCGCGGTGGGCAGATAGTCGATGGGAGAGGGGTGGGAGAGGTCGCGCACCGCCAGTTCGGTCAGGTGGCGGCGGTAGGCCGCACGCAGGCACTGATGGGCCCCCGTCCCGGTCTTCCCGGCGACGGGGTTCTCCACCGCGGGATCGGCGTCCACCGCGGCCAGCAGGGAGGCCCGGAGCTGCTCCGGTGGAACGGCGGGTTCCGCCCCCGCCGGGGGCCGGACCGCGTCGAGGTGCCCGGGGTGGCGCATGAGGAACTCCCCCAGCGCCTCGGAGGCCCCCAGCAGGCGGAAGAGTGCCGTGGCCCGCTCCGGCTCCCGGGTGAACAGGTCCGCCACCGCCGGTTCGACGGCGAGCAGGCGCACGTACGACTGGAGGGCGAGGTCGGGGCTGGCGGCGTGGCCCAGCGCGGCGAAGAGCAGCTCCGCGTCGATGCCCGCCAGTTCCGGGGCCTCAAGGAACCGGGTGCTCTTCTCCAGGTCGGTGAAACCGGCGCTGATGAGCCGTCCCGCCAGGCTCATCGGGTACCAGCGTCCCGGCGGGTGCCGTTACAGGATGCCCAGGTTGCGGCGCAGCTCATAGGGGGTGACCTCGATACGGTAGTCGTGCCATTCGGCGCGCTTGTTGCGCAGGAAGTTCTCGAAGACCTGCTCGCCGAGGATCTCGGCGACGAGTTCGGAGTCCTCCATGGCGCGCACCGCATCGTGGAGGCTCGCCGGGAGCGGATCGTGGCCCATCGCGCGCCGCTCGGCCGCGGTGAGGCTCCAGACGTCGTCCTCGGCGCCCAGGGGCAGTTCGTAGCCCTCCTCGATGCCCTTCAGCCCGGCTCCGAGCAGGACGGCGTAGGCGAGGTAGGGGTTCGCGGCGGAGTCGATGCCCCGGTATTCGATCCGGGCGGACTGGCCCTTGTTCGGCTTGTACAGGGGGATGCGCACCAGCGCGGAGCGGTTGTTGTGGCCCCAGGAGATGTAGCTGGGCGCCTCGCCCCCGCCCCAGAGCCGCTTGTAGGAGTTCACGAACTGGTTGGTCACCGCGGTGAACTCGGGGGCGTGGCGCAGGATGCCGGCGATGAACTGGCGGGCGGTCTTGGAGAGCTGGAATTCGGCGCCCGCTTCGAAGAACGCATTCGAGTCACCCTCGAAGAGCGAGAAGTGGGTGTGCATGCCCGAGCCGGGGTGGTCGGAGAACGGCTTGGGCATGAAGGTCGCGTAGCTGTCCTGGGTGAGCGCCACCTCCTTGATGACGGTCCGGAAGGTCATGATGTTGTCGGCGGTCTGCAGCGCGTCGGCGTAGCGCAGGTCGATCTCGTTCTGCCCGGGCCCGCCCTCGTGGTGGCTGAACTCGACGCTGATGCCCACCGACTCGAGCATGGCGACGGCGGTCCGCCGGAAGTCCTGGGCGACGCCGCCGGGCACGTGGTCGAAGTAGCCGGCCTGGTCCACGGGGACCGGGCGGCCGTCGGTGCCGAGCTCGGCGGACTTCAGCAGGTAGAACTCGATCTCGGGGTGCGTGTAGAAGGTGAAGCCCATGTCGGCTGCCTTGGCGAGGGTCCGCTTCAGCACGCTGCGCGGATCCGCGGCCGAGGGCTGTCCGTCGGGGGTGAGGATGTCGCAGAACATCCGTGAGGTCTGCTCCTTGTCCCCACGCCAGGGCAGGATCTGGAACGTCGACGGGTCGGGCTGGGCGAGCATGTCGGATTCGAAGACCCGGGCCAGGCCCTCAATGGAGGAGCCGTCGAACCCGAGGCCCTCCTCAAAGGCCCCCTCGACCTCGGCAGGCGCCAGGGCGACTGACTTGAGCGAGCCGACGACGTCGGTGAACCACAGCCGGACGAAACGGACGTCACGCTCCTCGATCGTCCGCAGTACGAATTCCTGCTGCCGGTTCATCCCTACCCTCTTTCCTGCCGCGTCTGCGCTGCGCCGAGCCGTTCCCTGCCCGCGCCGGTTGGCCGGCCGAGCCGGAATCTCTCCATACTCTACTGACCCGGACGCCGGAATCGCGTCCGCCGGTGCCCGCCCAGTATGGCGCGGCGATGTTACAGGCCGGTTACCGGACGGCGGGGGCGCGGCTCAGGGAAGCCCGGGGCCGTGAAGTAGGCTCGGATTCATGACTTCCGCCGAAATGCCCGCCCCGTACGGCACCGGAGCTTCCACCCCCTCAGAGCCCCACCAGGCCCCGCGCCCGGCTCGGATCCGGACCCACCACCTGCAGCAGGCCAAGGCGGAGGGCCGGCGCTTCGCCATGCTGACGGCCTACGACCAGTACACGGCGCAGATCTTCGACGAGGCCGGCATCGAGGTGCTCCTGGTCGGCGACTCCGCCGCCAACAATGTGCTGGGGCACGCCACGACCCTGCCCATCACGCTCAATGAGATGGTGCTGTTCACCCGCGCCGTGAGCAGCGCGGCACGCCGCCCGCTCATCGTCGCCGATCTGCCCTTCGGCAGCTACGAGGTGTCGACCGCCCGGGCCGTTGAGTCCTCGGTGCGGCTGCTGAAGGAGGGCGGGGCGCACGCGGTTAAACTCGAAGGCGGCGCCCAGTTCGCCGACACCGTGCGCGCACTGGTACGGGCCGGGATCCCGGTGATGGCGCATGTCGGCTTCACCCCGCAGAGCGAGCACACCCTCGGCGGCTACCGGGTGCAGGGCCGTGGGGACACCGGCCGGAGGGTCATCGACGACGCCCTGGCCCTCGAGGCGGCGGGCGCGTTCTGCGTCCTGATGGAGATGGTGCCGGCCGAGGTCGCGGCCAAGGTGGATGCCGCGGTGCAGGTGCCGACCATCGGCATCGGCGCCGGCGCCTCCACGACGGGCCAGGTGCTCGTCTGGCAGGACATGGCCGGCCTGCGCGGCGGAAAGCAGCCGAAGTTCGTCAAGCAGTTTGCCGAGGTCCGCTCCGTGCTGGCCGACGCGGCCACCCGCTACGCCGAGGAGGTCCGCAGCGGAAGCTTCCCCGGCCCGGAGCACTCCTTCTAGCCGGGATGCCGGCGTTCAGTCCTCGTCTTCGGCGTCCCACGCCTTATTGCGCTGCTGAACCTTCTCGAGGGCCCGCTCGGCCTCCGCGCGGGTCTCGTAGGGACCGATGAGCTGCTTCCAGTCGGACTGCGCGTCAACCTCGACCTCATGGGTCCTCACGTTGAACCAGTACTGCGGCATCGTCTTCTCCTCCTGCGTCGTCGATGGCGGCCGCCACCGGTGCCGGGCTTCCGGCAGCCGCCCGCGGCCTGACAGGCGGCGCTTTCAGCTCTGAACCCTGCCGCCTATAAGATCAAGGGTATGCCCCACAATCCTGGCACCGCACCCGTTGGAACGCTCCAGCGCGGCATGGTCAGTCCCCGGCTCCCCGTCCCGTCCGGAATCGCCCGCCCTGAATACGTCGGCCGCAAGGCCCCGGCCCCCTTCACCGGCTCGGAGGTGAAGACCGCCGAAACCATCGAGAAGATCCGCAGGGCCGCCAGGCTGGCCGCCCAGGCCGTCGAGGAGGTGGGACGCCACGCCCAGCCCGGCGTCACGACCGATGCCCTCGACCGGATCGGCCACGAATTCCTCATCGACCACGGCGCCTACCCGTCGACGCTGGGCTACCGCGGCTTTCCCAAATCGATCTGCTCCTCAGTCAATGAGGTGATCTGCCACGGCATCCCGGACAGCACCGTCCTCCGGGACGGGGACATCCTCAACATCGACATCACCGCCTACCTCGACGGCGTCCACGGCGACACGAACGCCACCTTCCTCGTCGGCGACGTCGACGAGGAATCCCGGCTGCTCGTGGAGCGGACGAAGGAGGCGCTGAACCGGGCGATCCGGGCCGTGGCACCGGGCCGGGAAATCAACGTGATCGGCCGCGCCATCGAGTCCTACGCGCGCCGTTTCGGCTACGGCGTGGTGCGCGACTTCACTGGCCACGGCGTCGGCGAGGCATTCCACACCGGCCTGATCATCCCGCACTACGACGCCGCCCCCGCCTACAACCGGGTGATTGAAACCGGAATGGTCTTCACCATCGAACCGATGCTGACCCTTGGCACCATCGAGTGGGACATGTGGGCCGACGACTGGACCGTGGTGACCCGCGACGCCAAACGCACCGCGCAGTTCGAACACACCCTGGTCGTCACCGACACGGGCGCCGAGATCCTCACCCTGCCCTGACCCGCCGCACGGCGGTTCGAGCACACCGACCAATCCACGAAACGGCTCGGGACGGGGCGAACCGCCCACCCGGCCACGAAACTCACCTGGAGAATCATGCCCAAGGACATCGACAAGAAGAAGCCCGGCCGGAAGCTGCCCGCCACCGTCATCGGTGTCGATATCGGCGGCACCGGGATCAAGGGCGGCATTGTCGACCTGGCCAAGGGCGAAATCGTCGGTGAGCGCTACCGGATTCCGACTCCCCAGCCCGCCACCCCGGAGGCGGTCGCCGGCGTCGTTGCCGAGATCGTCACCGAACTCTCCTCACGCCCGGGCGGTCCGGCCGCCGATGTGCCGGTGGGTGTGACCTTCCCGGCCATCATCCAGCACGGCATCGCCCGCTCGGCGGCGAATGTCGACAAGAGCTGGGTCGACACCGACGTCGATGCCCTCTTCACCCGGGTGCTCGGCCGGAGCGTCCACGTCATCAACGACGCTGACGCCGCCGGCCTGGCCGAGGTGCGCTACGGCGCCGGCAAGGGCGTTGCCGGTACGGTCCTGGTGATCACCCTGGGCACCGGCATCGGTTCGGCATTCATCTTCAACGGACAGCTGGTGCCCAATGCGGAACTGGGCCACCTCGAGATCGACGGGCACGACGCCGAGTCCAAGGCGTCGGCCGTGGCACGTGAACGGGACGGGATCGGCTGGGACGAGTACGCGGTGCGGCTCCAGCGGTACTTCTCCCACGTCGAGTTCCTCTTCTCCCCCGAGCTGTTCATCGTCGGCGGCGGGATCTCCAAGCGCAGCGCCGAATACCTTCCCTCGCTGGACCTGCGCACCCGGATCGTCCCGGCCCAGCTGAAGAACCAGGCGGGCATCGTGGGCGGGGCGCTGCAGGCGGCGCTCCTGCTGTCCCCCTCAAGCACCAAGTAGCCCAGGCACGAGGCAGCCCAAGGTACAGGCGGCCCAGGCACGGGGCAGCAGCGCTCGATGGAACCCGTGCCTTCCGGCAACACCGGAAGGCACGGTTTTTTCTGCGTTGGACGCGAAAGGAGGATGCGGACCTTTCGATCCGCTGGGACGTGGTGCCGGTGGTGGCGCCGGCTTCCCCTCCGCCGCCACCACCGGGGTTCAATGGCGCACCTAGTGCGCGCTCAGGGGCCGCTGCGCCCCCGAGGGTACCTTTGCGTTTTCGGAGGACTGGAGCCGAAGGGTGGCGATGGCCTCTTCGAAGTCCTCAAGGGATTCAAAGCCCTGATACACGCTGGCGAAGCGCAGGTAGGCGATCTGGTCGAGCTTCCGCAGGGGGCCCAGAATCGCGAGCCCCACCTCGTGGGCGTCGATCTCGGCGACGCCGCTGGCGCGCACCGATTCTTCGACTTCCTGGGCCAGGAGGGCGAGGTCGTCCTCGGTGACCGGCCGGCCCTGGCAGGCCTTCCGCACGCCGTTGATCACCTTGCCGCGGCTGAAGGGTTCACCGGCACCCGAGCGCTTGATGACGCTGAGGCTTGTCGTCTCCACCGTGGTGAACCTGCGCCCGCACGCGTGGCACTGCCGGCGCCGGCGGATCGCCGAACCGTCGTCGGCCAGCCGGCTGTCAACGACCCGGGAGTCGGAGTTGCGGCAGTAGGGGCAATGCACTGCGTACTCCTGTCTCCGCTCGGGCCGGATGGGCGGGTACCGGACCGCTGAGCGCTCCGGATGGTTCAAGTGTAGAACCAGATGTAGGGAAACTACAAGCGTGCAATTACCACATCTAGTGGTTATTGCCGGGGAAGCGCGCCCGTACGGCGTCGCCGTGTGCGGGCAGGTTCTCGGCCTCCGACAGCGCCAGGATGGGCGCGCTGACCTCCGAAAGCGCACTCCGTGAATACTCCACCACCTGCTGTGCCCGCAGGAAGGTCGTCGTGTTGAGCCCGGACGCGAAGGAGGCGGTCCCCCCGGTGGGCAGCACGTGGTTGGAGCCGGCGCAGTAGTCGCCGAGGCTGACGGGGCTGTACGGTCCGACGAACACCGCGCCCGCGTTGCGGACCCGGGCGGCGGCGGCCGCGGCGTCGGCGGTGTGGATCTCGAGGTGCTCGGCGGCGTAGGCGTTGCAGACCTCAAGGCCGGAGTCGAGGTCGTCGACCAGGATCACCCCCGACTGCGGACCGGACAGGGCCGTGAGCACCCGTTCGCGGTGCCGGGTGGCGTCCGCCTGCCGGCCGAGTTCGATACGCACCGCGTCGGCAAGTGCGGCGGAGTCCGTGATGAGCACCGAGGCTGCCTGCGGGTCGTGTTCGGCCTGGCTGACCAGGTCCGCGGCGACGAGGACGGGGTCGGCGCCGGCGTCGGCCAGCACCGCGATCTCGGTGGTGCCCGCCTCCGAGTCGATGCCGACGACGCCGCGGACGAGCCTCTTGGCCGTGGCGACGAAGACATTTCCGGGCCCGGTGACGACGTCGACCGGTTCAAGGGACGGGTGGCCGTCGGCCTCCTCGAGGCCGTAGGCAAAGGCCGCCACCGCCTGGGCGCCGCCGATCGCATACACCTCGGTGATTCCGAGCAGGGCCGCCGCCGCCAGGATGACCGGGTGCGGCCAGCCGCCCCACTCCTTCTGCGGCGGGGAGGCGAGGGCGATCGAGGGGACACCGGCCGCCTGCGCGGGAACGACGTTCATCACCACCGACGAGGGGTAGACCGCCAGGCCGCCGGGCACGTAGAGGCCCACCCGGTCGACGGGAACCCAGCGGGACACGAGCCGTGCCCCCGGGGCCGGGCTCACCTCCACCTCGGCCGGGACCTGCGCCGCGGCGAACAGCCGGGCGCGGGTGATCGCTTCATCCAGGGCCGCACGGACCTGCGGGTCGAGGTTCTCCAGGGAGCTGCGAAGGACGTCGGCGGGCACCCGGGGGTGGTCCTGCTCCACGCCGTCGAAGCGGCGGGCGAGCTCCCTCAGGGCCGGCAGGCCCCGGTTCCGGACGTCCTCAAGGATCCGGCCGACCGCCTCTTCGGGCGGATGCTCCCCCACCACCGGCCGGGGCAGCGCGCGCTTCAGCTCACGCCGGCTGAGGGAGAGACCCCGAAGGTCGATGGTTCGGAAGCCCTCGCGGGCCGGGGCGGCAGCTGGATTTTCCACTCGGCCAGTCTACCGGCGCCCGGGACGCGAGCCCGCTGTCAGGGACGGCCGCGCTGCAGCCAGTCGAACAGGGCGGCGGCGAACACGATGAGGGCTGCGGCCGCCGGCCAGATGGCTGCGGCGCCCGGCGAATGGAGGCCAAAGTCCGACCCGGGGATCTCGGGGCTGCCCTGGGGGCCGATCCACGCACCGAGCGCTGTGCCGACCAGGACGGCGAGCAGGGACCCGAGAATTGAGCCGCCGACAGCGGCCAGGAGCCGCCTCAGCCCGCCGGGCCGCCCGAGGCGCCGTGCCAGCACCGTTCCCACGGCTACGCCCGCGACGAGTTCAAGCCCCGCGAGGGTCAGGTCGCGCAGCAGCCAGGTGCCAGGGAGGCGTCCGTCGCCGAAGAGAATCCCGCCCGGGGCGCCGAGCCACCAGAACACGCCCAGGACGATACCGAGCACCGCCGTGGAGCCCGCCCACCACAGCAGGCCCACGGGAGGGGCCGCCGTGCGGTTCGGGGCCGGGGCGTACACCGGGGGTGGGTAGGAGCCGGCGTCGTGCGGGCGGGAGGGGTGCATGACTTCTACATTAACAAAAGCACGCCCCCGCCGCCCGGCTCGCCTAGGGTTGAAGGATTGCCGGAGCCGCCGGCGTCCGTCCCCGCACGCGGGGTGCGGACCGCAAAGTTGAAGGAGGAGCCATGGAAGGAAACCTGGTGAAGGACAGTCCTGCCGCCGCCGATCCGGGCCCCGGATCGGCATTCCGTGGAGTTTTCCGCCGCCATGCGGCCGGGGTCGCCATCATTACCGCGTCCTACAACGGACAGCCCTTCGGGTTCACCGCCACCTCCGTGGCGTCCCTTTCGGCCGACCCGGCCCGTTTCACCTTCAATATGTCGCGGGGGTCCTCCTCCTGGCCCGCCGTGGCCAACACCAGTTACGTCGGCGTCCACATGCTGGGCCTGAACAACCAGGCCCTCGCGGACCGGTTCGCCCGCACCTCGGACCGCTTCGGCGGGGACCACTGGAGCCCGGGCTCCCACGGGGTCCCCCTGCTGCACGGGGTGGCCGGCTGGCTGATCGGACGCATCACCATGAGGCTGTCCTTCGAGAACAATGCGGTGGTCGTCGCCGAGGTGACCGAGGGAGGCACCGGGGCCGACGGCGCGCCGCTGCTGTACCACGGGGGCGGCTACGCCGCGCCCACCGACTACATCATCTGAGGCATCGGCCGGAGAGTGCTGCCCCGGCGGCCGGCCTGCTCAGGCGTCCAGGCAGCCTCAGGCGTCCAGTCTGATCAGGCGGCCGGCAGCCTCAGGCGTCCAGTCTGATCAGGCGGCCGGCCTGCTCAGGCGGCCGGCCTGATCAGGCGGCCGCAGCCTCAGGCATCAAGGCAGGCGGGGCCGAGCAGCACCTTGAGGTCCCCGAACAGCGACGGGGTGGGGTTCACCCGCAGGTCCACTCCGAGCTTCATCACCTCAACCTTGCGGTTGCCGTTGAGCCGGATCTGCACCTCGCTGGTGCCCGGATGGGTGCGCAGCACCTCGCCCAGGGCCGTCACCGCCGCCTCGGTGGCCTTGTGCTGGGCCATGGAGATGACGACGGGCCCGGAGTGGCCCTCGCTGAGGTCGGGCACCGTGAGTTCCTGCGCGTTGAGCATCACCGCGCCGTCGTCCCGGCGCTGCAGCCGGCCGCGCACCACCACGATGAGGTCCTCGGCGAGCACGCCCGAGATCGGCCCGTACACCTGCCCGAAGAACATGACCTCCATCGACCCGGCAAGGTCCTCGATCTCCGCGCGGGCGTAGGCATTGCCGCTGTTCTTGGCGATCCGCCGCTGCAGCGAGGTGATCATGCCCGCGATGGTGACAATGGCGCCGTCGGCCGGGCCCTCGTCGCTGATCACCGAGGGGATCGTCAGGTCGGCGTGCTGGCTGAGGATCCCCTCGAGGCCCTGCAGCGGGTGGTCCGAAACGTAGAGGCCGAGCATGTCGCGTTCGAAGGAGAGCTTGTCCTTCTTCTCCCATTCGGGCAGGTCCGGCACCTCGACCGAGAGGCTGCTGCCGGCGCCCGGGTCGTCGAAGGCGCTGAACAGGTCGAACTGGTTCGCGGCCTCATTGCGCTTGAGCACGATGACCGAGTCGACGGCCTCCTCATGGATCATCGCCAGCGCCCGGCGGGGGTGCTTGAGCGAGTCGAAGGCACCGGCCTTGATCAGGGACTCGATGGTGCGCTTGTTGCAGACGACGGCGGGGACCTTCTGCAGGAAGTCGCTGAAGGAGGTGAAGTCGCCCTTCTCCTCGCGGGCGGTGACCATCGCCCCGACGACGTTCGCGCCGACGTTGCGGATGGCGCCCATGCCGAAGCGGATGTCGTTGCCGACCGGGGTGAAGTTCACGCTCGACTCGTTGACGTCCGGCGGCAGGACGGTGATGCCCATCCTGCGGCACTCGTTGAGGTAGATGGCCAGCTTGTCCTTGTCGTCGCCGACGCTGGTGAGCAGGGCGGCCATGTATTCGGCCGGGTAGTGGGCCTTGAGGTAGGCCGTCCAGTAGGAGATCAGCCCGTACGCGGCGGTGTGGGCCTTGTTGAACGCGTAGTCCGAGAAGGATTCGAGGACGGTCCACAGCTTGTCCATGGCGGCCTGCGAGTAGCCGTTTTCCTTCATGCCGGCGAAGAAGTCGGCCTGCTGCTTGTCCAGCTCCGACTTCTTCTTCTTGCCCATGGCGCGCCGGAGCATGTCCGCCTGGCCGAGGGTGAAGTTCGCCAGCTTCTGGGCCGCGGACATCACCTGCTCCTGGTAGACGATCAGGCCGTAGGTGCCGCCCAGGATCTCCTCGAGCGGGCCCTCGAGCTCGGGGTGGATCGGCTCGATCTCCTGGAGCCCGTTCTTGCGCAGGGCGTAGTTCGTGTGCGAGTTCACGCCCATCGGCCCGGGACGGTAGAGCGCCAGCACCGCGGAGATGTCTTCGAAATTGTCGGGGCGCATGAGCTTGAGCAGGGAGCGCATCGGCCCGCCGTCGAGCTGGAACACGCCCAGGGTGTCGCCGCGGGCCAGCAGCTCGTAGGAGGCCTTGTCGTCGAGCTCGAGGTCCTCGAGGACCAGGTCGGTGCCCTTGTTCGCCGTGATGTTCTCCACGGCGTCGGTGATGATCGTGAGGTTCCGCAGCCCGAGGAAGTCCATCTTGATCAGTCCGAGCCCCTCGCAGGTGGGGTAGTCGAACTGGGTGATGATCTGGCCGTCCTGGTCGCGGCGCATGATCGGGATGATGTCGATCAGCGGGTCCGAGGACATGATGACGCCGGCGGCGTGGACGCCCCACTGGCGCTTCAGGCCCTCGAGGCCCAGTGCCGTCTCGAACACCTTGGCGGAGTCGGGGTCGGTCTTGAGCAGCTCGCGCAGCTCGTCGGCCTCGGAGTAGCGCTTGGCGTCCTTGTTGTGCACGTCGGCCAGGGCCAGGCCCTTGCCCATGACGTCCGGCGGCATGGCCTTGGTGAGCCGCTCCCCCGTGGAGAACGGGTAGCCCATGACGCGCGAGGAGTCCTTCAGGGCCTGCTTGGCCTTGATGGTGCCGTAGGTGACGATCATGGCGACGCGCTCGTCGCCGTACTTCTCGGTGACGTAGCGGATCACCTCGGAGCGGCGGCGATCATCGAAGTCGACGTCGAAGTCGGGCATGGAGACGCGCTCGGGGTTCAGGAAGCGCTCGAAGATCAGTCCGTGCTTGAGCGGGTCGAGGTCGGTGATGCGCATGGCGTAGGCCACCATGGAGCCGGCGCCGGAGCCGCGGCCGGGACCGACCCGGATGCCGTTGTTCTTGGCCCAGTTGATGAAGTCGGCCACCACGAGGAAGTATCCGGGGAAGCCCATCTGGGTGATGACGCCGACCTCGAACTCGGCCTGCTTGCGCACGTCGTCGGGGACGCCGCCGGGGTAGCGGTAGGCCAGGCCGGTCTCGACCTCCTTGACGAACCAGGACTGCTCGTTCTCCCCCTCGGGCACCGGGAAGCGGGGCATGTAGTTGGCCTTGGTGTTGAACTCGACGTCGCACCGCTCGGCGATGAGCAGCGTGTTGTCGCAGGCCTCGGGGTAGTCGCGGAAGATGGCCCGCATCTCGGCGGGCGACTTGAGGTAGAACTCGTCGGCGTCGAACTTGAAGCGCTTGGGGTCGGCCAGGGTGGACCCGGACTGGACGCACAGCAGGGCCGCGTGCGCCTTGGAGTCCTCGGCGTGGGTGTAGTGAAGGTCGTTGGTGGCGACCAGCGGCAGCCCCAGTTCGCGGGCCAGCTTGATCAGGTCGGCCTGGACGTTGCGTTCGATGTCGAGCCCGTGGTCCATCAGCTCGCAGAAGTAGTTTTCGGCACCGAAGATGTCACGGAAGTCCGAGGCCGCCTGCTTTGCCTCCTGGTAGAGCCCCAGCCGCAGCTTGGTCTGCACCTCGCCCGAGGGGCAGCCGGTGCTGGCGATCAGGCCCTTGCCGTAGGTCTGCAGCAGGTCCCGGTCCATGCGGGGTTTGTAGAGGTACCCCTCGAGGGAGGCCAGCGAAGACATCCGGAACAGGTTGTGCATGCCCTCGGTGGACTCCGACCAGAGGGTCATGTGGGTGTAGGCGCCGGCGCCGGAGACGTCGTCGCGCCCTCCCCCGCCCCACTGGACGCGGGTGCGGTCGGAGCGGGCGGTGCCCGGGGTCAGGTACGCCTCCACCCCGATGATCGGTTTGATGCCGGCGCTGCGGGCCTTGCTCCAGAAGTCGAAGGCCCCGAACACGAACCCGTGGTCGGTGGTGGCCAGCGCGTTCATGCCGAGCTCTTCGGTGTGGCTGAAGAGGTCGGTCAGCTTCGCGGCCCCGTCGAGCATCGAGTACTCGGTGTGATTGTGAAGGTGGACGAAGGACTCACGGGACGCTGCTGTTGAAACCACTCGACCATTCTAGGCCCGCCGGTCCATCCCCGGATCCAACCCCTAGGAACCGCAGCGGATTAGGCGCGGTCCCCCGACAGGGCGCCCAGGGCGTATTCGAGGTCCAGCGGGTAGGGACTCACGGCCAGAACCGGCTCGCCGGTGCGCGGATTCTCGAAGCCCAGGCGGTGCGCGTGGAGCCACTGCCGGGTCAGGCCAAGCTCCGCCGCAAGCCGCGGGTCGGCGCCGTAGGTGAGATCGCCCACGCACGGGTGGCGCAGCGCCGAAAAGTGGACGCGGATCTGGTGGGTGCGGCCGGTCTCGAGGTGGACCTCGACGAGGCTGGCCCGGCCGAAGGCCTCAAGCACCTCGTAATGGGTGACCGAGGGCCGCCCGTCCTCGAGCACGGCGAACCGCCAGTCGTGGGCCGGGTGGCGCCCGATGGGCGCGTCGATGGTTCCCTCGAGCGGGTCGGGCAGGCCCTGCACGACGGCGTGGTACACCTTGTCCACGGTGCGCTCCTTGAAGGCCCGCTTCAGGGCCGTGTAGGCCCTTTCGGTCTTGGCGACCACCATGGCCCCTGAGGTGCCGACGTCGAGCCGGTGGACGATACCGGCCCGTTCGGGGGCGCCGGAGGTGGAGATCCGGTAGCCGGCCGCAGCCAGGGCGCCCACTACGGTGGGGCCCACCCAGCCCGGGGAGGGGTGGGCGGCGACGCCGACGGGCTTGTCGATGACCACGAAGTCCTCGTCGTCGACGAGGATGCCCATGCCTTCGACGGCCTCCGGGATCACCCGCAGCGGGTCGGCGGCACCGGGGACCACCACGAGCAGTTCGGTGCCCGCCTGCACACGGTCGGCCTTGGCCAGGACCGTGCCTCCGCGGCTGACCCTGCCGTCGGCGCACCAGGCGGCGGCCACCGACCGGGAGACCCCGGCCAGCTGCGCCAGGGCGGCGTCGGCGCGGGACCCGCCGAGGTCCTCGGGCACGGTGAAGGCCGTCGGGGTGCCCACGTCGGAGGCCCCGCTCACGAGGCGTTGCCGTCCGGCCGGGGCGTGTCCGGGCCGGTTCCGGCGGCTCTTTCCCCGGCCGGGCGGTCCCCTGCCGGGCCCTCCCCGGCAGTGCCGTTCCCTGCAGCGCCCTCCCCGGCAGGGCTCTCGCTGCTGCGCCGTCCGTCCATGCCGATGCCGCGCAGGGTCATCAGGCACACCAGGATGACGCCGCTGACGACGGCGGAGTCTGCGATGTTGAAGATCGCGAAGTTGGGCAGGGCGATGAAGTCGACGACGTGACCCTGCCCGAAGGACGGTTCACGGAAGAGGCGGTCGGTGAGGTTGCCCAGCGCGCCGCCGAGCACGAGCCCGAGGGCGGCAGCCCAGCCCCAGGAGGCGACCTTGCGGATCTGGGTCAGGATGGCCACGGAGACCAGGGCCTGGATGATGGTGAAGATCCACGTGACATTGGTGCCGATCGAGAAGGCCGCCCCGGGGTTCCGGATGAAGTGCCAGTTCAGCAGCGGGGGCAGCACCGGCGTGATCGAGCCCTCGGTCATGGTGGAGACCACCCAGACCTTGGTGACCTGGTCGAGGACGTAGGCGGCGAGCGTGCAGACCAGCAGCAGGACGGCGTACCGGGCCCGGACCCGCTTGCTGTGGCCGGGCCCATCGGTCCGTTTCGTTTCCGCGGGGGTTTGCTCTGCCGGTGGATTCTCGCTCATAACGCTTTCATGCCGGGTGCATACGCTTCCGCACGGCGGCAGAGGTATGGAACAGGTGGATCGGACTGTCGTGGGACGACTCCTCAAGGGTACGGCAAAGGCCGGCCCCTTTTCCGGGGCCGGCCTCAATCCGGTACTGCGCTGCGGCGCCCTGCGGGCACCCCCGCGCGGTGCGCCCGAGGGGCTTTAGGCGTCGGCCGTCTCCGATGCCACCGAGCCGCGGGAGTCGAGGTCGCGCAGCTGGCCCTCGATGTAGGCCTTGAGGCGTGAGCGGTAGTCGCGCTCGAAGCTGCGGAGCTGTTCGACCTTGCGCTCCAGCACGCTCTTCTGCTGCTCGAGGGCGCCGAGGACCTTGCGGCTCTTGTCCTGGGCGTCGTTGACGAGGCTGCTTGCCTCGATCTGCGCTTCGGCGATGATCTTGTCGCGCTGCTCCACGCCCGCGTTGACGTATTCGTCGTGAAGCTTCTGGGCCATGGCGAGGACGCCGGCGGCGGACTCGGCGCTGGCAGCCGCGGGAACAGCGGCAGGAACGGCAGCGGGCGAGACGGTCTCGACGCGGGTCTCGGGCTTCGCGGGCTCGGGGCGCTTCTCCTCCTCGCGGACCTCTTCGGTCTTGGTGCTGGCGGCAACCGGGGCGGGGACCGTTCCGGTCGAGGCGGTGCCGGCGGGAGCGTCCGAGAGCCGGCGGCGCAGCTCGTCGTTCTCCTGGTTCAGACGGCGCAGTTCGACGACGATCTCGTCGAGGAAGTCATCCACCTCGTCCTGGTCGTAGCCCTCGCGGAACTTCGTCGGCTGGAACCTCTTATTGACAACATCTTCTGGCGTCAGGGCCATCTGGTCACCTCGTAGTGTTAAAGACCTGCCTGCCCGGGGGCGGACCTGCCTGCGGTACCGAATTGTGGACGTGAAGAACTGGATTCACATCAGAATGTGATTCAGCTTATATCTATTGGGACTCGAAAACTAAACCGGGCCTATGCGGTGGCGAAACCCCGTGACACACCCATTAGGATCACCACGGCGAAAAACAACACAAGAAAAGCCAGGTCGAGGGAAACTCCCCCAATTCGCAGCGGCGGAATCACGCGACGCAAAGCTTTGATCGGCGGATCGGTCACTGCATAAATACCGGAAGCAACGACCAGCGCGATTTTCTGGGGACGCCAGCTACGGGCGAAAATCTGGACGGCGTCGTAAATGATCCTGATGATCAGCGCAAGCTGGAACAACATCAGAACGAGGTAAATCAGGGCAAATACCAAACTCACGGAGCGGTTCCAGTCCTTAGGGCCTTACAGGGGGCGGCAGGCACGGACAGCCGGCCGGCTTCAGCTCTGGTTGAAGAAGCTGGTCTGAGCTTCGCTGGCCTTCTGATCCTCACCCAGAACTTCAATATACGACGGCGAGAGCAGGAACACCTTATTGGTGACCCTTTCGATGCTTCCGTGCAGGCCGAAGACCAGGCCCGCGGAGAAGTCGACGAGGCGTTTGGCATCGGATTCGCCCATATCGGTGACGTTCATGATGACCGGAATGCCGTCGCGGAAACTCTCGCCGATCAGCTTCGCATCATTGTAGGAGCGGGGGTGGACGGTGGTGATCTGCCGCAGGGCGGAGTCGTCACGGGTCGACTGGACGCGCTTGATCGGTGTCACCGGGGCCCGGTACTCCTCGCTGGGGACGCTTCGGGGGACGGGGGCGGGTTCGGGACGGCGTTCGTCACGGTCATAATCCACTGCGTAATCCTCGTTCCTGCTGTGGGCGCTCTTCGCCTCGGGCTCGTAGTGCTCGTCACCATCGGCGAGCCCAAGGTAAATCATTGTCTTGCGCAGTGCGCCAGCCATGGTAACTCCTGTCATTGAGAGAGTGGATAATTTGCTTCGTCCCGGAGCCGAAACCGCGCCCTGCGGGTCTCACTGCCGTCCCGGTGCAGACGCTACCGCAACGGTGGGCGGGGACCGAGTACATCTGAGCCAATCCGCAGGTGTGTCGCGCCCGCCTGGATGGCGGCCTCGAGGTCCCCGCTCATGCCGGCCGAGATCGCCGCCGCGCCGGGGTGGTCCGCCCGCAGGTCCGCGGAGATGCCGGCCAGGCGCTGGAAGGCGGCCAGCGGGTCGGCGCCCAGCGGCGCCACCGCCATGACGCCCTTCAGGTGCAGCCCCTGCGCCCCGGCGAGCCGGGCGGCGATCTCCGGGACCTCTGATGCCGCCGCCCCTCCGCGTCCGCCGGCGCGGGCGTCCGGGTCGAGGCTGACCTGGATGAAGCAGCCCAGATCGGGCCGGAGCGGAAGGCCGGCACCGGAGCGGCGTTCGGCCTCCGTGCCGGCAGCCTTGGCCAGCGCCTCCGCCACCGAGGGCCGGTCCACGGAGTGCACCGCGGCGGCGTAGCGGACCACCGAGCGGGCCTTGTTGCTCTGCAGCTGGCCGATGAAGTGCCAGCGCAGGTCGAGGTCGGCGGTCTCGGCAGCCTTTGCGGCGGCCTCCTGGTCCCGGTTCTCGCCGAGGTCCCGCACGCCGAGGCCGGAGAGCAGCCGCACGTCCGCGGCGGGGAAGAACTTCGTCACCACGATCAGCCCGGGCGGGTCGGTCCGTCCCGCGGCGGCGCAGGCCGCCGCGATCCTTCCCCGTACCGCTCCCAGCCGTTCGGCGAGTTCCTGCCGGCGCGCCGAAGCCTCCGCAGTCCCGTCCGTGCCGCTCACGTGCGCCAGACCAGGCCGGCGAGCCGGCCGGCGCCGGGCTCCCTGCGGTGGGAGAACAGCCCGGGGTTTTCGAGGGTGCACGCCGAGGATCCCGCCGGCACCGCCGCCACGTCGACGCCGGCATCGAGCAGCTGCTGCCGCACGGCGGCCGGCAGGTCCAGCGCAGGGGTGCCGTGCCGTGTCTGCGCGTAGGAGGCCGGTACGGCGGCCGCAACCTCGTCCCTCATGCCGGCCGGGACCTCGTAGCAGCGCCCGCATACCGAGGGGCCGATCCAGGCGGTCAGCTCCCGGGCGCCGTGGGCGCGCAGGCCCGCGACGGCGTTGGGCACGATGCCGGTCAGTACGCCCCGGCGTCCGGCATGGACGACGCCGGTCGCCGGGCCCGAGCGGTCGGCCAGGACAACGGGGACACAGTCCGCCACGAGCACAGCCAGCGCCTGGCTCCCGTCGGGGCTGAGCAGGGCGTCGGCCTCCGGCGGGCTCCAGTTCCCGGACCCGGCCGGCACCTCGGCCACCGTACTGGAATGCACCTGGGTCATGAACCGCAGGGAACCGGGGGCCACGCCCATCGCCGTCTCCACCCGCGCCCGGTTGCCGGCCGCCGTCGAGGGCCGCCCGAGGTTGAGTGCGAGGTTGCCGGCGGCGGAATCGGTAAAGGCGGCGTGCAGCCTTGGCTGCACGCCGCCTTGCCAAAAGAACATCCGCAGAAGATCCCGGTTACTTCAGGAAGTCGGGCACGTCGAGGTCGTCCGAGCGGCCCGAGGAGAGGTCCGGCTCCACCACGGCGGGCAGGTCGACGTCGAAGCCGGCATCGGCAGGCACCGTGTTGGACTGGGAGAAGCGCTGCTGGGACCACGCACCGAGGCCCGCGGAGGCAGGAGCGGCAGCACGGGCGGTGTCGCCCGCGCCGACCGTCGGGGCCGCAGCGGGCTTGACCGCGGGCACTGCGGGCTGGGATGTCGCATCGACCTGGTCGAACCCGGCGGCGATCACGGTGACGCGGGCCTCGTCGCCGAGGGCGTCGTCGATCACCGCACCGAAGATAATGTTGGCCTCCGGGTGGGCGACCTCCTGCACGAGCCGGGCCGCCTCGTTGATTTCGAAGAGGCCGAGGTCGGAGCCGCCCTGGATGGACAGCAGAACGCCGTGCGCGCCGTCGATCGAGGCCTCGAGCAGCGGCGAGGCGATCGCGAGTTCGGCGGCCTTCACGGCCCGGTCCTCTCCACGCGCCGAGCCGATGCCCATGAGGGCCGAGCCCGCACCCTGCATGACCGACTTGACGTCGGCGAAGTCGAGGTTGATCAGGCCGGGGGTGGTGATCAGGTCGGTGATGCCCTGCACGCCGGAGAGCAGCACCTGGTCCGCGGACCGGAAGGCGTCGAGCATCGAAACATTGCGGTCGCTGATCGAGAGCAGGCGGTCGTTCGGGATGACGATGAGGGTGTCGACCTCGTCGCGCAGGGTGTCGATGCCCGACTCGGCCTGGTTGGACCGGCGGCGGCCCTCGAAGGTGAACGGCCGGGTGACGACGCCGATGGTCAGCGCGCCGAGCGAGCGGGCGATCCGTGCCACGACGGGTGCACCGCCGGTGCCCGTGCCGCCGCCCTCACCGGCGGTGACGAAGACCATGTCGGCCCCGCGCAGCACCTCTTCGATCTCCTCGGAGTGGTCCTCGGCCGCCCTGCGGCCGACCTCCGGGTCCGCGCCGGCGCCGAGCCCGCGCGTCAGTTCCCGTCCGACGTCGAGCTTCACGTCGGCGTCGCTCATCAGCAGCGCCTGCGCGTCGGTGTTGATGGCGATGAACTCCACCCCACGGAGTCCCACCTCGATCATCCGGTTGATGGCGTTTACGCCGCCCCCGCCGATGCCGACGACCTTGATGACGGCCAAGTAATTCTGCGGTGCTGCCACGTCCTGTGTCCCTTGTTCGAATCTGTGCGCTGTTGTCTGGGGTTACACCCGGCCGGAACCGGCTTCAACCTTCACCCGGCATAACGTTAACTCTCAGGTTGAGGGTTAACGTTATGTCAAGTAACTTCTATCTGAGACGCTATGGGCACCGGGAGTCTTCTGCAATGACCGGTGCCGCGTGTCGCCTGGTTTCTTTGAAATCCCGCTCACCGGGTAACCGGACGGTCGGGGGTGCTGACGTCATATTCCTTCACCGGTGGATCCGATGCCGGAACCTTCAGCAGGGCCGAGAGGACCCTCGCCTTGGCGGTGTTGCGCTCCGCGCTCCCCCAGAAGATTTTCTGGTTGCCGGTCAGCGAAAGCGAAACCGAGTCCACGCTTCGGGCGGAGGCGTGGTTGAGGCGCGACAGGATGTCCGGGGGCAGGTCGGCCAGCACCGCGGTGATCGAGCGGAAGACCTCCGAGTTGACCGCCTCCGTGCCGCCGTCGATCAGTGGAAGCTTCACCGCCTTCCGGTCCGCGACGGTCTTGAGCTGCCGGCCCTCCGAGTCGATCAGGATGAACTGCTTATCCTTCTGCACGATGGCCACCGGCACCCGTTCCCGGATGGTGACCACGAGGGTCGACGGCGGCTCGGCCGCCACGCGCACCGACTCGATGGGTGCCTTGTCCCGCAGGAGGCCTTCGACCTTCTCGTCCGGGAGCCGGGCGAGCGAGGTGCCAAGGAGCGGCTTGAGTGCCGTGGTGACCTCCTCGGTGGAGACCAGCGTGTTGCCCTCGACCCGCAGGTGCTTCAGCGCCAGGACCGG
>NZ_CADCTE010000078.1 GCF_902805515.1 uncultured Arthrobacter sp. | reverse complement strand
GCGACGACGGTTCCGGGGCCGGTGGTGGTGGCGCCGCCCGTGGTGAGCTGCACGGACAGTGGCACGACCGTCTCGGGTGAGGCGAGGGAGATTCCGCTGATGTTCTCCAGTGCGCTCAGGTCGATGTTCTCGCCGGTTGCGATCAGGTCGGCGTCGAAGATCAGCGTGGCGGCGCCGGATTCGGTTTGGGTGTTCACAATTCCTTGGAGGCCCATGACGAGACTGACGAGCACAATCATCGGCGCCGCGCCTGAGGCGGTGCGGCGCACGGCGTCGCGCAGGTTCGCCACTGCCAGGCCCGCGACCGGTGAGCGGCGCGACCAGGGTGTGAGTGCCAGAGCCGCGGCGGGCACGAGCAGGGGTGAGAGCCGGCTCATCGCGACCGAGCCGGTCATGATGATGCCAAGGCCGAGCAGCAGTGGGAGGACCAATCCGCCGGCCGTCGCGGCGACGTAGGTCTGGAGGGCGGTCAGCGCCAAGGCAGTGATGGCCACGATCCATCGACCAAGGGTCATGACGCGCCGTTCACCGCTGCTGCGGCGCAGCGCATCCAGGGGACTGACTTTGGTGGCGCTCTTGGCTGCACCCCGGGCGCCGGCGAGGCAGACCGTGAGGGCGGCGATCAGGTCGACCACCAGGACTGCGGGTTGGATGGGGGTGGCGAGGTCTTCGGGGAAGAAGCCGAGCCGGGACAGAAGAAATCGCTGCACGGTGGTCAGTACTGTTCCGAGCAGGGCCCCGGCCAACGCGCCGAGCAGCGCGGCGAGGAAGGCTTCACCGAGCAGGAGCCTGCGGATCTGGCGCCTGGTCACGCCGCCGAGTCGAAGGATAGCGAGATCACCCCGGCGCTGGTCAACGGCAAAACCGAAGGTCGAGCCAACAACGAAGATGGTGAGGAAAATGCCGATCATCAACGCTATCCCGGTCAGCTCGCTGCCATTGGCGGCAGCCAGGCGGAATGCTTCTGCTTGTTCGGGGGTCAAACCGGTGGGCGCGTCGGCGTCCTCGACGCCGAGGATGATCGTCAGGCCGGCATGGACGATAGCGACCCCGGCGGTCACGGCCAGGAGGGTGCCGACGAAGAGCTGCCAGCGGTCGGCAAAGGTGCGCAGGGCCAGGCGGATCATCCCTGCACTCCCGTACCGGCCAGCGTCTCGAGCTCGGCTAGGGTGGCGGCGATCTGGTTCGCGTCGGCGCCGTTCAGAGTTGCGACGAGGCGTCCATCGCGCAGGAACGCCACATGGTCGGCGCGGGCGGCGGCCGACGGATCATGGGTGACCATCAGGATTGTCTGGGCCTGCTCATCGACCAGGGCGCGAAGGAGATCCAGCACCGTGGCGGCGGAGACACTGTCCAGGGCTCCGGTGGGCTCGTCAGCGAACAGGATGCTCGGCCGGGTGGCCAGGGCGCGGGCAATGCCGACGCGTTGCTGCTGCCCGCCGGAGAGTTCGCGTGGCTTATGGCGGGTGTGCTTGCCCAGGCCCACGGAGCTCAGGGCTTCGGCCGCGGCCCTGTTGGCGTCACGGCGTCCGGCCAGACGCAGCGGCAGGGCGACGTTCTGCGCTGCGCTAAGGGCCGCGACGAGGTTGAACTGCTGGAAGATGAATCCGATCTCGGTGCGCCGCATCCGGGTCAGCACGTCATCGCTGAGGCTCGCGATATCGTCACCATTAAGAAGGATCTGCCCTGCGTCAGGGGTGTCCAGCCCGGCAGCACTGTTCAGAAGGGTGGATTTGCCTGACCCCGATGGCCCCATGACCGCTGTCCAGGAACCACGACGAAGCCCGATCGTGACCTGGTCGAGCGCCGTGAGGGTGGATTTGCCTGACTGGTAGGTGCGTGTCACATCGTTGAGCTGCAGCACCATGTTCTGCGGGGCGGTTGTGGTCATATATCCAGTACACCGTGGGACCCCCGGGCTGCGCAGTGGGGCCAAACCGTCGATCCAGGGTATGGCTGGCCCTACCTTCTTTGCGCCGGTTCGTCTTTACACTGGTCAGGTGATCACTGCGGAGTCAACACATCAGGCCCTGCCGGTCATCAGGCACTGGAGAGCGGTGCTCTACTCTGCGGCCGTCTGCATCCGGGCCCTGGTGGTCATTTCCGTTGTCGTGCTGCTGGGCACACCGATCGGGATTGCGCTCACCGGCCCTGTGCGCGGCACCGATACCGCTGTGGGCCTGGTTACCGCGGGTCTGGCGCTGCTGGGTGTGGGACTCCCGCTTATCTCGGTCGTTCTTGCCCGGGTCGACTGGAGCGGGGCGACCACTCTGCTCGACCAATCCGCTGGGGGGCCTCCGGGTATCCGGCTCCGTGAGCCGCGGACCCTCATCCGCCCATTGGCCTACACCGTGATGATGCTCACGATCGGCGGAGCCATTGCCGTCTTCGCCGCGCTGGTCGTCCTGGTATCCCTTGTCGCCCTGATTAGCCCGCTGCTGACGGCAATGGGAGACCCGGTGGTTATTGGGCCGTTCACGGTGAGCACCGTACCCCAGTCGGCGTTGGCATCGGTCATCGGAGTCGGCGTGCTCACCGGGCTCGTTGTCACCTCACCGGCTTTCTCCAAGGCTCATGCCTTGCTGGTCCTCCAGGTGTTGACCCGGCCGGAGCAGCGCCTCCAGCATGACCTGACTCTGACCGCGCAGTCGCGGGCGCGCCTGGTGCGTGCCTTCGACATCGAACGCCGCCGTATCGAGCGGGATCTGCACGATGGCGTGCAGCCGCAGCTGTTGTCGGTCAGCATGACGCTCGGGCTCGCCCTGGCCGCCATGCCCGATGATGCCCCTGGCCGCTCTGACGTGGCCCGCGCCCAGGACCAGGCCAAGCAGACCCTGGGTGCCTTGCGCAGCTTCGTCCGAAATATCCATCCCCAGGTCCTCATCGATCACGGCCTCGGCGCAGCCATCCGTGAACTGGCCGACACGCTTACCCTCCCCATCGCTGTCGAGGACCGGCTGGCCGGCCGCTTGCCTATCGAGATTGAGACGAACCTGTACTTTTGCGTCGCCGAACTCCTCACCAACGTCGTCAAGCATGCAAACGCCGGGCAGGCCCAGGTCCGGCTCCAGCGGCCCGCGCCCGGACTGGTGGAGGTCCGGGTCCGGGACGATGGTGGCGGTGGAGCAGGCACTGCCCATCGGGCCAACGGCGGACTCGACGGCATCTCTGACCGCATCGCCGCCCTGGATGGAGATCTGGAGATCGACTCGCCCCTGGGTGGACCGACAACCATCACGATCACCATCACCGTCCCCGCAGTTGGGAAGGGCCACCCGGATGACTGATTCCGCTGCCTCCGGCCCGGCCGCATTGGAACCGGTGCGGGTGGTCATCGCTGAGGACAACGCGTTATTGCGCGAGGGGCTGCAGGTGCTGCTCGAACGTAACGGGTTCGTCGTCGCCGCGGCGGTGGATACGGGCGAGAAGTTGATCGCCGCTGGACGCGACGCCGGGCCGGACCTCGTGGTCACCGATGTGCGCATGCCGCCGACGTTCCGCTCTGAGGGGCTCGTCGCGGCGGTGCGCCTGCGTGAAGAAAACCCTTCCCTTCCGGTGGTGGTCCTGAGTCAGTATGTCGAGCAGAGTTACGTCGCCGAACTGCTCGACAGCGCCGGTGGGGCCGGAATTGGCTACCTGCTCAAGGACAGGGTCAGCGACGTCGCGGACTTCGTGAACACGCTGCGCCGCGTTCACGCCGGCGGTACGGCGGTTGACCCGGCGGTTATCAGTCAGATGATCAGGCGGCACCGCGATCCGTTGGCCGGGCTTACTCCCCGTGAGCGGGAGGTGCTGGCCGTCATGGCCGAGGGCCACTCCAACGGTGCTATCGCGCGGCGTCTGTTCGTTTCTGAGGCAGCGGTCGTCAAGCATATTGGTAACGTCATGATGAAGCTTGACCTGCCGCCCAACGACGATCAGAACCGCCGGGTTGCGGCTGTGTTGACGTACCTGCGCAATCAGGAGAGCTGAGCCAATCCAGCACTTGTCCGGGGCGGCCGTGCAACTCGCCCGGGAGGCGACCTCCGGGGAATCCGATGGCCACCTGGGCCCCGGTTCGGTATCGTCGCCGGAATGACGACATCGAGCCCAACGACCTCAAGTCTCGTGACGGGTGCCGGGCGCGGCATCGGCGCAGCCATTGCGTACGCGCTCGCGGGCGCAGGTCACCGGGTGGCCGTGCACGCAGGGCACGATGCCGACGCCGCCGAGCGGGTGCGGGCCGGGCTGCCCGGTGACGGCCACGCCGTCGTCGTCGGCGATCTCGCCTCGCACGAGGCCTGCCGGCGGGTCTTCGACGAGGCGGCGCGGGAACTCGACGGCATCGACGTGCTGGTCAACAACGCGGGCATCTTCCAAGCCCACCCCGTGGACGGCACCTCCTATGAAGACTGGCAGCAGGCGTGGCGGCACACCCTCGAGGTCAACCTGATGGGCCCGGCCAACCTGTCCTGGTTGATGGCCGACCACCTGATCCACCGCTCCCGGGGACCCGCCGGCGGGCGGCTGATCAGTGTGGGCTCCCGCGGCGCCTACCGGGGTGAACCGACCACCCCCGCGTACGGCGCGAGCAAGGCAGCCCTCCACTCAATGACCCAGTCGCTCGCCGTGGCCCTGGCCCCGCACGGCATCGTCGCGGCCGCCGTCGCTCCCGGGTTCGTCGACACTCGGATGGGCCGGCCGGTGCTGCAGGGCGCCCAGGGCGACGCCGTCCGCGCCCAAAGCCCGTTCGGGCGGGTCGCCGAGCCGGAGGAGGTTGCCGCCGTCGTGCTGTGGCTGGCGACCGGCGCCCCGGAGTGGGTCAGCGGAACCGTGGTCGACGCAAACGGGGCGTCCTACCTGCGCTGACCGCTGGTAGGACGCCCCGTTAACCGCGTGCCAGGCTACAACCGCTGGGTGCGGGAAAGCACCGTCTGGATGATGACCACCACGGCCAGGAAGATCCCGGACACCACCGCCTGCACCGAGGACGTGAGGGAGCCGACCTGGTTGATCAGGTTCTGGATGACGGTCAGCAGCAGCACCCCCGCCGTCGTCCCGATCAGGTTGCCGCGGCCGCCGGTGAGCAGCGTCCCGCCGATGACGACGGCGGCGATGGCGCTCAGTTCAAGCCCGACGCCGACGGTCGGCACGCCCGAGGAGGAGTAGGCCGCGTTCAGCGCCCCGGCGAGGCCGGCGCACAGGCCGCTCACCACGTAGACGCTGAACTTCACACGGGCCACCGGCAGACCCATCAGCACCGCCGCGCTCTCGGAGCCGCCGACGGCCAGGACCGTCTGGGAGCCCCTGCCGCGGGCGAGCAGCACCGAACCGATGACCACGACGACCACGGCGATCACCACCGGCCAGCGCAGGCCGAGCAGGCCGCCCTGGCCCAGGGCGGTCACCGATGCATCCTTGATCAGCGGGGTGTTGGCACCCTCGTTGGTCAGGGCGAAAACCAGGCCGCGGATGCCGAGCAGGCCCGCCAGCGTGACGATGAAGGGCGCCATCCCGCCATAGGCGATCAGCAGGCCCTGGAGAATGCCGACGGTCCCGCAGACCAGCAGCGGCAGGAGCACGGCGCCGGCGATGCCCCAGGTGGAGCCGTAGGCGGCGAGGATCCCGCCGAGCGCGTAGACGGAGCCGACCGAGAGGTCGATCCCGCCGGTCAGGATGACGAAGGTCATGCCGACGGCGACGATGAGCAGGAACGAGGACTGGGTGGCGATATTCGTGAAGTTGCTCACGGTGGGGAAGGTGGGGAAGGCAAAGCTGCCGACCACCAGCAGCAGCCCCAGGACGATTGCCGCCCCGTAGCGCTGCACGTTCCCGGCGATGCG
This sequence comes from uncultured Arthrobacter sp., assembly GCF_902805515.1. GTDB lineage: Bacteria > Actinomycetota > Actinomycetes > Actinomycetales > Micrococcaceae > Arthrobacter_D. The sequence continues at coordinate 6,432 of NZ_CADCTE010000078.1, read as the reverse complement.
CTCGCGCGTGACCTGCTTGGTCGTTGCCGGTCCGACACTGGGTTCGAGGGCCAGGCTCACTTGAGCACCGCCTTTCCACGCTGGAGGTAGACCGCGAGGAGGATGATGACGGCCTGGGTGATCTGGGAGTACGCATCGGGCACGTTGTGCTTGATCAGCGACGCCGCGATGAGCTGAAGGAGCAGGGCGCCGGCAACGGTCCCCAGAACCTTTACCTGGCCGCCGCTGAGCGGGGTGCCGCCGATCACGACGGCGGTGATCGCCGACAGTTCGATGAGGTTCCCGACGGTCGAGGGCACCGAGGCACTGAGCCGTGCTGTCTGAATGATGCCGGCGATGGAGGCGAGCGCGGCCGTCAGGATGTAGATGGTGATCAGCACGCGCTTCACCGGGAGTCCCGCCAGTTCGGCGGCCCGCCGGCTTCCGCCGATCGAGACCAGCTGCTTGCCGAAGGTCGTCCGGTTCACCAGCACCGCCACCAGGCCCACGAGGACCAGGGCGAGCAGGACGCTGTAGGGCACCCCGGCGATGGTTCCCCGGCCCAGGGCCAGGAAGCCCGGGTCGATGACGGACTTGAGCTGCTCGTCGGCCACCAGCAGGGCGATGCCGCGCCCGGCGACCATGAGGGAGAGTGTCGCCACGATCGGCTGCACCCCGATGAGCGCGATCATCGTGCCGTTGGCCAGCCCGATCAGGCAGCCGGCGAGGACCGCAAGGATCGCCGCCGGCAGCGGGCCGTACCCGATGTAGAGGGGGATCACCGCGGCGGAAAGGGCCATGACCGCACCGACGCTGAGGTCGATGCCCTCCGTGCCGATCACCAGGGCCATGCCGAGGGCCACGATGAGCACCGGCACGACCTGGATGAACTGGACGCGGAAGTTATCGATCGTCATGAAGTTCGGGGTGAAGAACAGGTTGAACAGCAGGAGCAGCGCAATGGCCAGGTACACGCCGTACCGCTGGAGGAAGACCAGCGCCGCTCCCTTCTGCGGCAGGCGGACAGCGGACGTTACGGCACTCACAGGCGTTCCTTAATCTCAGCTGGTGACTCGTCGGCCGGTGCGTGGTTTTCGCCCACCAGCGCGGCCATGAGGTGTTGCTCGGTGACCTCGCTGCCGCGCAGCTCCCGCTCGACGGAGCCGTCGCGCAGGACGACGACGCGCGCGGATCCCTCGACGACTTCCTCGAGTTCGGAGGAGACCAGGACGATCGCCAGGCCTTCGTCGGCCAGCTCGTTGATGAGCGCCTGGACCTCGGCCTTGGCGCCGACATCGATCCCGCGGGTGGGCTCGTCGAGCAGCAGGACCTTCGGGTTCATGGCCAGCCAGCGGGCGATCATCACCTTCTGCTGGTTGCCGCCCGACAGCTCGGACACCACCTGGTTGGGGCTCGCGGCCTTGATCCGCAGGCGCTTCATGAACACGTCGACGATGGCGTCCTGCTTGGCGCGCGAGGTGAACCCGGCGCGGGAGAGGCGCGGCAGGGCGGCCAGGACGATGTTGTCGCGGATGGAGAGGTTCGGGACGATGCCTTCGGCCTTCCGGTCCTCGGGGAGCATGACCACTCCCGCCTTGATGGCGGCCGCGACCGACCCGCTGCGCACGCGCTTCCCGTCGACCGTGAGGCTTCCCTCGTCCAGCTGCATGACCCCGGCCATCGCCTTGAGCGTCTCGGAGCGCCCGGAGCCGAGCAGGCCGCCCAGGCCCACGACTTCGCCGGGCCGGATGTCCAGGCCGATGCCGCTGATCTGGTGCTTGCGGCTCAGATCCCGGGCGGTGAGGACCGGTTCGCCCTCGCCCTCCTTGACCTCGCCGAAGGCGGTCACGCCGCCGCGCTTGACCTTCTCCACCGACCGTCCGAGCATCAGGGCCACCAGTTCGACCCGTGACAGGTCGGTCAGGCGCCCGTTGTGGACCACCTTGCCGTCCCGCAGGACCGTGACCGTTTCGCAGATGGCGAAGATCTCGTCCATCCGGTGGCTGACGTAGACGATTGCAATGCCCTGCGAGCGGAGCATCCCGATCACCCGGAAGAGGGTCTCCACCTCGCGGGCCTCGAGCGACGACGTCGGTTCATCCATGATGACGACGCGCGCGTCGATGGAGACGGCCCGGGCGAGCGCGACCATCTGCTGCATGCCGAGGGCCAGACTGCGCAGCGGACGGCGCACGTCGACGTGGATGTCGTACGTGGCCAGGAGGGCGCGGGCGTCCTCCTGCATTTTCCGGAAGTCGATCAGGCCGAACCGGTTCCGGGGCTCGCGGCCCAGGAAGATGTTCTGGGCCACCGTCATCAGGGGGACGAGATTGACCTCCTGGTAGATGGTGCTGATCCCGGCGTGCTGGGCGTCAACCGGTTTGGCGAAGCTTGCCGGTTCGCCATGGAGGAAAATCTGGCCCTCGTCCGGCTGGTACACCCCGGTGAGGACCTTGATCAGCGTCGACTTCCCGGCGCCGTTCTCTCCCATCAGGGCGAGGCTTTCACCGGCGCGGAGGGTGAAGTCGACGCCCTGCAGGGCCGCGACTCCGGTGAAGGTCTTGCCCACTCCGCGGGCTTCGAGCACGGGTGCCGGTGCGGCGGTGCTGAGCTGGTCTGTCACGTTCGCTGCCTTTCTGGAACGGTGGTGGGGGGCGGGACCGGTGCGGCCCCGCCCCCGGGGAATCAGTACGCGGAGCTCACCCGTTCGGCAGCATTCGAGGGGTCGTATTCCGAATCGGCGATGATGATGTCCTGCCCCACCGGCTTGCCGTCCATGAAGTCGACCAGGGTCTGGAAGGCCAGCGGACCGAAGCGGGGGTTGGATTCGATGACGCCGTTGTAGGAGCCGGCCGTGATCTGTTCGACCGCGTTCCGGGTGCCGTCGATGGAGTAGATCTGGATGTCCTCGCCCGGTGTCTTGCCCGCAGCGACGATCGCCGCCTGGGCGCCCAGGCCCATCTCGTCGTTCTCCGCGTAGATCGCGGTGATGTCCGGGTTGGCCTGGAGCAGCTGTTCGGTGACCGACTGGCCCTCGTCGCGGGCGAAGTCGCCGGTCTGCTCGGCCACGATCTCGATACCCGGCGCCTCGGCGGCGACCTGGTCCTTGAATCCCTTGGTCCGGTCGGTGGTGACGGCGTTGCCGGAGGAGCCCAGCAGGATCGCGACCTTCGCCTCCCCGCCGGTGCCCTCGATCAACTGGTCGGCGGCGCGCTTGCCCTGCTCCACGAAGTTCGAGCCCAGGAAGGTGACGTAGTCCTCGCAGGGGGTCGCGTTGACCTTGCGGTCGATGGTGATGACCGGGATGTTCTTGTCGCGGGCCGCCTGCAGGGCAGGCTCCAGGCCGTCGGAGTTCAGGGGAGCGACGATGAGCGCCTGGGCACCCTGGGAGATCATGTCCTGGATGTCGGAGATCTGCTTGGACAGGGTCGACTGCGCGTTGGTGGTGATCAGCTTCTTCACCCCCAGCTTCTCGGCTTCATCCTTGATTGACTGCGTCTCGGCGATGCGGAAGGGGTTGTCCTCCTTCTCCGACTGGGAGAACCCGACGACGGCGTCCTTCAGGTCGATCTTCTCGGCTCCGTAGTCCTCAATGGAGCAGGTGGGGCCCTCGGAGGAGGCGACGGACTGCTGAGTTCCCTCAGGGGTCTCGGAGCCGCCTCCCGAGCCCCCGGTGGTGGTCCCCGTGTTGGTGCAGCCGGTCAGGGCGAAGCCCAGCACGGCGGCACAGGCCAGGGACTTGAGGATCGGGGTGGCGTGCAGATTCATGATTCCAACTTCCTTGTTGAGTTTCGTGCTCGGCCGCGGCCCCGACTGCTGTGGCGGGGCCCCGAAGGGTCGTGCGGGGACTACCGGCCGCGCCGGTAGTCCAGGTAGACAGTTTTCTTGCGGGTGTAGCGCTCGAAGCCGTGCTGGCCGTCGTCGCCGCCCAGACCTGACATTTTCCACCCTGTGTGGAAGCCCTGCACCTGCTCGGGGCCGGTCTGGTTGATGTACACCTCGCCGAACTCGAGGTCCTCGGTGAGCGAGAGGGCCGTCCGGAAGTCCTCGGTGTAGGCGTACGCCGTGAGGCCGTAGTCGGTCGAGTTGGCGTACTCCACCACCTCGTCGTAGGTGTCGAAGGGGATGATCGGAAGCACCGGGCCGAACACCTCCTGCTGCACGATGTCCATTTCATTGCTGACCCCGGTCAGGACCGTCGGGGCGAACCAGAACCCCTTGTCGTCCTTGAGGTCCTCGGGCCGGCCGCCGCCGGTCTCAAGCCGCGCACCGGCGCCGACCGCGCCGTCGACGAAGGCCTTGACCTTGTCCCATTCGGCCTGGGAGACCTTGGGGCCGATCTGGCTGCCCTCGTCCAGCGGGTCCCCGACCACGAGCCCGTTCACCTTCTCCAGGAGGCGCCGCACGAACTCGTCGTGCACCCCCCGCTGGACGTAGGTGCGCTCGTTGCAGGTGCAGACCTGCCCGCAGTTCCAGAACCGCGACTCGAACGCCTCCTGCACGGCCAGGTCGAGATCGGCGTCGTCGAAGACGATGACGGGCGCCTTGCCGCCCAGCTCGAGGGACACCGGGATCACCTTGTGCGCCGCCTGGGCCAGGATCTCCCGGCCCGCGCGGGTCGACCCGGTCACGGTGACCATGCCCACCAGCGGGTGTTCGACGAGAGCCTTGCCGATGCTGCGGCCCCCGCCGGTGAGGACGCTCACCAGGCCGGCCGGGACGCCCGCCTTTTCGCAGATCTTCGCCATGGCGAGGGCCGACAACGGGGTCAGCTCGCTGGGCTTGAGCACGATGGCGTTGCCGGCCATCAGGGCGGGGGCCACCTTCCGGGCGAAGATCGCCGCCGGGAAGTTCCACGGGATGATCGCCGCGACGATGCCGATGGGTTCCTCGCGCACCGTCAGCTGGCGGTTGGCCGCCGAGGAGGCGACCACCTCGCCGACGTTGCGGTACTTCTGGGTGAGCGCGAAGTCGAAGAAGGCCTTGACCCCGCCGATTTCCCCGCGCGCCTCGGTGATCGTCTTGCCCTGTTCGGCGACGACGATCTGCGCCAGTTCCTCGGCGTGCTCCTCGACGGCGTCGATGACGCCGGCCAGGACGTCGGCGCGCTCCGCGTAGGTGCGCCGGCCCCAGTCCTTCTGGGCCTTGTAGGCGACGGCGAGCGTCTCCTCAAGGTGTTCCGGGCCGGCCTCGGGCACTTCGGTGAGCACCTCGCCGGTGGCCGGGTTGTCGATGGGCCGGGTTTCCTCGGTGGAGACCCAGCGTCCGCCCACGAGCATGGCGGGTGTTGATCCAAGCAGGGAGTTCTCGCTCAGGAGGGGAATGCTCACAACTGTCCTTTCGGGAACGGGTTGGGGGGTGGGGCTGGGCCGGAAGGCTCAGCTCATGACCATTCCGCCCTCGACGTTGTAGGTCTGGGCCGTGATGTAGTCCGAGCCGGAGCCGGCAAGGAAGATCGCCAGCGGCACGACGTCCTCGGGAACGGAGGTGCGGCCCAGCGGGATCATGTCGGCGGCGCTCTTGAAGGTCTCGCCCTCGGCCTTTCCGGTGATCTCGCCGAACTGCTTGTCGACTTCCTTCCAGTAGGGGGTGTCGACGATGCCCGGTGCCATCGCGTTGACGTTGACGCCGTACTCGGCCATGGCCATGGCGGTGGACTGGGTGATGGAGATGACGGTGGCCTTGGAGGCGCAGTAGGCGGCTACGAGTGCCTCGCCGCGGCGGCCGGCGATGGAGGCCATATTGATGATCTTGCCGCTGCGCTGCTTGCGCATCGGTTCGCACACCGCCTGGGTCAGGAAGAACAGACCCTTGACGTTGACGTTCATGATGCGGTCCCACTCTTCGGGGGTGGTCTCCCAAAGTGGCTTGATCAGCCCGATGCCGGCGTTGTTCACCAGAATGTCGATCCGGCCGTGCTCGTTCACGATGTCTTCGGTGACGGCCTTGGACTGCTGGGGATCTGCGACGTTGAGGGAAACGGCTGAGGCCGATCCTCCCGTGGAGCGGATGGCCTCGGCGGCTTCCTTCGCCCCGTCCAGGTTCAGGTCGGCGATGACGACATGTGCGCCTTCTCCGGCGAACCCGACCGCCATAGCCTTGCCCATTCCAGAAGCGGCGCCGGTGATGAGTGCTACCTTGCCCTCAAGTGATCCCATGTGTTTCTCCTCAGTAGTATTCCGGCGGCGCGGAGCGCGCCCTTCGCCTGATGCGGCTGAAAAACCGGTTTTCTGCTGTGATCCAGATTACAGCGGAGGACACGACTGTCAAGGCGAAAAGCTGGCGGCGGGGTGGGTTGCAGCGCCGGTGAGGGGGTGGAAGGCAGCGGGGGAGGCGAGGTCGGGCGCGGTGGGAGTGGGGCGTGCGCGCGGCGGGGCGCGGGGAAGGACCCCGTGTCCGGACCGCCGAAACTGCAGCTAACCACCCTTCGGGCCCGGCAAAGCGTGGTGATCT
>NZ_CADCTE010000077.1 GCF_902805515.1 uncultured Arthrobacter sp. | reverse complement strand
ATCCCGCCGGGCATCCCGCCGGCCGGGGCCGGTCCGGGCCTTCATCGGAGCCTGTCGGATTCCCCTGTGTCGGCGGTGCGGAATGTTGGATGCGCCCACGGTGTTGAGAGAATCAGCAGAGTAGTTGGAACCCCGATGGCGCGCCCGCGCCGGCTGCCTCGGGAAATGCAGGAGGAAATGATGCTTGATCCACGGACACTGTTCAGCCTCAGTACCACCGTCGACCCCGAGCGGCTGCACGGGCTGCCCCTCTTGGCGGGCCTGAACGGCTTCCTCGACGCAGGGCAGGTCATCTCGCAGGTCAGTGAGGAACTGCTGGAGACCCTCGACTCGGAGCTCGTCGCCGTGTTCGACACCGACCAGCTCATCGACTACCGCAGCCGACGTCCCCGGATCCTCTTCGAGGAGGACCACTTCACCGACTACCAGGCGCCGCGGCTTGAGCTGCACCTGCTTCATGACGGGCTCGGCGAGCCGTTCCTGCTGCTGGCGGGACTCGAGCCGGACCTGCAGTGGGAACGCTTCGTCAGCGCCGTGCAGCTCCTCATCGAGGACTTCGACGTCTCGCTCGTCGCCTGGATCCACTCGGCCCCCATGGCGGTGCCCCACACCCGGCCCATCGGCGTGACCGCCCACGGGAACCGTCCGGACCTGACCGCCGGGATGAACGCCTGGCGGCCCACGGTTCAGGTCGACGCCTCGGTGGGCTCCCTGATGGAGATGCGGCTGATGGAAGCCGGCGTCGACGTCGTCGGGCTCGTGGTTCACGTGCCGCATTACCTTGCCGAGGCCGAATACCCGCCCGCTGCCGTCGCCGCCCTCGAACACCTGGGTGCCACAGCGGAGCTCATGCTCCCCACCGACCGGCTGCGGGAGACCGGCCGGGTCGTTGAGCGGCAGATCGCCCGCCAGGTGAGCGGGTCGGCCGAGGTGCAGTCGGTCGTGAACTCCCTCGAGGAGAATTACGACGAGCGCACCGCCAGCGTCGAGCGCCGCTCACTGCTGGTGAAGGAGAACAGCGAACTGGTAAGCGCCGACGAACTCGGCGCCGAGGTCGAGGCCTACCTGGCCAGCCCGCAGGCCGAAGAGGAGTCAAGCCTGCTGCTCGGCGGCGCGCTGGACGACGACGAGGATCAGGGCGATGCCACCGATCCCTTCGGCAAGCGCTGAGGCTGAGCAGGCCTTCAATTTAGCGTCGCCATCGAGTTCAGAACCAAAGGGCGCCGGGTCCGGAAGGACCCGGCGCCCTTTGCGTTAACTCTCCGCTGAGATAACGCTGTGTCCCGGTCCTGTGTTCTGCCCGCAGCGGCGCCTAGAGTGGCGTCATCCGGCCGCAGGGGCCCGGAGTTCCAAGCGGCAGGGGGGCGTGGTGCGCAGGGTAGCGGTTGTAGGTGGAACGGGAGCCGTCGGGTCCCTGGTCACGCGGTATCTCCTCGAGGAAGGGCACGAGGTCGTCGTGCTCTCCCGTTGCGGCAGGCGGCCGGACTCTCCGGAGGGGCCGCAGTACCGCCGGGCCGATGTGTCGACGGGGGAGGGCCTGCAGGAGGCGCTGCGCGGGTCTGAGGCGCTGATCGACGTGACGAACGCGAAGCTCCGTGCCGCCCAGCAGGGAACCTTCGTCGGCGGCGCGGCGAGACTGCTGGAGGCCGCCGCCGCCGAAGGGGTGGGCCGGGCGGTCCTGCTGTCGATCGTCGGGATCGACAGGTCGCCGCTGGCCTACTATCAGGCCAAGCTCGCCCAGGAAAAGGCCTACCTCGGCGCGGGACTTGACACCTGCATCCTGCGTGCCACCCAGTTCCATTCCTTCGTTGAAGCCCTTCACTCCTCCCTGCGGCGGGTGGGGCTCTGTCCGTACTTCTCCGGCGCCCGCTTCCAGACCATCGATCCCGACGCCGTCGCCCGCCGGCTCGTCGAACTCGTTCCGGCGGATACGACCGGACAGGCGCGTGAGGTGGCCGGGCCCGAAGTCCGCACGGCCCGCGAGTATGCCGCCGACTACCTGCGCGTTCCCGGCCGCCGGGGCCTGGCGCTCCCGCTGCCGCTCCCCGGGGCCGCGGGAAAGGCCTTCCGGCAGGGGATCAATATTCCGTCCGACCCGCTGGTGCTCGGCTCCACCTACGCCTCGTGGACCGCTGCCGCCGGGCGCCCCTGACCCCGGCCGCTCTCCCTTCGGACCTCTCTTTCCATGTCAACATTCCTTGACACGATGCTCGTAGTCAATCTATGTTGACACCATGAGAGTGGAGGACATGATGGACCTTGTAAGGACCGCCGCGGCGGATGACGATCCGCGATCGGGCCTCGCGGCCGCGGCAAGGCTTCGGCAGGAACTCGAACGCGTCGAGGCAGTCCAGGTCCGGCGCGCCCGGGCCCGCGGGCTGACCTGGGAGCAGATTGCCGGGCCCCTCGGCGTGACCCGGCAGGCTGTGCACCGCAAGTACGGCGGGCGGGGGCTGCTGGGACGCCGGCAGTGAGCACCGAAGTCCCGGAGCGGCGGGCCTCCTTCGCCGAGTTCCTGCCCTACCTGCGCGGACACGTGAGCCTGCTCGTGGCCGCCGGAGCGGTTTCCCTGGTCGCCACCGCCCTTGCCCTGCTGCAGCCGCTCATGGTCCAGCAGCTCATCAACGCCGTCGGCGCGGGCACCGGCTGGACTCCCTTCCTGTGGCTGCTCGTGGCGATCACCCTCGGACAGGCGGTCTTCAGCGCCGGCCAGTCCTACCTCCTGCAGCGCACCGCCGAATCCGTCGTGCTCGGCGTCCGCCGCTCCCTCGTCGGCCAGCTGCTGCGCCTGCCGGTCCGTGAGTTCGACGCACGGCGCGTGGGGGACCTGATGTCCCGGGTCGGATCGGACACCACGCTCCTGCGCAGCGTCATCACCTCGGGCCTCTTCGAGATCGTCTCCTCGGTGCTCATGTTCGCCGCCGCGGTGGTGCTGATGATCCTTCTCGACCCCCTGCTCTTCGGCATCACGGTCACCGCGGTGCTGGGCGGCGCCGCGTGCGTCGTGCTGCTGGGATCGCTGATCCGCAGGCGGAGCCGACAGGTGCAGGAGGCGGTCGGCGCCATGGCGGCCGCCGTGGAGCGCGGCCTCTCCGGCATCCGCACCATCAAGGCCGCGGTCGCCGAGGACCGCGAAGCGGCCCTGATCGACCGGGAGGCCGTAGGCGCCTACCGCGCCGGGGTGGCGGCGGCAAAACTGCAGGCCGTCGTCGAGCCGATCATGTCGATCTGCATCCAGGGCGCTTTCATCGTGGTCCTCACGGTGGGCGGCGTCCGGGTCGCCGACGGGTCCCTGGCCCTCGGCGACCTCCTGGCGTTCATCCTCTACCTGTTCCTCCTGGTGCTGCCCATCGGATCCGCCCTGGGCGCCTTCGTCCAGATCCAGGCGGGCCTGGCGGCCCTCGACCGGATCCAGGAGGTCGCCCGGCTGGAGCCCGAAGCCGGCGATGAGGACGGCCTCGCGCCCGGACGCACCGCGTCCACGGCGCCGGAGGTCCGGTTCGACGCGGTGTCCTTCGGGTACGACGACGGCGGCGAACCGGTCCTCGCGGACCTCAGCTTCTCGGTCCCCGCCGGCAGCCGGACCGCGATCGTCGGACCCTCGGGCGCCGGGAAGTCGACGGTGCTCGGGCTCCTCGAGCGCTTCTACGAGCCCACCGGGGGAACGATTACCTATGACGGCGTGCCCCTGGCGGCCATCCCGCGCAGGGAGCTGCGCTCCCGCCTGGGCCTCGTCGAGCAGGAGGCGCCGGTGCTCAGCGGCACGCTCGCCGACAACCTGAGGATCAGCGCCCCCGACGCCACCTCGGCCCGGATGGTCTCCGCGCTGGAATCGGTGGGACTGGGCGAGCTGGTGGAGCGCTCGGAGACGGGCCTGGGGCTCAACCTCGGCGAGGACGGCGTCCGGCTCTCCGGCGGACAACGCCAGCGCCTCGCCTGGGCACGGGTGCTCCTGGCGGACCGGCCGGTCCTGCTGATGGATGAACCCACCTCCGCCGTCGACTCGCGCACGGAGCAGCTGCTGCAGCGGACCCTCAGCGGGGCCGCGCGGAGCCGGACCGTCGTCGTCGTCGCCCACCGCCTCTCGACCATCGCCGACTTTGACCGGATCCTGGTGATGGACCGCGGGCGGGTGGTGGCCTCAGGCACCCACGCAACCCTCGTTCAAAGCAGCGCGCTGTACCGGGACATGGCCGTGCGCCAGCGCCTGGTCCAGCACGCCTGACGGGAACCTCCGTGGCGGCCCGGACGGGGGACGATCTTCGGCGGTTCCGGATGCGCTCGCACCTGCTCGACGGGACCGCCTCCGGCGGCGCCCCCGGAACCGTGCGCCGGATGCTCGCCGTCCAGGCACAGAACCTCTCGGGGGCCCGGTGGAGCCTGGGCCTGCGCACCCCGGGCCTGACCGACGCGGCGCTCGCCGACGCCCTCCGTCGAGGGACGATCGTGCAGACCTGGACGATGCGCGGAACCCTCCACCTCACCGCACCGGCTGACGCGCCCTGGCTGCTGTCCCTGCTCGGCCCGCGCGCCTGGAGCGGCCGGGGGAAGCTCTGGCGGGATACCGGCCTCACCGAAGCGGTGTTCGCGAAAGCCGCGGACGTGCTCGGTACGGCGCTCGAGGGAACAGCCCTGCCGCGAAGCACCGTCCTGCGCCTGCTCGAGGACGCCGGCATACCGACCGGCGTCCAGCGCGGTTCCCACATTCTGCGCTACCTCGCCGAGACGCAGGTGGTCATCATCGGGCCGCCGCAGGGCCGCACCCAGACCTTCGCGTTGTTCCGGGACCGGATCCCGGCGGTGGAGCCGCCCGGGCGGGAGGAGGCGCTGGCCCGGCTGGCGTTGCGCTACATTTCCGGCCACGGGCCCGCCACGGCCCGCGACCTCGCCTGGTGGAGCGGACTGACCCTTGCCGACTCACGGCTCGCCCTCCACCTCGCCGCACCGGACCTGGCGGTCCTGTCTGCAGACGGGGAGCAGTCCTCAGTCGACCCGTCCTATGTCGACCCGTCCTCTGTCCACCCGTCCTCTGTCGAACCGGCGGTGCTCGACGCCCGGTCCGGAGGGCCGGCGACGGCGCACCTGCTTCCCGGCTTCGATGAGTACACCATCGGGTACGCGGACCGGACGCTCGTGCTCGAGGAGCGCCACCGCAGCGCCGTCGGCCCGGCGGTGAACGGGCTGTTCCGTCCGGCCCTGGCGGTTTCAGGCAGGATCCGCGGAACCTGGGAGCAGGAGATCCGCGGCGGCTCGGTCCGCCTCAGGGTTGCGCCATTTCCCGGGGAGGCGCTCCCCGGCGCGGCCGGGGCAGCGGCCGTGCGCGCCGCGGCGGACCGCTACTCGCGGTTCCTCGGGCTGCCCGTGATGCTCGATGGTGTCGACGGGTAGCTGCTCCGGAGCGGGCTGACCGCGCCGCGTCAGGACCCGCCGGCCCGCGGCGCATCGGCCGGTTCGAGGGCGCTCCCCGCCGGCGCCCGCCCCGTCAGTGTTCTCCCCTTCAGTGCCCGGACGCCGGTCCAGACAACCACCACGCCCACCAGCCCGGTCACGGTGAGCCCGAGCCCGGAATAGCCAAGCGCGGTCAGGAGGGGGCCCGCGAGCGCCCCACCCAGCGCTCCGGCCGCGTTCATCGAAAGATCGGAGACCCCCTGGACGGCGGCCCGGTCCGGGACGGTCACCGACTCGGCGACGAGAGCCGAGCCCGAGACCACGGCGGCCGACCAGCCCAGGCCGAGCAGGATGAGGCTGACAGTGACCGCTGCCCCGGATTCGGCGCCGGTCCAGGCGAGGATCAGGGCGCCGAACAGCAGGGCCTGGCCCACGAGGATTCCGGCGATCCTTCCGGCGCGGTCGGCCAGCCAGCCGAACACTGGGGAGAAGGCGAACATCCCGGCGACATGGAGGCTGATGGTCAGCCCCACGACGGCCAGGCTGGCCCCGTGGTCCCGCAGGTGCACCGGCGTCATTGACATCAGGGCCACCATCGCGGCGTGGCTGCAGGCGATGGCGAGGACGGCGTAGCGGGCCAGGGGGTTGCCGCGGAGAGCGGCAAGGCCGCCCCTGCGGCGAACGGGACCCGGCGTCGTGCCGCGCAGGGCGAGGGAGCTCAGCAGCGGGTCCGGCCGAAGGCAGACCGCGTAGACGGCGGCGGCGGCCGCCTGGGCGACCGCAGAGAACACGAAGGCTCCGGAGAGCGGAGGCAGGCCGAGGAGGGCGCCGAGCGCTTCGCCGGGTTCGAACAGGTTGGGGCCCAGGACCGCGCCGATGGTTGTGAACCAGACGACGAGGGAGAGGTCGCGGCCGCGGGTGGCGTCGGAGGCGAGGTCCGTCGCGGCGAACCGCGCCTGGAGGTTCGTCGCGGAGCCGGCGCCCAGCAGCAGCAGGGCGAGCAGGAGCAGGGGAAACTGGGATACCGCCGCTGCGGTGATGGCCAACACCGCTCCGGCCCCCGCGATCAGGGCGCCGGTCGACAGGGAGATCCTGCGGCCGGACCGCTGGGCCAGCCGGGCCAGGGGAACGGCGAGGACCGCCGCGCCGAGGGTGCTCATGGTCGCTGCCATCCCGGACCAGGAGCTCGACCCGGAGAGGTCGGCGGCCAGCAGCGCACCGAGGGACAGGGTGGCGCCCATGCCGATGCCGCCGAGGACCTGGGCGCCGGCCAGCACCCGCACCACCCGGCGCTGGTCGCGGGCATTCCTGCCGCCTGCCGGCTCCGCGTTGGTGGCGCCGTCGGCCGTCTCCGCCCCGGTGCCGCCTGCCGTCTCCGCGGTAGTGTCACCTGCCGGCTCCGCCCCGGTGCCGCCTGCCGTCTCCGCGGCCGTGCCGGCGGACTCTGGACGCCGTTGTCCCCGCTGGGGGAGCTTCCTGTTCACCCACCCAGTAATACCACCGGACCACCCCTTTCCCTCAGGTGAATGGGCTCCGGTTTTTCCCTCCCGGACTTGAAGGGGCCCGGGCTGCGCGGGGCAGGGCGGAAACCGCGCAGGAGTTGTCCACTTAACCGGACCCGTGCGGACGGGCAGCAAGGGGGCGGCGCAGGCTGGCACCATGACCAGCGACCCGGAACGGCTGCACCTCGGCACCGCAGCCGACCTCCTGTCCTACATCCCGCATGCCATCGGCTTCCTTCCGGTCGAGAGCCTGGTGGTGCTGATGCTGTCGGGCGGCCGGGTCGGCGCCACCCTGCGGGTCGACCTGCCGGGTGCCGGCGCCGAGGCAGGCAGCTACGCCGAGGGAGTGGCGGCCATCCTGGCGTCCGACACGGCGGCCGACGGGGCGGTGATGATCCTCTACACGGATGCCCGGTGGTCCGAACCGGGGCGGCCACCCTACGGCCGGATGGTGCGCGAACTCGAGCGGACCCTGAGGGCGGCGGGAACCCCGCTGCGCGACGGCTGGGTCGTCTCGGGAACGGCCTGGCGTGAATACTTCTGTGCCGACACCCGGTGCTGCCCCTGGCCGGGCCGGCCGCTTGCGGAGATCAGCGACAGCACCGCCAGCGCCGAACTGGTGCTGCGGGGAAGCTCCTTCTCGCCATCGGTGGAGACGGCCGCCGCGCTGCCGCCGGGGCCCGCGGAGGCGGGGGAGCCGTCCGTCGAGGCGCTCGCGGCCTCCTACCGCCGCCGGTGCGTGCGCACCTGGACCACCGCCTCCCAGTTCCGGGCCACCCTGCTCGTCTGGGACCATTTGCTGAGCGGCCGGCGGCCGCCGCTGGGCCGGCAGGAGCACGAGACGGCGGCCTTCCTGCTGGCGGGCCTCTCGTGCAAGGCCATCCGCGATTCGGTGCTGGTGCTTGCCGGGTGTGGCCTGGAGGCAGCCGAGCAGGGAGCACGCGCCTGCGGAGCCGTGGGGGATCCGGGTCTTCCGGAAATGGCGCCGGTGGTGCCCAGTGCCGCCGCCGGAGGGCCCCTGGCACTGGAGGCACCCGGGGGACGCGAGCCGGGTGGCAGCCGGGGTGGCGCCCAGCGCGCTCGCCGGGGCGGCGGCCCGTACGCTGCCCGAGACCGTGAATCGATCGGTTTCATTAGCAGTGGGCCGCCCCCTGCGGGGGAGCGGGATGGAGCCTGCCGGCGCTACACCGACTTCCTGGTGGGGCGTTCCTCCGAGGCGCCGCGGTGGGACACCCTCGACGCCGCGCACGATCTCCTCCTCCGCCTCGCCGCCCTCTCCGCGGGCGAGTCCCAGGCGGCGGTGCATTCAATGCTTGGATGGATCGAGTTCGCCCGTGGCCGTGGATCCCTCGCCTATGTATATCTTGAGCGCGCCGAACGCGCCTGCCCCGGCTACCGGCTGGCGGGGCTCCTTAAGGAACTCATCCTCCGCGGCGGACTCCCGGAATGGGCGTGCCGCGCGGATACGGCGTGGAGCGGCCGGCGCGCGCGGCCGGGGTGATTGGACACCCTCCGAGGGGCCCGGAAATTCACGCCCACCCCAAAGCGTGAGACAATGAACGATGAGACCCGGTGGGGTCCGCGCATCACATGGAGGCCTGCGGGGCTCCGGTGCCTGCCGAACACGGCAGGCCCGGAATAGTCCCGCACCCGGAGGAAGTTCCTATAAGGAGCTGACCCTCGGTCTTCGTCTGAACCAAGGCGCGGACTTGACAGGGTCATAGTGGTGTTGTCCCCTTGATGGCACCGCAAACCGCGTATGAAAGGTTCTCTGTGTCGGTTAAGAAGACAGCAGCCCCGGTTTCAGCGGAAGCCGGTACCACCACCACCAAGCGCAGAGCCGCACCCAAAAAGGCTGCCTCAAAGGCTGCAGCAGCCAAGACTCCGGCGAAAGCATCAACGGATGCCGCAGTGGCCGTCGACCCGGTCGACGAGCCTGTGGAGTCCATCGTGGATGCCGCGGTGGAACCGGACGCCGACGAAATCAAGCCCGACCCCGCCGAGGCGGAGGTCGGAACGAGCACCGGTTTCGTCTACTCCGATGCCGACGACGACGACGCACCTGCCCAGCAGGTCGTGTCCGCCGGCGCGACTGCGGACCCGGTCAAGGACTACCTCAAGCAGATCGGCAAGGTTGCGCTGCTCAACGCCGAGCAGGAAGTTGACCTCGCGCTGCGGATCGAGGCCGGACTGTTCGCCGAAGAGAAGATCGCCGCGGACCCGGACATGGATCCGAAGCTGCGCCGTGAACTCGAATGGGTCATCCACGACGGAAAGCGCGCCAAAAACCACCTGCTCGAGGCCAACCTCCGGCTCGTGGTCTCCCTGGCCAAGCGTTACACGGGCCGCGGAATGCTCTTCCTCGACCTCATCCAGGAAGGAAACCTGGGCCTGATCCGTGCGGTCGAGAAGTTCGACTACACCAAGGGCTTCAAGTTCTCCACCTACGCCACCTGGTGGATCCGCCAGGCGATCACCCGCGCCATGGCCGACCAGGCCCGCACCATCCGTATTCCGGTCCACATGGTCGAGGTCATCAACAAGCTCGCCCGCGTGCAGCGCCAGATGCTCCAGGATCTGGGCCGCGAGCCCACCCCCGAGGAGCTGGCACTCGAGCTCGATATGACCCCTGAGAAGGTCGTCGAGGTCCAGAAGTACGGCCGCGAGCCCATTTCGCTCCACACCCCGCTGGGCGAGGATGGCGACTCGGAGTTCGGTGACCTCATCGAGGACTCCGAGGCCGTGGTTCCCGCCGACGCCGTCAGCTTCACGCTGCTCCAGGAACAGCTCCACTCGGTGCTCGACACGCTCTCCGAGCGCGAGGCCGGCGTCGTCGCCATGCGGTTCGGCCTCACCGACGGGCAGCCGAAGACTTTAGACGAAATCGGCAAGGTCTACGGTGTGACCCGCGAGCGGATCCGCCAGATCGAATCGAAGACGATGTCCAAGCTGCGCCACCCGTCGCGCTCACAGGTGCTGCGGGACTACCTCGACTAGCACCCGGGCATGCGGGCCGTCCCCGGCCCGCATGCCAGGCGTAAGAGCAGACATAGGAAAGGCCCCCTCCGGAGAGGGGGCCTTTCCTATGTGCTTATCGAGACTGTACTTATTGGGACGGGTGACCGGCGTACCGGCCACGCTGCACGCGGCGGACGGGCCGCGGGCATATCAGTCTTCTGAAACGACCGGCTTCTCGCGGAGCCGCTCGGTCTCGTCCTGCCACTCGGAAGTGAGCGGCCGCAGGTTCGCTTCGACGGACCGTGCATGGTGTCCGCAGAAGAGAAGCTCTCCACCGGAGGTTGAAAGGACTGCGCGCACGTAGGCCTGGGCTCCGCAACGGTCGCAGCGGTGCTGGGCGGTAAGTTCTCGGGTTGCTACTGCAGTACTCATGAATGCCTCCTCATGTGGATCGTGTATTCATATAACCATTATTCGTTGCCGTTTCTTCGCAGGGTGGGTTTTCTTTCGCTCCCGGCGTACGGGGGGCCCGCCTTGACACTGCCGGAGGTGCCCGGGATCACAGCCGGGCCCGCAGGCCCGGCCGGGCCTGCGCGGCGATGTCGGTGCCGGGTAATAAGCTTGACCCTGGTGTCCAGCGGCCGATTCCGGGCGCTGGGTTCCTCACTCCAGCCACGCGTCAAGGAGATCACCCCAACGTGACCCCACTCAGTTCCGACTACACCGCACGCCATCTCTCGGTCCTCGAGGGCCTTGAGGCCGTCCGCAAGCGGCCGGGGATGTACATCGGCTCGACGGACTCCCGCGGGCTGATGCACTGCCTGTGGGAGATCATCGACAACTCGGTCGACGAGGCCCTGGCCGGGTTCGGCCAGAGCATCACCGTGATCCTTCACGCCGACGGGTCGGTCGAGATCCACGACGACGGCCGCGGCATCCCGGTGGACGCCGAGCCCAAGACCGGGCTCAGCGGCGTCGAGGTCGTCTTCACCAAGCTCCACGCCGGCGGCAAGTTCGGCGGCGGCTCCTACACCGCCTCCGGCGGCCTCCACGGCGTCGGCGCCAGCGTCGTCAACGCGCTCTCGGCCCGGCTCGACGTGTACGTTGACCGCGGAAGCAAGACCTACAAGATGTCCTTCCGCCGCGGTGAGCCCGGCCGCTTCCTGGACGGGAAGACGATCTCGCCCACGGCGGAGTTCGAGCCCTTCCTCGACAGCTCCCGGCTCGACGTCGTCGGCACCACCAAGCGCGGCGTCACCGGCACCCGCATCCGCTACTGGGCCGACCGGCAGATCTTCACCCCCGACGCGAAGTTCTCCTACGAGGAGCTCGAGACCCGCGCCCGGCAGACCTCCTTCCTGGTCCCGGGCCTGCGGATCACCCTGCGCGACGAGCGCCGCATCCCCGGCACCCCCGGCGAGGCCGGACCGGTCGAACAGGTCTTCCAGCACGACGGCGGCATCTCCGAGTTCGCCGAGTTCCTCGCCGTCGACGCCGCCGTGACCGACGTGTGGCGCATCCACGGCTCGGGCCGGTTCAAGGAATCCGTTCCCGTCCTGGACGAGCGCGGGCACAGCCAGATGGCCGAGGTCGAACGGGACTGTGAGGTCGACATCGCGCTGCGCTGGGGCATCGGCTACGAGACCACCATGCGCAGCTACGTGAACATCATCGCCACCCCCAAGGGCGGCACGCACCAGAGCGGGTTCGAGCAGGCCCTGCTGAAGACCTTCCGCAAGGTGATCGAAGCCAACGCCCGCAAGCTCAAGGCCGGCAATGACAAGATCGAGAAGGACGACGTGTTCGCCGGCCTCACCGCCGTCCTCACCGTCCGCCTGGCCGAACCGCAGTTCGAGGGCCAGACCAAGGAGATCCTCGGCACCTCCGCGGTGAAGGCCATCGTGGCGAAGGTCGTGGAGAAGGAGATCACCGCCCGGCTGAACTCCACCGCACGCGCCGACAAGGCCCAGTCCGCGCTGCTGCTGGAGAAGGTCGTCGCGGAGATGAAGTCGCGCATCTCGGCCCGGGTGCACAAGGAGACCCAGCGCCGCAAGAACGCCCTGGAGACCTCCTCAATGCCCAGCAAGCTCGCCGACTGCCGCATCGACGACCCCGAACGCTCCGAACTGTTCATCGTCGAGGGTGACAGTGCCCTCGGCACGGCGAAGCTCGCCCGGTCCTCGGACTACCAGGCGCTACTGCCCATCCGCGGCAAGATCCTCAATGTGCAGAAGGCCTCGGTGGGCGACATGCTCTCCAATGCCGAGTGCGCGGCGCTGATCCAGGTGGTCGGAGCAGGCTCCGGGCGCAGCTTCCAGCTCGATGCCCGGCGCTACTGCAAGGTGATCCTCATGACGGACGCCGACGTCGACGGCGCCCACATCCGCACCCTGCTGCTGACCCTGTT
>NZ_CADCTE010000076.1:2908-3457 GCF_902805515.1 uncultured Arthrobacter sp. | reverse complement strand
CGGCTCCAAGGACCCCGTCCACCCCAACGACCACGTAAACCGCGGCCAGTCCTCAAACGACGTCATCCCGACCGCCATCCGCGACGCCGCCGAGAACCGCGAGTGGCAGCGTGAGGGGCAGGGCTTCGGTGCGCTGCTCAGCCGGGCGCAGGCATCCACGATCCGCGAGCGCTGGGCACAGGAGCTGGGCCGCGACGATGACGACCTGGCGCGCGAGCACGCAGACCTGTTCCTGGCCGCTAACGGCATCACTCGCTGACCCCCGCCCCCTCTCCCGTCTGTTCCGCCCCGGAGGACCACATGACCGCCGACACGACCACCGCCTGCACCTGCACCGACGACGACGCCAGCTACTGCGACGTCCACGTCAGCTGCGACGAGCGCTGCAACGCCCTGCGGAACCCGCGCACCAGTGAGCAGGTGCTGGCGGCGTACCCGTGGCGGTTTCATCACGAGACGCTGCGCGAACTGGTCGACGACCCGGACGAGCTGCGCGAGGTCCGCGACGGGCTCACCGCCAAGCTGCTGAGCGCCGACCGCGACGCGGTA
>NZ_CADCTE010000076.1:0-2898 GCF_902805515.1 uncultured Arthrobacter sp. | reverse complement strand
CCGGGTAGTTCCGGCCGTCCCCCAGGAGACCCCACATGAGCACCGAGACCGCCAACACGATCCGAGTCCGCGTCGCCACTAGCGGCCACGCGGACGTCATCGCCGACAGGTGGGAAGTGACCTCCGAACGCGGCCTTCGCCTCTACGCCGGCGACGAGCTGGCCGCCGAGTTCGCTCCCGGCGCTTGGCTCTTCGCCCAGCGCATCGGCTCGGAGGAGGGTCCGCAGATCCAGGCGGTGTAACCGCGCCTCTGACCGCCCCACCAAGACCCTCCGAGGAGACTGCTGTGTCGACCAATGAACCCACCACTCGCGCCCTGACCGCCACCGAGGCCAGCGCCGTGCTGTTCTCCGCAGAGTGCGACGTCCGCGCCGACGCCGAGGAGATCGTGCCGCTGGGCATGGTCATGCGGGAGTACGACCGGCGTGGCGCCGAGCTGGCCCGGATGCGGCAGGTCATCCGCGACTACGTCAACCACGTCGAAAGCGGGGAGCGCTTCGACGCGCTGGCCCGCCTCGTCCCCGGCCTGCAGTCCGACGGCGGGCGCTACGGAGCGGCGACTTCGCGATGAACCAGCAGAACAGCGTTGCCGAGACAGGGCCGTGCAAAGACTGCGACGGACCGCCCTACGCATGCGCGAACTGTCGCCGACCTGTCATCTGGGTGGACGGGGTGGGGTGGCTCCACGGAGAAGTGGCGCGGTACGCCCACGAGCCTGTCGGCTGCGGCTGCGCTGAGCCGGTTCACCTGCGTCACGGGTCTCGGCACGGGAGCGCGAAATGACCGCCCCTGACCGGCCGTACGACGCGGACCGGGAGTCCCGGCACTTCGAGGCCACTGACGAACTCCTCCGTGCGGCGC
The DNA here is from genome assembly GCF_902805515.1 of uncultured Arthrobacter sp. Classification (GTDB taxonomy): domain Bacteria; phylum Actinomycetota; class Actinomycetes; order Actinomycetales; family Micrococcaceae; genus Arthrobacter_D. The sequence goes on along the minus strand of NZ_CADCTE010000076.1, from coordinate 2,037 downwards.
TGGGGCTCTTGCAGTTCCACTACAGCCGCGACGACGCCGAGTACACACAGGAGGACGTGGTCGTCCTGCACCAGCGGCTCACCAAGGCCGCCATGGCCTACCTGGACGCGCCCTCCATCTACCCGTGGAGGTCAGCGTGACCACCTGCGCCCGTCTCGCCATCACCCTTCCCGCTGGCTCGCTGGGGGTGGACGAGTGAAGCAACTCCTGAAGATCACCATGTCTGGAGCGGTGGCCACAACCACCGTTTCACCAGTGGAGGCGGCCAAGTTCCTCGATGCGCTCCGCGCCGCGTGGGCGAGCGGGAGAGGGACCGCGCTCACCGTCGTGGACAGCAACGACGGCGCTTATCCGATGTACATCAACGCCTTCGCTGTGCAGGTCGTGCAGCTGTCCGACGTGCCGGAGGCGGACCAGTGACCACCCCTGTCCCCTCCGTCCGTGACCGTCTCCGTTCTGCGGGGCATCTCGGAGGACCGGATCGTCGAGCACGCGGCAGCGGGCAGGGTCCGCCTGGACGGGGAGCCGGCCGGTTTGGACCAGCCTGCCCCGGCGGGGACCCGTGTGAACCTGTGGCCGGCGTGACCGGCCCCGACCACGCCCACCCGACCCGAAAGGACCTCGAACGATGAGCACCGACCCCCTGACCCCGCCGGACTCCACCCGCGACGTCATCGCCCTGCCCTCGGTGGAACTCACCAAGTGGCCCCGCCTCCTCGTCGCCGGTGACCCCGTGACGGAGGAGCAGGCCAACGAGATCCTCATCCGCACCGCCGAGTGGAGCTTCATGGCCACCAACGACAAGGCGTGGGAACGGGCCGTGTACTCGGCGGCCGGTATCGCCCTCAACGACAGGCACGGCTGGCCCGACCACGACTCCGTGGCGGCGTTCGAGGAGCGGCACCGAGTGATCAGCCTCAACTACCTCGGAAACAGCCGGATCATGTCGGCGTGGATCGGTGGCCCCCACGGCTGGTGCGACTGGGACGGCCGCATCGGCTGCACCAGCCACAACATCGGGAAGTGGCCCAGCGTCGAGGAGGTCCACGACGACCTCGTCAAGATCGCTGCCGCGTTCCCGTACCTGACCATGCGCGTCCAGCTCGTCCCCGACGAGGGGGCGGCAGGCCGGGCGGCTGTGGAGTGGCGCGTCCAGGACGGCTTGGCGAAGGTGAACGAGCCGTCCGGGCTCATCACCGAGCCGACGGAGCTGTCCGAGGGGGCATTCCTGGCGGTGTTCTCGTCCGCGCCTGGGCGGGAGCGGGGCGTGAGCCTGATGCGGCTGACCCACGCGCTCCGACAGGTTGCCGAGTCCGCCTGATCTCCCTTTCCCTGCCTCACCGAGTAGGAGACGACAGATGAGCACCGAGACCGCCCAGCCCGACGAGACACCCGCCGACTTCTGCCGCTGGCTGCTCACGCTCGACGACCCGGAGAGCGAGCAGGGCCGAGAGGATCGGCGCACGGTCCGGCTGTCCGCGATCATCGACCGCGCCCGAGCCGCGTTGGACTACATTCCGCCGACGACGTGGCATGAGGCCATCGGGGCGCCGGGCTGGCTTCCCGGAGACCCCCGATGAGCAACCCCGGCCCCGTCCACGACGTCGAGCAACGTTTGCTCGGCTGGATGCTGTCCGTGCAGGCGAAGAACGGGGACAGCAAGGTCATGGCCGTAGCGCTGCGGGCGATGGTGGAGAGCACGCCACCAGGGCAAGCGTGGACGGTGCGCGACCTGGAGCGCCTGATTCGCTTCCTCGACCCGGCCTGATCGTCCCCCTTCGTCCCCGTCACCGAGGAGAGCCCAGACCGTGACCGCCGTAGAGATCGAAGCCACCGTGCCGAAGTGTGAGGTCGACGTCGAGGACGAGAGCGGCAAGTTCATCTGCTCGTACTCGGCGCTGTATCTGCCAGCGGTTGGAGACCTCCTGCTCGCGTCGCCGGGGTACCGCAACGCGGCCCGACGCGACGAGCAGAGCGTCTACCAAGTGGTGCGTCGGGAGTGGGATCTCGATGAGGAGCCTGCGCCCACGCTCCGCC
>NZ_CADCTE010000075.1 GCF_902805515.1 uncultured Arthrobacter sp. | reverse complement strand
CTCGCAGAACACCTACACCGCCAAGCAGTTCACCGGCGTTGAAGGCTCGACCGTGAGCATCAAGGACACCATCGAAGGCTTCAGCGCCATCTGCAACGGTGACCTCGACCACATCGCCGAGCAGGCGTTCTTCAACATCGGCGGGCTCGACGACGTCGAGCGCCAGTGGGCGAAGATCCAAGAGCGGACCGGAAAGTAAAGCTCATGGCCTCTGCAGAGCTCGAAGTCGAAATCGTCGCAGCCGACCACTTCGTGTGGTCCGGCCCGGCGACCATGGTCAAGGCGCGCACCAGCGAGGGCGAGATCGGGATCCTTCCCGGTCACTCGCCGGTGCTCGCCCTGCTCGGGGAAGGCGAACTCGCCATCCAGCCGGTGAGCGGTGAGCGCATCGTGGTGGCGGTCGACAGCGGATTCTTCTCCGTCGACAGCAACCGCGTGGTCATCGTTGCCGACAACGCCACGATCGGCGATTCGGTTTCCGCGGGAAACCGCTGACACCACCACCATGGACGGTCTGAGTCTGCTGTTGATTCTCATTGCGGCCGTCTTCGGCGTGCTGGTTCTGCTGGTCGGTGCCTTCCTGCTGCGCCGCTACCAGCTGGGCCGGACGCTCGGTACCTTCGACGCCTCCATCCGCCTCCCCGACAAGGGGTGGCGGATGGGGGTTTGTCGTTATACGGACACCCATCTCGAATGGCTGCGGCTGATGTCGCTCAGCCCCGTGCCGCCCCACCGCTACCTGCGCAGCTCGCTTGAGCTCAAGGGATGGCGCCAGCCCACCGAGGCCGAGGTTGGCCGCGTACTGCCCGGCTGCATCGTCGTCACCCTGGCCTATGAGGGCTCCGAGCTGCAGCTGGCCATGAAATATCCGGTCTATGCGGGCCTGTCCTCCTGGCTTGAGGCCGGTCCGGTGATCGGCATCGGCACCTGGCGCTAGGCAGGCCCCTGCCGTCAGGGCAGTTTCAGCCAGACCCCGGCCCTCAGGACGCCCAGCAGGTCGAGCCCGGCCGACACGATCACCGCGTCGGCGCGCAGCCCCGGCCGCAGGCTGCCCAGCTCATCGGCCAGCCCGAGCACGCCGGCAGGCACCGCCGAGGCCGACACCACGGCGTCGCGGAGCCCCACGCCGGCCTCCACGGCGCAGCGCACCACCTCCAGCAGCGTCCGGGTGCCACCGGCCGGTGCTTCCGACGCGCCCCTGCGGGCCACACCGTTCCGCACCGTGATCTCGCTGCGGCCCAGCCGGAACACCCCTTCGCCGCGCCCCGCGGCCGCCGTCGAATCACTGACCAGGCAGACATTGGCCGGTCCGGCGAGCGTGAAGGCCATCCGCGCGGTGTCGGCGTGGAGATGCACATTGTCGGCGATCAGTTCGACGGCGATCTCCCCGGCGCGTGCCCGCTCGAGCAGCAGCGGCACCGGCCCGGGGGAGCGGTGGTGGATGGCCGGCATCGCGTTGAACAGGTGCGTCGCCATGGGCCGGCCGCTGAACCCGTCGAAGCCCGTCGAGGCGAGCTCCTCATTGATCAGGTCGAGGGCGGCGGAGGCCTGTTCGGCGGTGCAGTCGGTATGCCCGATGGCGGGGATGACCCCGTGCGTGACCAGGTCGTAGACGAGCGTGTCGGTGCCCTCGAGTTCCGGGGCGTACGTCATGGAGATCAGATGGCCCCCCGCCGCGGCCGCCAGTTCCGCCAGCAGGTCCTCATCCGGGTCGGAAAGATGCGCCGGGTCGTGCATGCCGGCGCGTGCGGGGGACAGGAACGGGCCCTCTGCGTGGATCCCCGCGATCAGGCCCTCGTCGGCCGCGGTGGACAGGAGCGGAAATGCCGCCAGGAGGTCCCCGCCCGGGGCGGCGCCCGTGCTGGCGAGCAGCGTCGTCGTTCCGCTGCGGTGCTGGAAGGACACGGCCGTGCGGATGTCCTCGGCGCTGCCGGAGGTGAAGTCCCCGCCCCCGCCGCCGTGGCAGTGGAGGTCGACCAGCCCGGGAAGGATCAGCGCTCCCTCGGGCAGCGGCGGGGTGCCTGCTCCATCGGAGGGCCGGGCGGGGCCGGCGTAGGTGATGCGCGAACCCTCCCAGCTGAGCACGGCGTCCTCGATGATGCCGGAATCGGTCACCATCCGCCCGGAAAGGTGGTTGGACGTGCCCTGCAGGTTGGCCATGGTCCGATTCTATGCGCCGGAAGGGGCCCGTGCCGGAGCCGGGCGGACTGCTAGAACAGGCGGGACTCTTTATCGTCGACGCCGCGCATCGCATCGTAGTCGAGCGTGAGGCAGTCGATGCCGCGGTCGGCGGCCAGCGTGCGGGCCTGGGGTTTGATCTGCTGGGCCGCGAAGACACCGCGCACCGGCGACATCAGGGGGTCGCGGTTGAGCAGTTCAAGGTACCGGGTGAGCTGTTCCACGCCGTCGATGTCGCCGCGCCGCTTCAGTTCAATGGCCACGGTGGCGCCCGAGCCGTCGCGTGCCAGGATGTCCACCGGCCCGATCGCGGTCATGTATTCGCGCCGGATCAGGGTGAACCCCTCGCCGAGCAGCGTGATCTGCTCGGCGAGCAGGCGCTGCAGGTCCGCCTCGACCCCGTCCTTCACCAGGCCCGGGTCGACGCCGAGGTCGTGGGAGGACTCGTGGAGCTGCTCGCGGATATTGATCACCAGCCGGTCATCGCTCTTGGCGTGCTGGACGGTCCACACCTCGGTGATGCCCTCGGCGGCGTCGGCCTCGTCGGGCGTGCTGACGCGCAGCGAGGCCGGCGGGCTCATCCAGTTCAGCGGCTTGTAGGAGCCGCCGTCGGAGTGGACGAGGACGGAGCCGTCGGCCTTGACCATCAGCAGGCGGGTGGCCAGCGGAAGGTGGGCGCGGAGGCGGCCGATGTAATCGACGGAGCAGCGGGCAATGACTAGACGCACACGTTTCACTGTACCGTTTGGCGCACCGGTCTCCGGGCCGCCCGCCCGGAAGTGCGGTCCGCGGCGCGCCGGCCCGCCCACGCGCGGAGTTTCGGCCCGGAGGTAAGTTCGGGCAGACTTGGACCATGCCCCGCTCGAACCGCCCCCGCCGCACCAAGGGCCACTCCCGCGGCACGGCGCCGGTTCCGGCGGAGCTCGACCTGGAGCGGGCACGGGCCGGGTTTCCGCTGCGCGTGAGCGCCCCCGACGGCGAATGGTCGGTGCGCCGGATCACCGAGCGCAACGCGGCCAAGGAGTACACCTGCCCCGGGTGCCACCGGGTAATTCCGCCCGGGGTCGCCCATCTCGTGGTGTGGCGTGAGGATTCGCTGCTCGGGGCGGAGTCGGCCCTGGCGGACCGCAGGCACTGGCATGTGCACTGCTGGAACACCCGCAGCTACCGGTACTGAGGGCGCCCGACGGCGCACTGCAGGCCGCCGCCGGGCACCTAGAATGGGGGGATGGCCAGTGATCCCCAGGACTACGAGTTCACCCCAAGCACCGGACCGATCGACATCCGCGCCGCGACGGTGCTGCCCGCCGACCGGCGGAACATCGAGCTGAAGACCGCCGACGGCCTGACGCTCGTCGGCGAGTTCGCCGCCCCCCTGGACGGGGAGCCGAAGGCGACCCTGGTCACGCTCCATCCGCTGCCGACCCACGGCGGGTTCATGGACTCGCACCTGTTCCGCAAGGCCTCCTTCCGGCTGCCGGCCCTGGCCGGGATCGCCGTGCTGCGGTTCAACACGCGCGGCACCTGCTCACCGCGGGGATGCAGCGAGGGAACCTTCGACGGCGGCGGCGCCGAACGCCTGGACGTCGAGGCGGCGGTCCGGTGGGCGGTCGACCAAGGCCTGACGAACATCTGGCTCGTGGGCTGGTCCTTCGGCACCGAGCTGTGCCTGAAGTACGGCGCCTCCGACCCGGTCGCCGAGCACATCGAGGGCGCGGTCCTGATCTCCCCGCCGCTCCACCGCGCGGACGACGCCGACCTGGACAGCTGGGCAGCCTCGGGGCTGCCCCTGACGGTGCTGGTCCCCGAGCTCGACGACTACCTCCGCCCGCCGGCCGCGCAGGAACGCTTCGCCGCCGTCCCGCAGGCGGTGGTGACCCCTGTCGACGGCGCGAAGCACCTGTGGGTGGGGGAGAAATACGCCGCCCGGGCGCTGAACGAGATCGTCGAGGTCGTCCTTCCCGGGCAGGGGGCACCGCTGCCCACCCAGTGGGAGGGCGAGTCGGCCACCGCCTCCTGAACGCCGGCCGGTGCCCTTACTGCTGGTCCTGCCGGGCGATGAAGACCTCCTTGAGCAGCAGCATGATCGCCGCCGCGGTGGGGATGGCGATGAGGGCGCCGAGCACGCCGAGCAGGCTGCCTCCCGCGATCACCGCGATGACGGCGACGGCGCCGGGCACCGCCACCGCCCGCTGCATGATGCGCGGGGAGATGAAGTAGGCCTCGAACTGCAGGTACGCAAGGTACGGGATGGCGAACAGCAGCGCGGTCTGCCACCCGACGGTCAGGGCCACCAGGCTGACGAAGCAGGCGGCGATGAGCGCCCCCACCAGCGGGATGAACGCCAGCAGGACGACGATGAAGGCCAGCAGCACCGAGAACGGCACGCCCACGATGGACATGACGATGAATGCGAACGCGCCGTTGAGCAGGGCCACGCAGGCCTGCCCGATCACGTACATGCCCACGCTGCGGGTGATCTCCTCGGACAGCGACTGCACGCGGGCCCGCCGCGACCGGGGTGCCAGCCGGTAGGCCCACTTCTTCATCGAGGGGAGCGAGGCCAGGAAGTAAAGGGTCAGGACCAGCACGATCAGGGTGCCAAACAGGCCGTTGAGGATGACTGTGCCCACCCCCAGGACGCCGCCGAAGATTCCGCTGACGATGCCGTCCTCGGCGAAGAAGTTGTTGATTTCCGCCGTGGCCCGGTCACGGACCTGGAACTGCTGGTCCAGGGTGCGGAAGAAGTCGGAGTTCAGGAAGGTCTGGGCGTAGGCAGGGCCGCGCTCGATGATCTGGGAGGTCTGGTTCACGATGGTGGGGATCAGCGTGGCGAAGAACCCCACCACCAGTCCCACCAGGAGCGTCAGGGACAGGGTGATGCCGGCGGGGCGCGGCACCCCGCGTTGGTCGAGCCACCTCACGATCGGGTCTAGTCCCAGGGCGATGAACAGGGCCGCCCCGATCCACAGCAGCAGCTGCCCGACGTTCATGATCATGAAGTAGGCAAGCAGCGCCAGGCCCACCCCGACGCTGGCCATGAACCCGAAGTGGATCGGGTGCTGGCGCATCGAGCGGGGAGGCAGCCCGCCGAACTTCAGCCGCTCGTCGGTGAGCTGGACCGAGGGGTCCACGGGCACGGCCAGCGGTTCCACCTCGGGCGGGAACTCGAACCGCCGCCGCGGCTGGGCTCCGGGGATCGGCCGCCGCAGCCGGGTGAACAGCGTAGCCATCCGGCCCCGGGCGAGGGCAGGGTCGCCTCCGGGTTCGGCCGGGTCGATTCCGCCGCCGTCGCCGTTGCGGTCCGCAGAGTCCCCGTCGGGCCGCGGCAGCGGCTCGTTGACGGGCACTTCCTCATTGTTCGTCACGGTGCGGTCTGCTTTCACTGGTGCTGCATTCCACTTTGGATCACAAGCGAAACACTACAGCCGGGCTCCCGGGAAGACAGGCCTTTCCGCGCACGGCAGGCGGGCGTGGTGCCCCGCACGCGGTAGAGGCTGGCGTCGGGCCGGAGTGAGCCGGTGCACACGAATCAGTTCCCCACGGGCAACTTCGTTACCATGGGAAGACTAATCGAGAGAAAGTACAGCCTGGCCCGTGCGTGCCCGCGGACGGCCGGCGGTGCGCCGCGGATCGGGAGGTCCGCTCCACAAGACAACGAATAGGTACCCGCGTGCGCGTGAAAACTGCAGTCCCGATCATTATTGCCGGCGTGCTGCTGATGCTGATTGGCATCGGCCAGCGCACCTTCTGGGCCCCACCGGAGACGGTGACGTTCAGCGTGCCCGCCGGGGCGGAGGCCGGGCCTGTGACGGTCATCGACGCCGAGGCCCGGAACGACGACGCCGGCGACGTCGATATCACCGTCAAGAGCGGCGGTCCGTTCACCCTGGCCGTGGGCAGGGCGGCGGACGTCGACGCGTGGGTCGGCGACGCCGCCCACCTGCGGGTCACCGGCGTCGGCGACGAGGAGCTCACGACGAAGTTCACCGAGGGCGAGGCCACCGTGCCCGATCCCCGCGGCGCGGACCTGTGGACGAGCGAGGAGACGGCAGAGGGCTCGGTAACCCATCACTGGATCAACCCGGCCGAGGGCGACTTCTCGATCCTGCTCGTCTCCGACGGAACCGCAGCGGCGCCCTCGGACATCGCCATCACGGAGCCGAACGATGCCTCGACACCGCTGGCCGTACCCCTGATCGTCGCCGGCGCCCTGCTCGCGGTCCTGGGGATCGCACTGCTCTTCATCTCACCGCGCAGCACCGGATCCGGCCGCGGCCGCCCGACCCCTGCGCCCGAGGGGTCACGGGCCTACCTCCGGCAGCAGCGCGCCGCCGCGGACCGCGGGGTCCGTGCGCGCCGCAGAGTCCACCCTGTGGCCGTGGCCGCAGCAGCACTCCTGGCCGGAACGGCCGTGGCGGGCCCCGCCGCCGCCCAGCAGACGGTCAAGCAGCAGACAGTCCCGCAGCAGACGGTCAAGCAGGAGACCAAGGCCGCAGAGGGCGGCTCCGGAAACGCAAAGCCGGGCGCCCCGGCCGTGCTCGAACCCCAGCTCGAGCGCATCCTCGAGTCCGTCGCGACCACGGTGGCCGAGGCCGACGCCGCGGCCGACTCCAAGCTGCTGCAACCCCGCGCCGGCGGTGCGGCGCTCGAACTGCGCACCGCCGGATACGCGGTGCGCGCCAAGGACAAGAAGGCCTCGGCCGCCGCACCGGTGGCCGGGTCACCGGTGCTGACCCGCGTCATTCCCACCGCCGGGGAGTGGCCGCGCACGGTCGTGGCCCTGACCCAGGGGGAGGGGAACCCTGTTCCGCAGGCGCTGGTGCTGACCCAGGACAACCCGCGGACCAACTACAAGCTGGTCTCCGCCATCCAGATGCTTCCGGGCACCACCTTCCCGGCCTCCGCGGCCGACGGGGCTCTTCAGGAACTGGCGCCCGATGCCGAGGAAGGGCTCGCCATGGCACCGCAGACCGCGGTGGCCGCCATCGCCGACTTCCTGACCTCGCCGAAGGGCAAGCACAAGGGAACCTTCGAGGCGAACTCCTTCGCCGACGCCATCACCGGATTCCAGGCAGGTGTCGTCGCAGACCGGGACAACGCCGCGGCCACCATCTCCTTCCGCCACGTCGCCCAGGCGCCGAGCACCCGGGCGCTGGGCACCGAGGACGGCGGCGCCGTCGTCTTCGGATACCTCAAGCACACCTACTCGAGCGTCCCCAAGGGCAGGGGCGATTCCATCGACCTCAACGGAACGATCTACGAGACCCTCACCGGCCGGGAAAAGACCGAAAAAGGAATTGACGTCAACTACGGTGAGGCCGTGATGATGTACGTACCACCGGCCGGCAGCAAGGACAAGATCCGCGTGATCGGTGCCGCGCAGCAGCTGCTGGCCGCCAAGCTGAAGTAGACGCCCCCGCACTCCGGTGCACGAACCCCCCCATCCGAAAGGCAAGCCATTGTCCACACCAGCCGGCCGCGGCAACGTGCCGCCGTCAATGAACCTTCACGGCGCCGTCGACCTCGCCGCCGTCAAGGCCCGCGCGGAGGCGGCGGCCCGGCCGGCCGCGGACCGGCCCGCCGCCGCCAGCCCGTACATCGTCCAGGTGACCGAGCAGACGTTCCCGCAGCTCGTCCAGCTCTCCGCCACGGTCCCGGTGATCGTGGACCTCGGCGCGTCCTGGAGTGAGCAGTCGACCCAGGTCAGCGCCGTCCTCGAGGCGGCTGCCATCGACTTCGACGGCCGGTTCCTGCTGGCCAAGGCAGACCTCCAGGCCCAGCCGCAGATCGCCCAGGCGTTCCAGGCCCAGGCCGCGCCCACGGTCGTGGCCGTGGTCAAGGGCCAGCCGGTACCCATGTTCGAGGGTGCGCTGCCGGCCGAGCAGATCCGTGCCTTCATCGACGAACTGCTCAAGGTCGCCGAGGCCAACGGCGTCACCGGCACCCTCAACGACGGCGCGCAGGCGCCGGCCGCGGCGCCCGCGCCGGAACCCGAACTGCCGCCGCTGCACCAGGAGGCCTTCGACGCCATCGAGGCCGGGAACTACGCCGCGGCCGCCGCGGCCTACCGCCGGGCGCTGGCCGAACAGCCGGCCGACGCCGACGCGAAGGCCGGGCTTGCGCAGGTCGAACTCATGCAGCGCCTCGAAGGAGCCGACGCGGCCGCGGTCCGCACCGCCGGGGCCGGGCGGCCCGACGACGTCGAGGCGCAGCTCGCCGTGGCCGACCTCGACCTGAGCGGGGGACACGTCGAGGACGCCTTCGCACGCGTCACCTCCTTCATCGCCCGCAGCGGCGGCGAGGACAAGGAAACGGCCCGGAAACGGCTCCTCGAGCTGTTCGAGATCGTCGGCCCCACCGACCCCCGCGTCACCAAGGCCCGGGCCACCCTCGCCCGGGCGCTCTTCTAGGCAAACCCTTACCGGTCAGCAGCAGACCGTACCGCAGCACCCACTTCGTTAGGACTCCATGACCTCCGGCACCACCACTCCCGGCCTGTTCGACCCGATCACCCTGCGCTCACTGACAGTGCCCCACCGGGGGTGGGTGGCCGCGATGTGCCAGTACTCCTGCGATCCGGTCGGTGCCCCGGGAGTACCGACGGACTGGCACCTGGTGCACCTCGGCCAGTTCGCGACCGGCGGTGCGGCGATGATCATCACCGAGGCCGCCGCGGTCAGCCCCGAGGGACGGATCAGCCCGCGCGATGCCGGCATCTACAACGCCGAGCAGGTTGCCGCCTGGCGCCGCATCACCGACTTCATCCACACCCAGGGGACACCCGGCACGCTCACCGGAATCCAGCTGGCCCATGCCGGGCGGAAGGCCTCGACCTACTGGCCCTTCAGCAGGCTTCACGGGTCGGTGCCCGAGGCAGAGGGCGGCTGGGAGACACTCGGCCCCACCGATGAGGCCTTCGACGGCTATGCCGCCCCGCGGGCGATGACCGAGGAGGACATCCTCGCGGTGATCCGCGACTTCGGCCAGGGTGCCCGCCGCGCCGTGGAGGCCGGCTTCGACACCGTGGAAATCCACGGCGCCCACGGCTACCTGCTGCACCAGTTCCTGACCCCGCTGGTCAACACCCGCACCGACGGCTGGGGAGGCTCCGAAGAGGCACGGTTCCGCCTCACGCTGGAGGTCATCGACGAGGTCCGCAGGAACATCCCGGCCGAGATGCCGCTGCTCCTTCGCATCTCCGCGTCCGACTGGGTCGAGGGGGGCCTTGACGGCGCCGCATCGGCGCGGCTTGCTGCGAAGGCGGCAGAGCACGGGGTCGACTTCGTCGATGTCTCCTCGGGCGGAGCGGTGGCACATGTGCGGATTCCCGTCGGTCCGGGCTACCAGGTGGAGTTCGCCGAGACGGTGCGGGCGGCAGGGCTTCCCACCGGCGCCGTCGGGCTGATCGACGACCCGGAGCAGGCGGAAGGCATCATCCGCGAGGGGAAGGCCGACGTCGTCCTGATCGCCCGGGCCGCCCTGCGCGACCCCCACTGGTGGCTCCGGGCGGCGCACGTCCTGGAGCGCGAGCTCGCCCCGGTGCCGCAGTACCAGCGGGCCGGATCGTTCGCCCGGACCAGGTAACCGGCGAGGGGCCGGCGGTAGACTGGTTCCATGACGATGCCCGCAGACCCCTTTGCCAACGACCCCCTGGACAGCCCCGGCGCCGGTTCGACCGCCACCCTCGAGCGGGAGGAACAGCGCCAGGAGGTGGAGCCGGGCGACAGTGAGCGCTTCGCGCACTACGTGCGCAAGGAAAAGATCATGGAGTCGGCACTCACCGGAGAGCCCGTCATCGCCCTGTGCGGAAAGGTCTGGACGCCGGGCCGCGACCCGGAGAAGTTCCCGGTCTGTCCCGAGTGCAAGGAAATCTACAACGGCCTGCGCCCCGGCAAGGACGACACGCCAAAGTAGGCCTCCGGGCCGGTGCCCGGCCCCACCGCCTCCTGCGCCGCGCGGGAGGGAAGCAACGACGCGTAAGGTGCCATGACGGATACCCCCGCGCCCGAATCCGCAATGGCGGCACGCCTGCGCCCGCTGACCTTCGGGCTGATCGCAATCATCACCTGTGCGGCCTTCGAGGCCATGGCCGTGGCCACCGCCATGCCTGCGGTGGCGGACGAGCTCGACGGTGAGGCCAGCTACGGGCTCGCCTTCTCGATGTACCTCACCGCCTCGCTGCTGGGCACGGTCCTGGCGGGATCCTGGACGGACCGGCGGGGGCCCCGCCCGGCGCTGAGGGTCGGCATGGCCCTGATGATCGCCGGCCTGCTCCTGTCCGGGGCCGCACCGGAGTTCTGGGTGGTGACGGCGGGACGGGCGGTCTCAGGGCTCGGCGGCGGCTTTCTGATCGTCGCCGTGTACGTGGTGATCGGCCGGGCCTTCCCCGCCGGCGCGCAGCCCGTGGTCTTCGGCTGGCTCTCGGCCGCCTGGGTGGTGCCCTCGCTGGTGGGGCCCTTCGTGGCGGGAGTGGTGGCCGAGGAACTGCACTGGCGGTGGGTGTTCCTCGGGGTGGCCCCGCTGGTTGCGGCGGCCGGAGTGGTCGTAGCTCCCCGGATCCGCTCGCTTGGCCCTCCGGCGGACCCCGGCACCGGCGGAACCGGCGGCGCCGGCTGGCGCCGCGCCCTGCGGGGCCTTGGGCTGTCGGGCGGAGTATTCGCCGTGCAGTGGGCCGTCATCCGGCTGGCGGCCGACGGCAACAGCGCCGCCGCGACGGGCCTGCTTGCCGCCCTCGCCGCCGTCGGGCTCGCGGCGGTGTTCATCACCCTCCCGGGGCTGCTGCCGCGCGGCACCCTGCGTTTCGGCCGGGGCCTGCCGAGCATTATCGGCACCCGCGGCCTCGTGAACGTCGCCTTCTTCGGCGCCGAGGCGTTCATCCCCCTGATGCTCGTCAGCGCCCGCGGAGTCGACGCGTCCACCGCCGGCCTGGCCCTGAGCGCCGGGGCGCTCGGCTGGAGCGCCGGGGCCTTCCTGCAGACCCGCGTCGGGTTCCGCCGCCAGTGGCTGCTGGTGGCCGGCTCGACCCTGCTCTCGCTCACCCTGGGCGGCTTCGCCCTCGCCTCGGGCGCCCAGGCGCCCCTGCCGGTCCTGATCCTCATCTGGGCCTTCGCCGGAATGGCCATGGGGATGACCCTTTCGAGCACCTCGGTCCTCGTCCTGTCGCTCTCACCCAAGGCCGAGCAGGGGCGCAATTCGGCGTCGCTGCAGATCGCCGACCAGCTCGGCGGGGTGGCCGGGACGGCCGGGGCCGGCACCCTCTTCGCACTGCTGCGCGATCCCTCGGCGCCGGGCCGCGTCGAGGTGTTTGTTGCGATCTGGCTGGCTCTGTGCCTGTTCGCGGCAGCAGGTATAGTTTCCGGTCTGAGAGGGGCACAGGCACCCAAGGCCGGCCCCACGAAAGACACCAAGAAGTCTATGGAAGGTACTGTCCCGGCGTGAGTAGTGACACCCTGTTCGGGGCCGGCCCAGCCCTGCCGCCCGCCTACCCGGAGCGAGCGGCGTGGGGCACGGCACCCAAGCTCCGGCAGTGGCAGAGCGAGGCCCTGGAGAAGTACTTCGCCAACTCGCCCCAGGATTTCCTCGCAGTGGCAACCCCGGGCGCGGGGAAGACGACGTTCGCCCTGCGGGTCGCCACCGAGCTCGTCGAGCGGGGCATCGTGAACCGGGTCACCGTGGTGGCGCCGACCGACCACCTCAAGCGCCAGTGGGCCGACGCCGCCGCGCGGGTGGGCCTGGCGATCGACCCGAACTTCAAGAACGCGGACGGCCGTCACGGCAACGGCTTCATCGGCGTCGCCGTCACCTACGCCCAGGTGGCCAGCAAGCCGATGCTGCACCGGGCCAAGACCGAGGCCGCGAAGACCCTGGTGATCCTCGACGAGATCCACCACGGCGGCGACGCCCTGTCCTGGGGCGACGGAATCCGTGAGGCCTTCGAACCGGCCACCCGCCGGCTCGCCCTGACCGGAACGCCCTTCCGCTCCGACACCGCGGCGATTCCGTTCGTCGAGTACGTCGAGGACGGCGACGGCATCCGCCGCTCGCGCTCCGATTACACCTACGGGTACGGCCAGGCCCTGCGCGACCACGTGGTGCGCCCGGTGATCTTCATGGCCTACTCGGGCCAGATGCGCTGGCGCACCAGCACCGGCGACGAGATGGCGGCGTCCCTCGGCGAGGCGGCCGTCACCAAGGACATCACCGCCCAGGCCTGGCGCACCGCGCTGAACCCGGCGGGGGAGTGGATTCCCGCGGTGCTGGCGGCGGCCGACAAGCGCCTCACCGAGGTGCGGCGGACGGTGCCCGACGCCGGCGGCCTCGTCATCGCCACCGACCACGACGACGCCCGCGCCTACGCGGGCCGGCTGAAGAAGATCACCGGAGAATCCCCGACGGTCATCCTCTCCGACGATGTAAAGGCCTCCTCGAAGATCGAGGAGTTCTCCGCCGACACCACGCGCTGGATGGTCGCCGTCCGCATGGTCTCCGAGGGCGTCGACGTGCCGCGGCTGGCGGTCGGGGTCTATGCCACCTCCACCGCGACCCCGCTCTTCTTCGCCCAGGCCGTCGGCCGGTACGTGCGGGCACGGCGCCGCGGCGAGACGGCGTCGATTTTCCTGCCCTCGGTCCCGAACCTGATGGCCCTGGCCAACCAGCTCGAGGCCGAGCGCGACCACGCCCTGGACCGCCCCTCGACGGGGGAGGAGGACGGCTTCGCCCTCGAGGAGGGCCTGATGGAGGCGGCGAACCGGGAGGAGAAGGCTTCCGATTCGCTCACCAAGCAGAAGTTCGAGGCCCTCGAGTCCCAGGCCTCCTTCGACCGGGTGCTCTTCGACGGCGGCGAGTTCGGCACCGGCGGCGAGATGGGCAGTGAGGAGGAGTTCGACTTCCTGGGCATCCCGGGGCTCCTTGACGCCGATCAGGTGGGGCAGCTGCTCCGCCAGCGCCAGCAGGAGCAGCAGTCGCGGCGGCGCGGACGCGCCCCCGAACCCGCACCGGCCGACCCCGCGGTGCCCGACCACCGGCAGCTGACGGAACTGCGCGGGCAGCTCGCCAAGAACGTCTCGGCCTGGTCGGCGCGGACCGGCACCCCCCACGGCGTGGTGCACACCGAACTGCGCAAGGCCTGCGGCGGCCCGGCGGTGGCCCAGGCCAACGAGGAGCAGCTGCAGCGCCGGCTGAAGAAGCTCCAGGACTGGTTCATCGGGCGGAAGTAATTCCGCCCCTGCCTGCTCCGGCACCCCGGTCAAGGGGCGCCGGAGCGTGGTCAAGGGCGCCGGAGCGGCGTGCTCAGTGCTGGACCTCGACCCCCGCCGCTTCGAGTTCCTCGAAGGTGTTGTCAAGCTTTTCGGCGTGGACGGCCCGCGTCAGGTCCGTCAGCACCGACACCGAGTAGCCGGCGGCCACGGCGTCGAGGGCGGTGGCCCGCACGCAGTAGTCGGCGGCGAGACCCGCAACCACCACCTCGTCGACGTCCCGGTCGCGCAGCCAGTCGTCGAGGCTCAGCGGCGCCTCATCGGGTTCGGTCAGGGCCGCCCCCAGCTTGCGCTCCCCGGTGGGGACCTCGTCCTCGGGGGCCAGGACCCCCTCGAAGCCCGAGTAGGCCGCCTCGAACTGGCCCTTGCGGAACACCGCGTCGACGTTTTCGGTGTCGAGGTCGGGATGGAAGTCCGCCCCGCGGGTGTCGGCCACGCAGTGGACGGGCCAGGAGTCGATGAAGTCGGGGGTCTCGGAGAAGTGGGGGCCAGGATCGATGTGCCAGTCCTGGGTCGCGACGACGTAGTCGTAGTCGGCGGCGCGGGCGTCCGCGTGGTCGCTGATGGCGGCCGCCACCTCGGCGCCGCCCTGCACCGCGAGGGAGCCCCCCTCGCAGAAGTCGTTCTGGACGTCGATGATGATCAGTGCACGCGTCATGGAAGTGTCTCCTCGTACTCGGTGGGGATGGCAGGTTCGCCGCGCTGGAGCCGGTGCACCGACTCCGGGAGCTCTGCGATGGACTCTGAGTGGCGCAGTGCCGCCCGCTGGACGCCCTCGGGCCCGGTCCAGCCCGGAAGGACCTCCCCGCCCTTGACCAGCTGCTGCAGCAGGGGCCGGTCGTTGCCGTCGTCGGAGGGCGAGGCGGAGAGGCCCACCACCTCGGCGGTGGCGGTGCCGTTCTCGTCGAGCCGGCGCAGGGCGTACTTCCGGCCGCCCACGGAGGCCTTGTTCTTGGCGGCCTTGGCCACGGAGACGAAGGTGCCGTTGTTGTCCTCGCGGCTGACGAGCTTGTAGACCATCCCGGCGGTCGGGGCGCCCGAGCCGGTCACCAGGGAGGTGCCGACGCCGTAGGCATCAACCGGCGCCGAGGCCAGCAGGCCGATGGCGAACTCGTCGAGGTCGGAGGTCACCACGATCCGGGTGTTGGTGTTGCCCAGGTCATCGAGCAGTTCGCGCACCCAGCGGGCCTGGGTCACCAGGTCGCCCGAGTCGAGCCGCACCGCGCCCAGTTCAGGGCCGGCCACCTCGACGGCGGTGCGCACCCCCTGCTCGACGTCGTAGGTGTCGACGAGGAGGGAGGTGCCCCGGCCGAGGGCCTGGACCTGCGC
Organism: uncultured Arthrobacter sp.; assembly: GCF_902805515.1. Lineage (GTDB taxonomy): Bacteria > Actinomycetota > Actinomycetes > Actinomycetales > Micrococcaceae > Arthrobacter_D. The sequence continues at coordinate 32,352 of NZ_CADCTE010000075.1, read as the reverse complement.
CTCGAAGGCCTGGCGTTCGGTGTCATGGAGCAGGGTGAAGGAGTGGGCGGCGGTGCCCACGGTCGGGACCCCGTACCGCCGCCCGGCCTCGAGGTTGGAGGTGCTGGCGAAGCCGCCGATGATCGCGGCCCGGGAGGCTGCCACGGCCGACTCCTCGTGGGTGCGCCGCGAGCCCATCTCGATGCACGGCCTGCCCGCGGCGGCGCTGGTCATACGGGAGGCGGCCGAGGCGATGGCGCTGTCGTGGTTGAGCACCGAGAGCACGAGGGTCTCGAGGATGCACGCCTCCGCGAAGGTCGACTCCACGATCAGGATGGGGGAGTTGGGGAAATAGGCCTCGCCCTCGGCGTAGCCGAAGATGTCGCCGGTGAAGGAGAAGCCGGCGAGCCAGTCCAGGGTCTTGTCATCGACGATTGAATTGTCGGAGAGGAACCCCAGCTGGTCGTCCCCGAACCGGAACGCGGCGAGCGCCTCGAGGAGGCGCCCGGTGCCGGCGGTGACGCCGTACCGCCGGCCGTCGGGCAGGCGGCGGGCGAAGGCCTCGAAGACCGAGCGGCGGTGGGCCGCCCCCGAGTGCAGGGCCGCCTGCAGCATCGTGAGCTCGTACTGGTCGGTGAACAGTGCGGTGTTGGGCTGCCGGGGCGCCGAAGCGCTGCTGGGAGAAGTCACAGTCAAAACATTAGCCGTGCGTTCGCTTTGTGAGTACCGGGGCGGCCCGGGTCCGCGGCGCATCTTAGAATGAGGTACATGACACTTGGCACTACGACCGATACCCGTGTGCGGGACGAGGCCTCGACCCGTTCCGAGGCCGGCCTTGACCAGCCCTGGGTCGTTGTGGTGTGGAACGACCCGGTGAACCTGATGACCTATGTCAGCTATGTCTTCCAGACCTACTTCGGCTACAGCGAGTCCAAGGCGCGCAAACTGATGCTCGAGGTCCACGAGCAGGGCAGGTCGGCGGTGGCGACCGGCAGCAGGGAAAAAGCCGAGCGGGATACCGTCGCCATGCACTCCTTCGGACTGTGGGCCACCTTCGAAAAAGCCGGAAGCGAGTAGGGCCCCATGGCGAAACCCTTCAAGTCAACCCGCCGCGGAATTACCGGGCATTTCGAGCCCGGTGAGGTGCGCCTGCTGGGCAGTCTCTTCAGCGACATCATCACCATGCTCGAGCCGGACACCGCCCCCAGTACCGATCCGCTGGCCGCGATGGTGGGCGTCGACGCCGAGGCGGCACGGCCCGGGGATTCGGCGCTGCAGCGGCTGCTGCCCGACGCGGTGCGCGACGACGACGCCGAGGCGCTCGAGTTCCGCCGGCTCACCGAGCGCTCCCTGCGGGAGCAGAAGATCGGTGCGCTGCGCAGCAGCGCCCTGCTGATCGAGAGCAACCCGGTGACGCTGAACCCCGAGCAGGGGCGGCTGATGGCTCAGGCGTTCAACGACGTCCGGCTGGTGCTTGCGGACCGGCTGGGGATCGAGACGGACGAGGACGCCGCCCGCCTCCACGGAATCGACGACTTCGCCGACGCGGAGGACGTCGAGGCGTACCTGGCGCTGGTGTACAACTTCCTGACCTGGCTCCAGGAGTCGCTGCTGCAGGCACTGCTCAGCAGCGCCCGCACCGCCCGGTAGCCGGGAGCTCCCGCGGGGTGTGATGGATCCCACGCGGAATCCGTTAGTGTCCGGGCCCGACACGCCCTATTCTCAGTAGATTATGAGTTCAGAGCCTGCGGGAACACCGCCCTCGAGCAAGACCGGGGCGCCGATCGGTATTTTCGACTCCGGAGTCGGCGGCCTGACGGTCGCCCGCGCCGTCATCGACCAGCTGCCGAATGAATCGATCCTCTACGTGGGCGACACGGCCAACGGCCCGTACGGGCCCCTGCCGATTGCCGAGGTGCGCGCCCACGCGCTCGCCGTCATGGACGAGCTTGTCGATTCGGGCGTGAAGCTGCTCGTCATCGCCTGCAACTCGGCCTCCGCCGCGGTGCTCCGCGACGCCCGGGAACGCTACACGGCGCGGTACGGCATCCCCGTGATCGAGGTGATCCAGCCCGCGGTCCGGCGCGCGGTGGCTGCCACCCGCAGCGGGGACATCGGCGTGATCGGAACCGCGGCCACCATCGGCTCGCGGGCCTACGAGGACACCTTCGCCGCCGCCCCGCACCTGCGGATCACCTCGGCCGCATGCCCGGAGTTCGTTGAGTACGTCGAGGCCGGCGTCACCGCCGGGCCCGGGCTGCTCTCGGCCGCGAAACGCTACCTTGAGCCGCTGAAGCGTGCCGGCGTGGACACCGTGGTGCTCGGCTGCACCCACTACCCGCTGCTGACCGGAGTCATCTCCTACGTCATGGGGGACAGCGTCAGCCTGGTCTCCAGCGCCGAGGAGACCGCCAAGGACGTCTACCGCGCCCTGGTCTCCCACGACCTGCTCAGCAGCGAAACCGGTCCGGCGGTCCACCGCTTCCTGGCCACCGGCGACGCCGCGGGCTTCGAGGTCCTCGCCCGGCGCTTCCTCGGCCCCGAGGTGCTCAGCGTCCAGCACGTCGACCATGTCGCCGCCCAGTACCCGACGGGAAGCCTGGCGAGGATCACCCCGGACATGATTACGGCCTCCGGTGGCCCGCGATGAAGCTGACGATCGTGGGCTGCAGCGGCTCCTTCCCCGGCCCGCAGTCGCCCGCGTCGTGCTACCTGATCACCGCCGAGTCCGAGGGGCGGACCTGGCGGATCCTGCTTGACCTCGGCAACGGCTCCCTCGGAGCCCTGCAGCGGTACATGGACCTGCGGCAGATCGACGCGGTCTTCCTGAGCCACCTCCACCCCGACCACTGCATGGACCTGTGCGGGCTCCATGTCGCCGTCCACTGGGATCCCGCCGGCTGGGGCCGGGAACGGATCCCCGTCTGGGGTCCGGCGGCGACGGCCGACCGCATGGCGACCGCGTACGGCCTGGCCCTGAACCCGGGCATGCACGAGGACTTCGAGTTCCACTCCTGGCAGGACCGCACCGCGGTCCGGCTCGGGCCCTTCAGCATCACCCCCTTCGCGGTGCTGCACCCCGCCGAGGAGGCCTACGCCCTGCGCATCGAGGTCACCGAGCCGAACGCGGACGGCGTGCCCGAAACCCGCGTGCTGACCTATTCCGGCGACACCGACTCGTGCGAGGGCCTGATCGAGGCCGCGGCCGAGGCCGACCTCTTCCTCTGTGAGGCGGCGTTCCAAGAGGGACGCGACGACGGGATCAGCGGGGTCCACCTGACCGGCCTGCGCGCCGGGGAGATGGCGGAGGCCGCCGCAGCCAAGCGCCTGCTGCTGACCCACCTGCCGGTGTGGAACGACGCCAACGTCTCGATCGGGGAGGCGCGCTCGCGCTACAGCGGGCAGCTCGCCGTCGCGGTGGCCGGGGTGTCCTACACCGTCTGACCGGCTGCCCTGTCGACCGGCCGGAGCACCGGTTCCCGCCACAACTCCGCCACAACCCCTCCACAACTCCGCCACAACCCCGGCGCGGCCTGTAGCCTATGCGGAAGTACCGGTCCCGAGCGGACCGGTAGGTCTCTCCGATTGAAAGGCGCAGCCATGGCACCCTCGGCGCACCCCGACGAGCCCTCGGTCCCAGCGGAACCGGACGGGTCCGGGCACCCGCAGCAGGGCAGGTCCCGGCGCCGGGGCATCCTCGTTGCGCTCCTGGGCTTGGCCGCGGCGCTCGTGCTCGTCCTGTCGGTGATTCTTCCCCAGCTGCAGCAGGGATCGTCGGCGGCCGGTGATGACCGCCCCACCTCGACGCCCTCCCCGGCCCCGTCGGTCACCAGCGCCCCTGCCTCTCCCAGCGCGGCGCCCGCCGCGCCCCCCAAGGCGCCCCCGGTTAAGGCACCCGCCGGACCGGCCGCCGCCGCTCCCACCCACATCAAAGTGGAGGCCGCCGGCATCGACGTCGCGGTGCTCCCGCTGCAGCCCACCGCCGCCGACGTGGCGAGCCAGTCGATCGTGCCGCCGTTCACCGACGACGGCTACTGGCTTTCCTCCTACGGCGCCCCGGGCGCCGGGTCGGCCAACACGACCTACATCACCGGGCACAGCTGGGAGGGCAGGGAGGCGCCCTTCGACCGGTTCAGCACCCACACGGAAGTCGGTGACACCGTGACTGTCACCACGCAGACGGGCACGCTGCGCTACACCGTCGACGCGATCACCACCCACGACAAAGACACCCTGAAGACCAGCGACATCTGGAACATCATCCCGAACCGCCTCGTCATCATCAGCTGCTACACCGAGGACCCCTGGGGCAAGAACGTCGTGGTGACCGCCTCACCGGCTCCACCGACCGCGGGCTGACCGGCCGTCCGGCCCGCCCTGCGGCCGCTGCGCGCCGCCGGGCCGGACACACCGCCGGTTTAGACTGGCTCCATGAGCCCAGCCGATCCGCACTCCCTCCCATCCACCGCTGCCCCGTCCACCGCCGCCCCGTCCACCGCCGCAACGGCCACCCCCGACGGCGCCGCCCCCGCTCCGCCGGCAGTGCGGCGGGCCGACGGCCGCACCCCGGACCAGCTGCGGAACATCAGCATCACCCGGGGCTGGTCGAACCAGGCCGAGGGCTCGGCGCTGATCGAGTTCGGCAACACCCGCGTGCTGTGCACGGCCTCGCTGACCAGCGGAGTCCCACGCTGGCTCAAGGGGGAGGGAAAGGGCTGGGTCACGGCCGAGTACGCCATGCTGCCCCGGGCCACCAACACCCGCTCCGACCGCGAATCGGTCAAGGGGAAGATCGGCGGGCGCACCCACGAAATCTCCCGCCTCATCGGCCGGTCGCTGCGCTCGATCATCGACACCAAGGCGCTCGGCGAGAACACCATCGTGCTTGACTGCGACGTGCTCCAGGCCGACGGCGGCACCCGCACCGCGGCGATCACCGGCGCCTACGTGGCGCTCGCCGACGCCATCCGGTACGCCAAGGACAAGAAGCTGATCCCGGCCGGCGCCAAGCCGCTGACCGACACGGTCGCTGCCGTCAGCGTCGGCATTATCGACGGCGTCCCCATGCTGGACCTTCCCTACGTCGAGGACGTGCGCGCCGAAACCGACATGAACGTCGTGGTCACCGGCTCCGGGAAGTTCGTCGAGGTCCAGGGCACCGCCGAGGGTGCGCCCTTCGACCGGGCCGAACTCGACGCGCTGCTCGACCTCGCCCTGCTGGGCACGGCCCAGCTCGCGCAGATCCAGCACGACACCCTCAAGGAAGCGGCCGGTGCCTGAGCAGGTGCACCGGCTGGTGCTTGCCACGCGCAACCCGGGCAAGCTCCGCGAACTCCGTGAGCTGCTTCGCGGACAGGTTCCCGGGCTCGACGTCGACACCCAGGTCGTTGACGCCGAAACCGCGGGCGCTGCCGACGTCGTCGAAAGCGGAGTCACCTTCGAAGAGAACGCCGTGCTCAAGGCGCGCCAGACCGCGGCGGCCACCGGGCTGGTGGCCGTGGCCGACGACTCCGGACTCGCCGTCGACGTCCTCGGCGGGGCCCCGGGGATTTTCTCGGCCCGCTGGTCCGGCCGCCACGGCGACGACGCCGCGAACCTTGACCTGCTCCTCGCCCAGCTTGCGGATATCGGCCCCGAGCACCGCGGCGCGGCCTTCCACTGCGCCGCGGCGCTCGCCGTGCCCGGCGGTGCCGTGCACGTGGAGCTGGGTGAACTGCGCGGCACGCTGCTGACCGGGCCGCGGGGCACCGGCGGATTCGGCTACGACCCGGTGCTCGTCCCCGAAGGGCTCGACCGGACCTGCGCCGAGCTCGCCCCCGAAGAGAAAAACCGCATCAGCCACCGCGGCCTTGCCTTCCGGGCGCTGCTGCCGCACCTGATTCGGGCGCTCGACGGCGGCGTGGATGGCGTCCGGTCCTGAGCGTTTTTGGCGGCAGGCGCCGGACAGTTTTTCGCGGCATGCGCCGGACATAGGGCAGACTTGATGGCGATGACTATTTTTCTGCAGCAGGGCCTGACCTCCGAGTCCGACGGATCCGCACTGGGCGGGGTTGCCGAGTGGGCGGTGAACGTGATGGAGACGATCGGTGCTCCGGGCGCAGGCCTGGCGATCGCCCTGGAGAACCTCTTCCCCCCGCTGCCGAGCGAGGTCATTCTTCCCCTCGCCGGATTCACGGCCAGCCGCGGCAACTTCACGCTGTTCGAAGCGATCTTCTGGACCACCCTCGGCTCGGTGGTGGGAGCCTACGCGCTCTACGCGCTCGGCGCGGCGCTGGGCCGCCGGCGCATGCGCGCGATCGTGGCCCGGGTTCCTCTTGTCGACCTTGAGGACATCGACAGGGTGGAGGCCTGGTTCGCCCGCTACGGCTACCGCGCTGTCTTCTTCGGCCGGATGATCCCGCTCTTCCGCAGCCTGATCTCCATTCCGGCCGGCATCGAAAAGATGCCGCAGGGGAAGTTCCTGCTCCTGACCGCCGCAGGCAGCCTCATCTGGAATCTCATCTTCGTCCTGGCCGGTTTCTACCTGGGGGAGAGTTGGCACCTCGTGGAGAGGTACGCGGACACCTTCCAGAAGATCGTGATCGCCGCGGTGGTGCTCTGCGCCGCCTACTTCATCATCAGCAGGATCCTCAAGCGCCGCCGCGCCCCCGAGGCCCGATGACCGGGACCGCCGACCCGCGGCTGGCCGAGTTCTGGCCGCTCTTCGGGCTGTCGATCCGCACCCCCCGGCTCATCCTTACCCCGGTGCGCGACGACCAGCTACCCTGCCTCGTCGACGCGATCCTCGCAGGCGTCCACGACCCATCGGTCATGCCATTCGGAGTGCCCTGGACCGATGCGCCCCGGGACATCCTCATCCGCGAAAGCCTCAAGTACCAGTGGAGCCTCCGGGCCGCGGTGAGCCCTGAGGACTGGACCATCAGCTTCGCGGTCCAGTTCGAAGGCCGCATCATCGGCGTCCAGGACCTCTCGGCGCGCAGCTTCGCGCTGATGCGCCGGGTCAGCACCGGCTCCTGGCTGACGCTGGACGCTCAGGGCAGGGGCCTGGGCAAGGAGATGCGCTCCGCCGTCCTCTCCTTCGCCTTCGACCACCTCGGGGCGCACTCGGCCGTCTCCGACGCCGCCGTCTGGAACGCGGCCTCGCTCGGGGTGTCGGCGGCGCTCGGGTACCAGCCCAACGGCACCACCCTCGCCGAGGCGCGCCCGGGCGAGGTGCGCGAGCAGCAGCTGCTGCTGCTGGCACGTGAAGATTTCCGCCGCCCGCAGTGGACGGCCGCCGTGGAGGGCGTCGAGGCCGTCCGGCCTATACTGGCAGGCGCCTGAGCTCCCGCGAGAGGTCGGTCTCCCGCAGGTGCAGGCGGGCGTCGATTCCGAGGCCGCGTGCGGCCTCAATGTTCGCCGCCGAATCGTCGATGAACACCACCCCGCCGGGCTCGGTTCCCAGCTCGGCGAGGACGTGGGAAAAGATGGCGCCGTCCGGCTTGATCAGGCGCAGCGAGGAGCTGAAGAACATCTTCTCGAAGTGCTTCATCCAGGAAGCTCCCGTGAAGTGCCCCACCATGGGGGCAGGCATATTCGAAAGCAGGGCCAGGCGTGCGCCGGAGCCGGACAGTTCATCGAGCACGTCGAGGGTTTCGAGGTTGTAGTGCGACCACTGGTTGGCATCGAGGACATCGAGCCATGAGGCGCGGGCGTCGCTGACCGGGTGTCCGGTCACCCACGACCAGTACAACACCGGGGTCAGGTCTCCGGCGTCGTAGCCGTCACGGTGCTGCCAGTAGGCGGACGAGCGCTCCCGCAGCCCCGGAACGCCGGCCTCCTCCTCAAGCCGGTCCCAGTCCTCGCCGGTGGGCTCGGTGGAGATCACCATTCCGTAATCGAAGAGATACCACTGCGGGGGAGAAAGGAAACCGGGCATGGTCCAGCCTACGACCCCCCGGCGGTTCCCGGCACGCCACCGGCGTGAACGTTGGATGAACGGTTTCTCCATCCGATCCAAGTACCCTTGAGTAGTGGGAATTGAGTTCACGGCGATCGACTTTGAAACAGCCAACGGGTTTCGGGGCTCACCCTGCGCAGTGGGACTCACAAAGATCCGGGACGGACGCGTCGTTGACGAGGCCTCCTGGCTGATGCGTCCGCCCGCCGGCCACGACTACTTCGATTCCCGCAATACCGCCATCCACGGCATCACCGCCGACCAGGTGGCCACCGCGCCGCGCTTCGGTGAACTGTTCCCCGAGATCGGCGGCTTCATCGGCGGGGACATCCTGGTGGCCCACAACGCCGCCTTCGACCTCGGGGTGATCCGCTCGGCACTCGAAGTGTCGGAGCTCTCCGGGCCTGGCTGGGACTATGCGTGCACCGTGATGCTCTCGCGCCGCAGCTACTCCCTGGCTTCCTACTCCCTTCCGTTCGTTGCCGAGGCCGCAGGGGTCCCGCTGCTGAACCACCACGACGCCGTTGAGGACGCGCGGGCGTGCGCGGGCATCCTCGTGGACATCGCCCGGCGCAGCGGCGCGTCGACGGTCGAGGAGCTGATGGCCGTCCAGCGGCTCCCGCTTTCGCGCGCCGAGCCCTATGAGCCCGGTGTTGACGAACTGTCAAAGGCCACCCGGACGGCGCTGGAGCGCGGCGCCGCGGCAGGGTGGACCGGGTGGCCTGAGGAGGGCGACAACCCGCCGCCCAACCCGGCCGCCGATGCGAACCACCCGCTCTACGGACAGACCGTCGTCTTCACCGGCGACCTTGGCATGCCCCGCCCGCAGGCCAAGGAACGGGCGGCACGGGTGGGGGCCCAGCCCGCCAGCGCGGTCACCCGCCGCACCACGGTGCTGGTGGTCGGCGACGGCTTCGTGGCCTCCGACCTGCGCAACGGCCGCGTCACGGGCAAGGCGCGCCGGGTGCTTGAACTCCACGAGCGTGGGCAGCAGATCGAGGTGCTCTCGGAGGCGGAGTTCCTGCAGATGATCGGTGGCCTCTGGCCCGTCGGCAGCCAGTAGGCCCGCCGCAGCTTCCACCTCCGCGGCCCGCCCCCGCCACCGTGGGCCGGTTCCGGCTACTCGCCGGTTGCCGCCTTGATGAGGGATGAGCCCACGGCCCGGATCACCTCGGTGCCCTCCAGCCGGTCGAGCCACGGCCGGGGCAGGGCGGCCTCCCCGTGCAGTGCCCCCAGGATGTTCCCGGCGACCGAGCCGGTCGTGTCGCTGTCGCCGTCGTGGTTCACGGCCAGCACGACGCCGGCGGTGAAGTGCTCCGCGGGGTCCGGCCGGGCGGAGGCCAGCGCGGCGTAGACGGCGAGGGAGAGTGCCTCCGGCGCGAGCCATCCGCCGCCCAGCTCGTCGGGCAGCCGTTCGGGCGCGACCGGACCACCGGTCGCAAGGGCGGCCGCAGCGGTGAGGCTCCCCGCGAGCTCCGTATCGCCGAGGAACCCGGCATGGGCGACGGCTGACTGCACGGCGGCCTCGAGGTCCAGCTCGTCGAGGGCCAGGGCGCGGATGAGGTGGCTGAAGACGGCGGCCGGAGTCTGCGCGGCGGGATGGCCGTGCGTCAGGGCCGCGGCGTCGAGGGTCAGCCGGTCCGCCATTTCCCCGGGGATCCGCGGCACCAGGCCGAACGGAGCGGAACGCATCAGCGCCCCGGATCCCTTGGCCTGCGGGTTGAGCGGACGTTTCCGGGTTCCCATGACCCCGGTGAGCAGCCCGGTGAGGCAGGCGTTGCCGGGGTCCCTGCGGTGGTGAAGGACCTCCTGGACGTCGATCCACCGCGGCGGCGGAACCGGCGCGGGATCCGGAGGGGTTTCGCCCTGCGTGGCAAGCCAGCGCAGGTAGGCCAGCCAAAGAATGGCCATCTCGTCGGCCGACACGCCGTCATTGGCCCATTCGAGCGCCTCGACCAGCCCGTCGACCGTGTACAGGGTCAGCTGGGTGTCATCCGAGAAAACGAACGGCGAACCGTCCTCCGGCGGAGCGGTCACCCCGCCGGGGCCGAACCGGGTGCGGATCGCCTCGAGGCTGTCGCGTTCGACCGTGTAGCCGAGGGCGTCTCCGAGTGCGCCGCCGAGCAGACTCCCGGAGACCCGCTGGGGGTAGGTTGCGTGGTATGCCATCGTTCAAGTCTAGGTCCGCCTAGGATGGGAGACTGGACGGGTGTGCGCCGCCGCCCGGAAGCGCGAGTGAGGGCGGCGGGCACAGCCACTGGCCTCAATCGAAGGACGCACTGCCCTATGTCGCATGAAATCCATCCCGCCACGGACGCCGGTCAGGACCGGACCGGAGCCCTGCCCCTGCGCTCCTACGGCCCGGCTGCCCGGACCGCCGCCGAGGCGGTCGGCTCGTTCGTCGTCGTGCTCACCGGACTGGGCGTCACCATGCTGAACACCCAGTCGGGCGTGCCCCCCACCCTGGCCTTCGGAATCGCGCTGCTCGCGGCGATGATCGCCTTCGGCTACATCTCCGGCGGGCATTTCAACCCCGCCGTCACCCTTGGCTCGGCCATCGCCGGCCGCACGGGATGGGGCTCCGTGCTTCCCTACATCCTGGCCCAGCTTGTCGGCGGCCTCGCAGCCGCCGGCCTCCTGTGGCTTCTGCTCAGCGCCAACTCCCAGCTGACCGACGTCAACGGACTCTTCGCTGCGGCTTCCAACGGCTTCGAGGAGCACTCGGCGGCGCAGTTCCCGCTGAGCAGCTCGTTCCTGGCCGAGGCCGTCTGCGCGGCCATCCTCGTCGCTGTGTTCCTCGGTGCCACCGCCCGGCACGCCGGCCGGAGCACCGCGCCGTTCGCGGTCGGCCTGACCTACGCCGCCCTGCTCACCCTGCTGCTCCCCGTCACCAACGGCGGGCTCAACCCGGCACGATCCACCGCCTCGGCCCTGTTCACCGGTGACTGGGCGCCCGCCCAGCTGTGGCTGTTCTTCGCGGCGCCGCTCGTCGGAGCGATCATTGCCGGCCTGGTCTTCCGAAGCTTCGATGCAGCCGGCCGGAAGCCAGCATCGGAGCCCGCCACGGCGGTCGGACCCGCCACCGCTGCCCCTCCCGTCGCTCCCGACACGGACACGGTCGATGCCGGCTCCGGAACTCCGGCGGCAGCGCCGGCCGGCCCGGCGGCTCCTGCAGGTTCCCCGGACGACGCGCGCTCCTTCTTCGACAAGGGACCCGGGACGACGGGACGCGGCTGACGGCTCATCACCCCCAGCCGCCGGCGCCGGGAAACCCCTTCGGGGGTGGAATTTCCCCGGCGCCCGCGCGGTGCCCGCAGGAATGTCCGGGGCGGGCGGTAGCGTAAAAATATGCTGTTACTCCACACCTCGGATTGGCACCTCGGCCGTTCCTTCCACGGAGCGGGAACCCTCGCAGCCCAGCGGATGTTTATCGACAACCTCGAGAAGACGGTGCGCGACGCCCAGGTGGACGTGGTGCTCGTTGCCGGGGACGTGTATGACCGGGCCCTGCCCGGAGTGGATGTCGTCGCGCTCTTCGACGAGGCGCTCGACCGGCTGCGCGCGGCGGGCGCAGAGGTGGTCATCTCGAGCGGCAACCACGACTCCGCGACCCGGCTGGGCTTCGGCGGCCGCATCCTCGAACGGGGGGGAGTGCACCTGCGGACCCGGACCGAGGACATCGGGCGGCCGGTCACCTTTCCGCTCGGGCCCGGGGCCGAACTCGCCGTCTATGGCATCCCCTACCTTGAGCCCCGGGTCGTCGCCGGTGCCCTGTCGGCCGAGCCCACCCACTCAAGCGTCACCCGGGCCGCCGTGGGGCTGATCCAGGAGGACCTGCGCCGCCGGAGGTCCACCGGCACCGTGCACTCGGTGGTGATGGCCCACACCTTCGCCAGCGGCGGCATCAGCTCGGACAGCGAGCGGGAACTGGCACAGGGCGGGCTCGGCGCGGTCCCGCTGGACCTGTTCGATGCCTTCGACTACACGGCCCTGGGCCACCTGCACGGGCAGCAGAAGCTTTCGCCCACGGTGAGGTATTCCGGTTCGCCGCTCGCGTACTCCTTCTCCGAGGCCCGCCAGACCAAGGGTGCGTGGCTCGTGGAGATCACCGCCGCGGGACTGGGCCCGGTGACGCCCGTGCAATGGCCGGCACCGAAGGAACTCGCCGTGCTCAAGGGCCGCATCGAGGACCTCCTGAGTGATGAGTCCCTCGCCGACGCCGAACACGCGTACTGCTCGATCACCCTCACCGACGCCGAGCGCCCGCCGCGCGCCATGGAACGGCTCCGCGCCCGCTTCCCCGACACCCTCGTCCTTGCCTTCGAGCCCGAGGGCGGACACACCGGGGACGTGCGCACCTACAGCCAGCGCATCGCCGCGGCGACGAACGACGCCGAGATCTGCTGTGGGTTCCTCGAGCACGTGCGCTCGCGCGAGGCCTCACCCGAGGAGCGCGAACTCCTGTCCGCAACCGTGGACGCCGCCCTCAGCCTTGCCTCCGAGCGGTGAGCGCCGGTGGAGGGACTCAAAAGACGAGACCCAGATGATGACCAGACCCAGAGTATGACCGGCCCAGAAGCAGTCAAGTGAACAGGAACAGGGGAAACGCAGCGTGAGGATCTCCCGCCTTGAAATCCAGGCCTTCGGCCCCTTCGCCGGGCGGCAGGTCGTGAATTTCGACGCGCTGAGCGCCCAGGGTCTGTTCCTGCTCAACGGCCCGACGGGTGCGGGGAAGTCGAGTGTCCTCGACGCAATCTGCTACGCGCTGTACGGATCGGTGCCCGGGGTCCGCCAGGGCGCCAAGCGCCTGCGCAGCGACCATGCCCCCCTCGGGCTCGCTCCGGAGGTCGAACTCGAGTTCACCGTCGGTGCGCGCAGGTTCTCGGTCACCCGGTCCCCGCAGTGGGAGCGGCCCTCGAAGCGCGGCGGCGGAACCACCACCGAGCAGGCCCGGACCCTGCTTCAGGAATTCGTCGACGGCGCCTGGGTGCAGAAGTCCGCCCGTAACGACGAGGCCGGCCTTGAGCTGCTGAATGTGCTGGGCATGGACAAGGAACAGTTCACCCGGGTGGTGATGCTGCCGCAGGGCGAGTTCGCTGCCTTCCTGCGCGCCGATGCCGGGTCGCGTCGCGAACTGCTCCAGCGCCTGTTCTCCACGGACCGCTTCGAAAACATTGAAAAGCTGCTGGGCGACCAGGCCGGCCAGGCGGCGTCCCGCCTGGCCGCCGCGGAGGACGGACAGCGGCAGACCATCCAACGGGCGCTCGACGAGGCGGCACGGCACGGCATCGAAGCCGACGCCCCGGCCGAGGGCCACCCGGCGCCGGGCGGCCAGCCGGTCGTGCAGGCACTGCTCGAAGCCGTCGCGGCCCGGTCGGCCGAAGCGGGGGCAGCCGCAGACCGGACGGCACAGCAGCTGGAACGGGACAAGGCACGCTACTCCGGGCTCGCCACGGCCCGGGCACGGGCGGTCGCGCTCGAGCGGCACCGTACCGCCCAGGCGGAACATGATGCCGGCGCCGCGCAGGCCGCGGCGCTGGCGGCGGCCGTGGAGCGGCACCGTGACGCCCGCCTGCTGGCCGGGGTCCTCGACGCCGCGGATGACGCCGGCCTCGAACACGAGGACTGCAGTACCCGCTACGACAGCGCCCTCGACGCGCTGCGGGCCGACGGCGCCGCGGGCGCCTACCTCATGGGTGCCGATGACGGCACCGACGCCCTCTTCGACCTGGCGCCGACTTCCGCCCGGCTCGACGCCGCGGCCCGCGCCGCGGCCGCGGATCTGGGAGTGCTGAAGGCGGCACTCCCCGACGAGGACAGGCTGCAGGGACTCAACGACCGAATCCGCGACATCTCGGCGCAGCGTTCCTCACTGGCCGACCGGACCGCCGGGCTGGAGGAGCGGCTGGCCGAGCTGCGCGCGGATAAGGCGCTGCTTGAGCAGGAAGCCGCAGGGCTGAGAGAGACCGCGGGGCAGGAGACCCGGTGCGCCGAGGCGCTTGAAGCCGCCCGGGCGCTTGAGGCCACCATCGCCGAGCATGCCCGGGCGGAGCAGCGGCGCTCGGTGGCCGAGAAGAACTACACTGCAGCGCACGAGGAGCACCTCCGCCTCAAGGAAACCTGGCTGACCCGGCTGCAGCTGCGCCTGGAGCAGGCCGCCGTCGAGCTCGCGGGCCAGCTGGAGGACGGCAAGGAGTGCGCCGTCTGCGGCAGCCTCGAACACCCCGCCCCGGCCCGGGCGGGCGCCGACGAAAGGGTCACGCACGCCGACGAACAGGCTGCCCGGGAGGCACACGCAGCGGCGGAGGCACGCCTGAACGAGGCACGGGCACTGCGGGACGCGGCCGTGCTTGAAGCGGCCCGGCTCGCCGCCCTCGGCGGTGAACAGGACGCGGCCGGTGCCCGGGAGGCGACGCAGCAGGCGCAGGCCCGGCTCACCGAGGCACGCCGGGCCCAGCGGGAGCTTGAGGACGCCGCGGCACGGATCGACGCGCTCGTCGCAAGGGAACAGCAGATCCTCGCGCAGCAGGAGGACGCCGGCCGGGCCGCCGCCGAGGCCGCCGCCCAGCTGCGGAGCCTTGAGGACCAGGCCGGGGAACTCGCAGCGCGCCTCGAACACCACCGGGGCGGTTTCGGTACCCTCCACGAGCGCGCGGAGGCAGTCGATTCCGCTCGTGCCGTGCTCGTCGCGGCCCGGGAGGCCCTCGAAGCCCTCGACCGGGCCGCGGGGCGCAGGGACAAGGCCGGAAGCGCCCTCGCCGACGCCCTCGCCGGCTCCCACTTCGACGGGGCCGCCGCCGTCCGGGAGGCACTCCTCGGAACAGAGGCGCTCGAGGAAAACCTGCGCCGCATCCGCGCCCATGAGGCGGCAGGGCACCGGCTCGAGGCCGAGGGGGAAAGCCCCGACATCACTGCCGCCCTTCAGGACGAGGCCGAGGGCCGCCCTGTCCCCTCCGAGGACGAGGTCGAGGCCGCCGGCCGTGATTACACCGCGCTGGGGGAGAGGGCGGCCGACGAGGCAGTGGCCGTGCGGCTGCTTGAGCAGTCCCGCGCGCAGCTCCAGGCCTACAACGCCCTCCTGGTGGAACAGGAAGCGGCCGTTGCGCCGCTGCGGGAGCGGCACGCGCTGCTGCGCTCGGTGGCCGACTCCGCCCGCGGCGGCGGCGAGAACCGGTACAAGATGCCGTTGAGCACCTATGTCCTCGCGTCGCGCCTCGAACAGGTCGCCGAGGCCGCGAGCGAGCGGCTGCTGGCCATGACGGACGGGCGCTTCGCCCTCGTGCACAGCGACGCGCTGGCCGGGAACAAGAAGGCCGGCCTGGGGCTGAGTGTGATCGACGGGTGGACCGGAAACCGCAGGGACACCTCGACGCTCTCCGGAGGGGAGTCCTTCATGGCGTCCCTGGCCATGGCGCTCGGCCTCGCCGACGTCGTGCAGCAGGAGGCAGGGGGCATCGACATTGAGACGCTGTTCGTCGATGAGGGCTTCGGCTCGCTCGACGACCAGGCACTGGAACAGGTGATGGACGCCCTCGACGGCCTGCGCCGCGGCGGCCGGGTCGTCGGCCTCGTCAGCCACGTCGCAGAACTGAAACTGCGCATCCCGGCCCAGCTCCAGGTCCACAAGGACCGGGAAGGCTCGCGACTGGAATTTGTGGACCAACTCCAGATGGTGTAGATTCACTCAGTTACCGGGTAGGGCGCATCGGGAGGAGGGACGATGCGCGATTCGAAGTACCCGGATGACAATGAACGCAATCCCTTCCCTCAGCCCCGCTGCCGAACGTTCCCCCGCCGCCCCTGAGCGCCCTCCCCGGTTTGGCCGCTTCGGCCGCCTTCCGCAGCTGGCCGGCACCTCCTTCCTCTCCGTCGGTTTCCTGGCACGGCTGCCCCTTGCCATGCTCACCGTCGGCGCCCTGACCATCGTGACCTCGGCCAGCGGTTCCTACGCGCTGGGGGGATTCGCGGCCGGCGCCGTCGGGATCGGCTCTGCCCTCGGCGCGCCGATCCTCGGCTTCCTCGCCGACCGCTTCGGCCAGCGGGTCGTCCTGCTGCCGGCGGCCGCCCTCAACACCGTCGCCATCGTGGCGTTGGTGGTACTCGCCCTTGCCCTCACCGGGACCGCCGCCGCAGCCGCGGTCCCCGTCCTGGCCGCCGCCTTCCTCACCGGTTTCACGTCCCCCCAGATCGGGCCGCTGGCGCGGGTGCGCTGGGTGGCGATGACGCGCAGGCCCGCCGACCTCGACACGGCCATGTCCTACGAAAGCACCGCCGACGAGCTGACCTTCGTCCTCGGGCCCGCCCTGGTCGGCCTGCTCGCAAGCCTCGCCGCCCCCTGGGTGCCCCTGACCCTTGCCGCGGTGCTGACCCTGGCCATGGTGAGCGCGTTCGCCGTGCACCCGACCGGCCGCCTGGCCGGGTCCTCGCGCGGCCGCTCTGAGGTCCAGGAGCCGGGGCCGGCCGTGACCGGTCGGCGCTCACGCCTGCTGATCTCCATTCCCGTGCTGGGCATGGTCGCGATGGGCACCTTCTTCGGCGGGACCCAGACGACGCTCACCGCCTTCGCCGGGCAGTTCGACGCCGCCTCCGCCGCGGGGCTGCTCTACGCGGTGATGGGGCTGAGCTCGGCCGGTGCTGCCCTGTCGGTGGCCTTCTGGCCCGCCGCCTTCCAGCACTCCTGGCGGTGGATCGCCTCGGCGGCCGGCATGGTCGGCCTGGCCGCCCTGCTGTTCCTGCCCTCGGGCATTCCGGCAATGGTGCTCGTGCTGTTCCTCCTCGGCATCTCCGTCGGGCCGACCATGGTGTCGATCTTCAGCATCGGGTCGATGGTGGCGCCCCGGCGCCTGCTCGGCACGGTCATGACCCTGCTCGCCAGCGGCATCGTCGCCGGGTCGGCCCTCGGCTCCGCCGTCGCCGGGTCCCTCGCGGAGCGGGTGGGGACCGGGGCCGCCTTCGCGGTGCCGGTGCTGGCAGCCGCCGCGCTCCTGGTGCTGGGTCTGGCCGGTGCGGCCGGACTCCGGGCGCACCGGAGGTCCGTCGAGGCCACCGCCGGCGCGTCCGTGGCCGTGGGCGCCTGAGGCGCGGACAGTCCGCCGCGGGATCACGCCCCGCCTCGACCGGCACTCCGGCCGCATCGCATTTCTGACGCGCGGAAATTGATCCGCAGGACCTCCCCCATCCCGGGGAGGTCCTGCGTATGATTTAGCTCACATGACCGAACGTTCTGTCGGTAATGTTTTTCCGTCCCTTGGAGTGACAATGACGTCTTTCACCGCTGCGAACGCCACGGAGCATCGCACCTCACGCGAGGAGCGCCGCGTCCTGGCCGGGACCCTCGTTGGAACAACCATCGAGTGGTACGACTTTTTCATCTTCGCCCAGCTCACCGCTACGGTCCTGGGCGCGCTGTTCCTCACTCCGCTCCGGGAGTCCAACCCGGGGCTCGCCCAGGTCCTCGCCTTTTCCCTGATCGGCATCAGCTTCCTCTTCCGGCCCCTCGGAGCGATCGTCGCCGGGCACCTCGGTGACCGCATCGGCCGCAAGTCGGTCCTGGTTTTCACCTTGATCCTGATGGGCGCGGCGACCGCGCTGATCGGGCTCCTGCCCACCTATGCCTCCATCGGGGTGTGGGCGCCGGTCCTGCTGATCCTCCTGCGCATCGTCCAGGGTTTCTCCGCCGGCGGAGAATGGGGCGGGGCGGCCCTGATGTCCGTGGAACACGCCCCGGTGGGCAAGCGGGGCCTGTTCGGCGCCTACCCGCAGATCGGCGTGCCGATCGGCATGATCCTGGCCACCGGCACCCTGCTGCTGCTGCGCACCGCCATCCCCGAGGACCAGTTCCTCGAATGGGGCTGGCGGGTGCCGTTCCTGCTGTCGGTGGTGCTGATCATCGTCGGCTACCTGATCCGGCGTGCCGTCAGTGAAAGCCCGGTCTTCAAGGAGATGCTGGCCCGCAAGGGTGAGAGCAAGGCACCGCTGCGCCAGCTGTTCCGGAAGAACACCCGCGAGGTGCTCCTCGCCGCCGTCATCTTCATCGGCAACAACGCTGCAGGCTACCTGGTCATCGCCTTCTTCATCTCCTACGCCACCACGGCCCTGGAGATGCCCGTGGTGCCGGTGCTGCTGGCGACGACGCTCGCCTCCTTCGGGTGGCTGATCTTCACCATGGTCGGCGGCTGGCTCTCGGACCGGATCGGCCGCGTGCGGACCTTCCAGCTCGGCTACGCGCTGGTGTTCGTGTGGATGCTGCCGATGTTCCTGCTCGTCGACACCGCCAACATCTTCCTCTACGGACTGGGCCTGTTCGTCCTCACCATCGGCCTGGGACTTTCCTACGGGCCCATGTCCGCGATGTACGCGGAGATGTTCCCCGCCAACGTGCGCTACTCCGGAATCTCCATCGGGTACGCGCTCGGCGCGATCCTGGGCGGGGCGTTTGCGGCGATGGTTGCGCAGCTGCTGCTCGAGACCTACCAGTGGTCGGGGGCCGTGGCGATCTACATCATGATCCTGTGCGCCATCTCCTTCGTCGGGGTCACCCTGGCCCGGGAGACCCGCGGTGCGCCGCTTGGAGTCTCCCAGCACTGAGCCGGCACGCCCGGGACCGTCGATGGCGGCGTCCGGGCGCACACGGGCAGCGCAGAGAAAAGGCCGGAGCGCCAGGAAACCCACCTGGCCCTCCGGTCTTTTGCGTTGCCGTCCGGGCTCATAAGATCGAAGGAACGAAGGAACGAATGAACGAACACCTACGCCGGAGGATGACATGACCGAGACGCCGAACGGCAAGAAGCAGGACACCGACGGGCAAGACACCAGCGGGCAGGACACGGGGGCGGGTCCCGAGGGCACCATCCCCGACAACCAGGAGGGAATCGGGGCCACGACGCTCGATGAGCCCTCGAACTTCGAGCCCGAAGAGGACGACGTCGAGGGCGGCGAACCCCGCTGAGCACGGTGCCGGACTAACGCCCCGGAGTAACGCCCCGGAGTAACGCCGCCCCGGACGAGCGCTGCCCCGGACTAACCCAGGCTCGGGGCCCGCGAGGGCGGATCGGGGATGTGGATGTTCCCGGTGGTGATTCCACCGGTTGAGACCCCGTCGCCGTCGTCGGTGGAAGCGGGACCGGCAGCGGCCAGAGGCGTGCCGATCCCCGAGAAGCCCGCGCCCTCGTCGGAGTGGGCCCGCAGGAGCAGGGCAACCTCGTGCGCGTCGGGACGGTCCTGAGGGTTCCGGGCCGTCATGCGGGTGAGCAGGCCGGCCCAGTCGGCGCCCAGCCATTCCGGAATCTCGGGATCACGGAGCAGGCGCGCCAGGGCCGCCTCCACAATCGGCCCGGGAAAGGCCTTGTTGCCGGTGATGCACTCGAGCAGGACCAGGCCGAGGGAGTAGATGTCGCTGCGCTCGTCGATGGCACCCGACTGTGCCTGTTCGGGGCTGAGGTAGTTCGCCGTGCCGATGGTCGCGCCGGTGGCGGTGGCCATCGTGGCATTGATCATGCGCGCGATGCCGAAGTCGGTGAGCTTGGGGTAGAGCCGGGTGTCGTTCTCGCCCGAGTGGAACATCAGGATGTTCGCCGGCTTCACGTCGCGGTGGACCACCCCATGGGAGTGGATATAGGCGAGGGCGTCGGCGAGGTCCGCTCCGACCTGGGCGACGGCCGCGGGAGCCAGCGGGCCCTTCTTCAGCAGCTTGCGCAGGTCCTCGCCGTCAACGAGTTCCATCACCAGGAAACCGGTGGTGCGTCCGTCCTCATCCTGGTGCAGCCCCGCATCGTGGAGGGTCACCAGCCCGGGGTGGTTGAGGGTGGAAAGCAGGAGCGTCTCGGTGTGCTGCCGGCGGTAATCGTCATCATCGGCCGTGGTGGGGTTGAAGACCTTCACCGCGACGTCGCGCTGCAGGTTCCGGTCGATCGCCCGATAGACGGACGCGGCGCCGCCGACACCGAGCAGGTCGGTGGTCTGGTACCGCTCGGCAAGGAGCACATCCATGGGTGTTCTCCCGGGAAGGTGTTGAGTAAAGAGGGAAGCTTGGTTTCGCAAAAAGGTAAGTCTGCTGACGACTTATTCCGATTGTATCCTGCGCCAACCATTTTTTGCCCACGACGCAGACCCCTTTACCTAAAGTTTATCCGCTACGGCGGGCACCGGCGGCGGGCGCCGCGCTGCACGGGGGCGGGCTCAGGCGGCCAGGAAGGCTACGGCGGCGGACTTGAAGGCGCGCGAGGTCACCGCGTTGGCGTGGGTGCGGGCCGGCAGCTTCAGCAGTTCGGCGTTCGGGGCCAGGTCCGCCAGTTCCTGCGCCGTCGCGGCAAGGTCGTCGTTCTCGCCGGCCACCAGCAGCAGCGGCATCCGGGGCACGGCCTCGGCGGGGATGAACGGTTCGTCCTTCACCGCCTCCACCATGGTCAGCAGCGCGAACACGTCGTTGGTCGGCACGAGCCGGGCCATCCGCATCAGCTCGGCGGTCCGGGGGTCCTGGATCGGCGTGCCTTCGGCCAAAAGCTCCTGCGCTGCGGCGAGATCGAATTCGGCAAGCGGGTCACCGCTGCCGGGGCCGCCGAGGACCATGCGGTGGACCAGTTCCGGCTGGGTGGCGCCGAATTCCCACGCCAGCCGGGAGCCGAGGGAGTACCCGATGATGTCGACGCCGCTGGCCGGCACGCCCTCGCGCAGGGGCACCACGTGGTGGTCCTGGAGGACCTGCAGGACGTCGGCGCGGATGCGGCTGGGGGAGTAGGAGTCACGCGCCTCGGGTGCGGCGCTGTCGCCGTGTCCGGGAAGGTCGACGGTGAGAACGGCCCGGCCCGCCTCGTTGAGGAAGCGGATCCAGCCGGTGTCGACCCAGTTGAGCTTCGTCGAGGAGGCGAAGCCGTGAAGGAGCAGCACCGGGCGCAGCCCGGCGTCGGAGGCGGGCGGATGCAGCGCCACGCTCAGCTGCGGATCCGATCCCTCCACCAGGTGGTCGCGGTGCCGTCCCATGCCTTGTCCTTTCCTGCCGTTGAAATCCCGCGCTGCGGGCCGGTGCCTAGTCGTCGTCGAGCACGGCGCTGAGCCGTACCCGCCGGGCCGGGGCCTTCTCGGCGGGCACCGTGCCCACGATGCCGGCCGTGTCGTCCGGCACCTCGAAAACGATCAGCGGATCGCCGACCGCGATCACCGAGCCGGCTTCGCCGTGAACCTTCATGACTGTACCGGCCTGCGGGGAGGGCAGTTCGACGGCGGACTTGGTGGTTTCGACCTCGACGAGGGGCTGGTTCCGTTCGACCTGGTCGCCCTCGGCGACGAGCCACTCGAGGATGGTGGCCTCGATGAGGCCCTCACCGAGGTCCGGCAGGGGGAATGAGAGTTCAGCCACGGCGGTGCTCCAATACGCGTTGGATTCCGAACAGGATCCGGTCAATGTTGGGAATGTATTCGTCCTCAAGGTCGCCCGACGGGTAGGGGACGTCGAATCCCGTCACCCGTTCCACCGGCGCCTTGAGGGTATTGAAGCACCTTTCGGTGACGAGGGCTGCGATTTCCGCCCCCAGCCCGCTGCTGCGCGGCGCCTCGTGGACGACGACGGCGCGCCGGGTGCGGGAGACCGATTCGGCGAGGCCGTCGGCGTCGATCGGGCTGAGCCAGCGGAGGTCGAGCACTTCCACCTCGATGCCGTCCTCGGCCGCGAGTTCGGCGACCTGCAGGCAGCGGGCGACCATGGCACCCCAGGCGATCAGGGTCAGGTGGCGGCCGGGCCGGGCGATCCGTGCGCCCTCAAGTGCGCCGGCGTCGGCGGGATCGACAGGGCCCTTCTGCCAGTAGCGCGCCTTGGGTTCCATGAAGATGACCGGATCGGGCATCGACCCGGCGAGCCGGAGCAGGTGGTAGGCCTGGTGCGGGTCCGCGGGGGAGACGACCTTCAGGCCCGGCACGTGCACGAAGAGGCTCTCAAGGCTCTCACCGTGGAGCTCGGGTGCGCGGATCCCGCCGAAGCTGGGCACGCGCAGGGTGACCGGCATGGGCAGGGCGCCGCGGCTGCGGTAGTTCATGCGCCCGATCTGGGAGACGATCTGGTTCACGGCCGGGTACGCGAAGCCATCGAACTGCACCTCGGGGATGGGGTGGAAGCCCGCCATCGCCAGGCCGACGGACATGCCCAGGATGCCCGATTCGGCGAGCGGGGTATCGAAGACGCGCTCGGCGCCGAAGCGGGCCTGCAGCCCGTCCGTGATGCGGAAGACGCCGCCCAGGCGGCCGACGTCCTCACCGAAGATCAGGGCCTTGGGGTTGTCTTCAAGAACCTCCCCGAGCGCACGGTTCAGGGCCCCCTGCATCGAGAGCGTCAGCGGTGCGGGTGCGGCCGGCCCGTCGCCGGCGGCCGGGGACAGGGGGCTCGACAGGGTCTCAGACATGCTCGGATTCCGTCCTCCAGGCGGCGGCCTGGGCTTTCAGTGCGGGGGTGGGCTGCTGGAAGACGAAGTCGAACATCTCGCTTCCCGGGCGGGGAGCGAGGCCTTCAAGGCCCTGCCGGACCGCTTCGGCCTCGGCCTCGCCCGCGGCGAGGGCCCCGGCGAAGAAGGAGTCGGGCGTGCCGAAGCGCGTGCGCAGCAGGGCCTCGCAGGCGGCCAGCGGATCGGACCGGCGGGCCGCCTGCTCCTCATCCAGGCTTCGGTAGCGTCCTGGGTCATCGCTCGTCGAGTGCGGGCCCAGCCGGTAGGTCCGGGCTTCGATGAGGATCGGGCCGCCGCCGTCCCGGCAGTGCGCCAGGGCCTGCCGGGTGGCCTCAAGCACCGCCGTGACGTCGTTGCCGTCCACGCTCAGGGACGGCATGCCGTACCCGGCGGCCCGGGCGGCGACGGACCCGCCCGCCACCTGGCGCTCGGTGGGCACGGAGATGGCCCAGCCGTTGTTCTGCACGAAGAAGATGACGGGTGCCTTCATCACGGCCGCGAAGTTCATCGCCTCATGGACGTCGCCCTGGGAGCTGGCGCCGTCGCCGAAGTAGCTCACGGCCACGTTGTAGCCGTCCTCGCCGGGCCCGGCCAGCTTCTGGCCGTGCGCCCAGCCCACGGCGTGGAGCACCGATCCGCCGACCACGGCCTGGATGGGGGCGAAGTGGGTGGTGGCGGGGTTGTAGAGCCCGCCATGCCAGGTGGCCTTGTGGGTGGCCATGTATTCGACCATGTCCACGCCCACGGCGCGCGCAACGCCGAGTTCGCGGTAGGTCGGGAAGAGAAAGTCCCGCGTGGGATCGACGGCGTAGCCGCTGCCCACCTGGGCTGCCTCCTGCCCGAGCAGGGGGGCGTAGCCGGGGATGATGCCCTGGCGCTGCCAGCGGACTGCGGCGGTATCGAGCTGCCGGACGGCGGCGAGGAGCCGGTAGAGCTCCTCGAGCTCGCTCGGGTCCGCAGGTGTCGGAGATTCCATGGTGCGTCCTTGCGTAGGGGGTCTTGGGCGACGGTATCCGCACCCGGAGGTTCTGCGCAATCTGCCGCGTTCCCCCTCCGCAGTTTGCCGCAGTGAACGCCTCCTGTGCGTAACCGACTGTACAGATTGCTCCAATCTGCCGTTATCGTCTGTACAAACAGGCGTCCGGCCCCAATCAGCCCGGTCGGCGCCGCGGCAGGGCACGGTGTGTCCGGGAGGAAGGCAACCGATGGAGATCGACCGGCTCGACGTGCGCATCGCCGACCTGTTCGCCGACAACCCCCGGATCTCGGTGCTCGAGGCATCGCGCGTCCTGGGGGTCGCGCGGGCCACGGTGTCGGCGCGGCTTGAGCGGATGCAGCGCAGCGGAGTGATCAACGGCTGGGGCCCGCGCATCGACCCCGGCTCCATGGGGTACGGCGTGACGGCCTTCTGCTCGCTGATCATCCACCAGGATTCGGGCCACGACGCGGTGGCCGAGGCGCTCGCGGACATCCCCGAGATCCAGGAACTGCACACCGTGTCGGGGGAGAGCGACCTGCTGGCACGGGTCACTGCCCGCTCCAACGCCGATCTGCAGCGCGTGATCGACGCAATCATCGCCACCCGGACCGTCATCCGTTCCTCGAGCGTCATCGTGCTCAATACCCACTTCGAGGCGCGGACCCTGCCGCTGATGCGGGCCGCGGCCTCCGGGGGCCCTGCCGCAGGAGCCGGGAACCTGTTATAGTCATAGTGACTTTAACCCGGGCTGCCGCGGCGGACTGAACCTCGAAGGCGGTGCAGGCATGGACTTCGGCTCGGCGAACGTGACCGAACGCAATCAGCTCCCCCCGGCACTGGCGATCTCCACGGTGATCTTCGCCCTCCGCTCCGACGGGGGCCGGCAGGCGCTCTGGATGCCCCTGGTGCGGCGGATCCGCGAGCCGCACCTGGGCAAGTGGGCGCTGCCCGGGGGGCCGCTGTCCGGCCGGGAGTCCCTACAGGACGCCGCGGCGCGGAACCTGAACGAAACCACGGGCCTCGCCCCCCGGTACCTCGAACAGCTGTACGCCTTCGGCGGGCTCGACCGTGCCGCCACCCAGCGGCTGGTCTCCATCGTCTACTGGGCCCTCGTGCAGCCGGGGGAGGCGTTCCTGGCGCGGGAATCGGAGAACGTGAAGTGGTTCCCCGCCGACGCCCTGCCGGACCTTGCCTTCGACCACAACACCATCGTGGAATACGCCCTCTGGCGGCTGCGCAACAAGATGGAATACGGGCCGATCGCCTTCTCCTTCCTGGGCGAGTCCTTCACCCTCGCCCAGGTGCGCGGGGTCTACGAGGCGGTCCTGGGCCGGGAGCTCGACCCGGCCAACTTCCGCCGCCACCTCCGGGCCACCCCCGACATCGTTCCGACGGACACCTTCCAGCAGGGCGGCAGGCACCGCCCGCCCCGCCTCTACCGCTACACCGGCGCCGCCTCACCCGATCCCGGCTTCCCCAGGAGAACCTCATGACCTCTGTCAACACCGCGGTCCAGCTCATCACCCGGGCCCAGGCCGAGGCCGCACCGGCCGGCGGCAGCACCTGTTCGCCAGCGCTCGCCGAGGGCCCGTGGGCCTTCGACAGCCCCGTGCCCACCTACGGGCCGGGCGCCTCGATGGCCGACTCCGCGCCCGCCGCGACCCCCCGCCAGGGCGAACTGCCCGAGGAATACCGAAGGGCCGGTGACGACGAACTGGACCGGCGCATCACCGCGGCGCGGCAGGCCCTGGGCAACCGGGTGGTCATCCTCGGGCACTTCTACCAGCGCGACGAGGTCATCCGCCACGCCGACTTCGTCGGGGACAGCTTCCAGCTCGCCCGCGCGGCTACCCAGCGCAGCGAGGCGGAGGCGATCGTCTTCTGCGGCGTGCACTTTATGGCCGAGACCGCCGACCTGCTCTCCCGGCCGGACCAGGCGGTGATCCTGCCCAACCTCGCCGCCGGCTGCTCCATGGCGGACATGGCCGACATCGACTCGGTGACCGACTGCTGGGAGCAGCTCGCCGAGGTGTACGGCACCGAACCCGACGCCGAGGGCAGGGTCCCGGTGCTCCCGGTCACCTATATGAACTCCTCGGCTGCGCTCAAGGGGTTCTGCGGGGAGAACGGCGGGATTGTCTGCACCTCCTCCAATGCCGCCGCGGTGCTCGAGTGGGCCTTCGAGCGGGCGCAGCGGGTGCTCTTCTTCCCCGACCAGCACCTGGGCCGGAACACCGCCAAGGCGATGGGCGTCCCGCTGGAGCGGATGCCGCTGTGGAACCCGCGCAAGGACCTCGGCGGCCTCGCGGAGCAGGAGCTGCTCGACTCCCGCGTCATCCTGTGGAACGGGTTCTGCTCCGTCCACAAGCGGTTCACTGTCGCCCAGATCGAGAAGGCCCGGGCGGAACACCCGGGCGTGCGCGTGATCGTCCACCCCGAGTGCCCCATGCCCGTCGTTGACGCCGCCGACGAGGCCGGGTCCACCGACTACATCCGCAAGGCGATCGCCGCCGGTGCGCCTGGCACCACCTTCGCCGTCGGCACCGAAGTCAACCTCGTGAACCGCCTGGCCGCCGAACACCCCGAACACACGATCTTCTGCCTTGATCCCGTCATCTGCCCGTGCTCCACGATGTACCGGATCCACCCCGGGTACCTCGCCTGGGTGCTCGAGGGCCTGCTCGAGGACGAGGTGCGCAATCGGATCACCGTCCCGGCTGCTACCGCAGGCCCTGCCGGGACCGCCCTGCAGCGCATGCTCGCGGTCCGGCCATGACCCCGGCCCCGGCCAACCACCCGGGCGCCCCGCGCCGGGTGGTCATCGTGGGCGGCGGGGTGGCAGGGCTGGCAACGGTGCTCCGGATCCGCCGTTCCCTGCCGGGCGCGCAGCTGACCCTGATCACGAAGGCCGCCCTCGAGGAGAGCAACACCTGGTATGCCCAGGGCGGCATGGCCGCGGTGCTGTCCGGTGCCCCCGGACAGGAGCCGTCCGGGACCGGTCCCCGGGGAGGCGCTCCGGACAGCGTGGCCGCCCACGTGGCCGACACCCTGGCCGCCGGCGCGGGCCTCGCCGCCCCGGACGCGGTCGGGCTGCTGTGCGGCGGGGCACAGGATCAGGTGGGCTGGCTTGAGTCCCTCGGGTTCCGCTTCGACAGCGCCGGCGGTGCGCCCGCCAGCGGCCGGGAGGCCGCCCACAGCGCGGCCCGGATCCTCCACGCCGGTGGCGACGCGACCGGCCGTGCGCTGGCCGGCGCCCTGATCCGCGCGGTGCGCGCCGACCCCTCCGTGCGGATCCTTGAATCCACCGTCGTCACAGCCCTGCTGCGTGCGGGCGCACCCGGGGAGCCCCGCGTCTCGGGCGTGTGCCTCCGCGCTGCGGGCCCCGCCACCGCCGGGGAGCCCGCTGCACGGGAGATCGCGGCCGACGCCGTCGTGCTCGCCACCGGCGGGGCGGGCAGGCTCTTTGAGCACACCACCAACCCGGCGGTGGCCACCGGCGACGGCGTGGCCCTGGCCTGGCGGGCCGGGGCGGTGGTGGCCGACGCGGAGTTCTTCCAGTTCCACCCCACCGCGCTCGATGCTCCCGGCAGCCCGCTCATCTCCGAGGCGGTGCGGGGTGAAGGTGCGGTCCTCCGCGACGCCTCCGGAACCCGCTTCCTCTCCGCCTACCACCCGGACGGTGAACTGGCACCGCGCGACGTCGTCTCCCGCAGCATCGCGCAGCACCTCGCCGCGCGGGGTGAAAGCTGTGTGTACCTCGACGCGACCGCCCTGGGCGGCCCGTTCCTCGCCCGCCGGTTCCCCTCACTGACCTCCCTGACGGCGCGCCACGGCTTCAACTGGGCGCGCGAACCAATCCCGGTGGTGCCGGCCGCACACTATTGGATGGGCGGGATCCGCACCGACACCTCGGGCCGGACCTCACTCCCCGGCCTGTACGCGGTGGGGGAGGCCGCCTGCACCGGCGTGCACGGCGCCAACCGGCTCGCCTCGAACTCCCTCCTCGAGGGACTCGTCTTCGCCGGGCGGACGGCCGAAGCCCTGGCCGCGCCGGAGGCCCCGTGGCCGGTGTTCCCGGCAGACCCGCTTGCCCTGAACTCCCCGGACGCCGGCGAACCCTTCGACCGGGGGCAGCTGCAGCGCCTGATGACGCGGCAGGCCGGGGTCGTCCGGGACGCGGCCGGGCTCGAACTGGCCGCCAAGCAGCTGGCCGCGTATGCGCCCGCCGGCAGCACCGTGGAGGAACTCGAAACCGCCAACCTCCTTCTGTGCGCGCGGCTGCTAGTGCATGCCGCCGCGGCCCGCCGGGAAAGCCGGGGTGCCCATCACCGGTCGGATTTCCCGCTGGCCGATCCGCAGTCAGTTCCCGGGAGCGCGGCGTACGTCCGCGCTTCCATAACCGAGGAAGGATTCCGACAATGACCCCACCGGCAGCAGCCTCCGTCCCGCCCGCCCCGGTCTTCGATGCGGTGATCGCTGCCGCGCTCGCCGAGGACTCGCCCTGGGGCGACATCACCTGCCAGGGCCTCATCGCGCCGTCGGTCCTGGCCACCGGCTCCGTCACGGCCCGGGAGGCCGGAGTCTTCTGCGGGGCGCACGTCATCGAGTCGGCAATGCGCCTGACCGACCCGCGCATCACCGTGGAGCTGCGGCTGAGCGACGGTGATGCCTTCGCCCCGGGTGCCGTGCTCGCAACCCTTTCCGGTCCCGCCGCGGGGATCCTCGCCGCCGAGCGCACCGCGCTCAACCTGGCCCAGCGGCTCAGCGGCATCGCCACCCTCACCGCCCGGTATGTCGAGGCGGTCCGCGGAACCGGCGCACGCATCGTCGACACCCGCAAGACCACCCCGGGCCTCAGGGCGCTGGAGAAGTACGCGGTGCGCTGCGGTGGCGGGTTCAACCACCGGTTCAGCCTCTCGGATGCCGTGCTGGTGAAGGACAACCACCTGGCCCTGCTGTCCGCGGACGGCCCGGAGGCGCTCACCGCAGCCCTCGCGGAGGCAAGGGCGCGGCTGCCGCACACCGTGCATTTCGAAGTCGAGGTCGACCGGCTCGACCAGATCGATCCGGTGCTCGCCGCGGGGGTCGACACGATCATGCTCGACAACTTCTCCCTGGCCGAGCTCGCCGAGGGGGTCCGCCGGATCGGGGGCCGCGCGCTCGTCGAGGCCAGTGGCAACGTCACGCTGGAAACCGTCGCCGCCATCGCCGCGACCGGCGTCGACCTGATTTCCTCGGGGGCACTGACCCACAGCGTCCGCAGCCTCGACCTAGGCCTCGATTTCCGGCCCGCGGCCCCCGGCTACGCCGGTTCCGGCGGTGCGGGGGCGGAGGCTGGTGGGCGGCTCCCGGCGGAGCTGCGGTCATGATCTACCTCGACGCTGCCGCTACGACGCCGGTGCGGCGGGAGGTGCTCGAGGCGATGTGGCCGGTGCTGACGGGCGGGTTCGGCAATCCCTCAAGCCACCACGCGGTCGGTGAGGCCGCCGCGGCGGCCCTCGATTCCGCGCGGGAGGCCGTCGCAGCGGAACTGAACTGCCGTCCGGCGGAGGTGGTCTTCACCTCGGGCGGCACCGAGGCCAACAACCTCGCGCTGAAGGGGATAGCCCTCGCGGCGCCGCGGGGACGGCACATCGTCACGAGCGCGCTCGAGCACGCCGCGGTCCGCGAGCCGCTGTCCTACCTCGAGCGGTTCCACGGCTTCCGGATCACTGTCCTGCCCGTGGACGGTGCCGGGCTGGCCGACCCGGAGGAGCTTGAGGCGGCGCTGACCTCGGAGACGACGCTGTGCAGCGTGATGTATGCCAACAACGAGGTCGGCACCGTGCAGGACATTGCCCGACTCGCCGGGATCTGCCGGAGCCGCGGGGTGTATTTCCACACCGACGCCGTCCAGGCCGCGGCGTGGCTTCCCCTCGACGTCCAGGCGCTGGGCATCGACGCGCTGAGCATCTCGGGACACAAGCTCGGGGCGCCGAAGGGCTCCGGGGTGCTCTACCTCCGGCGCAGGGTCCCGGTGGAACCGCTGATCCACGGCGGCGGCCAGGAGCGGGGGCGCCGCTCGGGCACCGAAAACGTGGCCGGCGCCATCGGCGCTGCGACGGCGCTGACGGCAGCCCGACGGGGCTGGGCCGCTGCCGCGGAGTCCTCCACCGCGCTGCGGGACCGGCTCACCGCCCAGGTTCGAGCCGGGGTGCCGGGCGCCGTCCTGACCGGGCATCCGGAGCGGAGGCTGCCGAACCTCGCTTCCTTCTGCTTTCCCGGCCTGAGCGGCGAATCGGTCCTGCTTGAACTGGAGCGCCTCGGCGTGGTGGCGTCGTCCGGCTCCGCCTGTGCCGCAGGGTCGGACGAGCCCTCCGCCGTCCTGCTCGCCCTGGGCCTCGACGCCGACACCGCCACCACGGCGCTGCGGCTGTCCTGGATCCGGGAAACGACGGCGGCGGACCTGGAGGCGGCGGCCGCCGCGGTGGTCGAGGCAGTCGCCCGGGTGCGAGCCCCGCACGCCGCACGGCTCTAGGTCGCTGCAGTCCGGCCGGTGCGGGGCAGAGCCTGATGCGCCACGGCTTTCCTGCAGCTGCCCACCGGCTGTCAGTCAGCTGTCAATCTCCGGGCTGAAGCGGACCGACTGGAGCCCGGGTGTCAGGCGTGCGGCTCCAGTGCCCGGTAGTCGACGCCGGTGAGTTCGACACTGCGCTCCCAGAGCCGCGCGGCGGCTTCGGGGTCGAGGACGCGCGGGGAGGGTGCCACGAGGCGTACGTTTCCGCGGGTCTCTCCGGGGCCGTCCGGCCCGTAGTAGTCCCCGCCCTCAACGTCGGGGGCGGTGGCCGCGTAGAGCACCGGCAGCGCCCCGGCCTCATCGGACTGGCTCAGCACACCGAGGAAGCCGCCGAGCAGGTCGAGCATCGGTCCGGCCTGGCGGTTCCGCACCAGATTGGTGCGGGCGAGGCCCGGGTGCGCGGCCGCCGCCGTGAGCGGCCACCCGGCCGCGCGTGCGCGCCGGTCGAGTTCGACGGTGAAGTAGAGGTTGGCTGCCTTGCTCTGGCCGTAGGCGGCCCAGGGACGGTATGTCCGGGCGGACTGGAGGTCCGCGAAGTTCAGGCGCCCGCGTTTGTGGGCGAGGCTCGAGACGGTTACGACGCGGGAATCGCCGGCTGCCCGGAGTTGCCCGAGGAGGAGCCCGGTCAGGGCGAAGTGGCCGAGGTGGTTAATTCCGAACTGCGACTCGAAGCCGTCCTCGGTGAGCACCCTGCGCGGCGGCGCCATGACCCCGGCGTTATTAATCAGCAGGTCCAGTGGGTGCTCCCAGCCCGCGGCGAACTGCCGGATGGAGGCGAGGCTGGCCAGATCGAGCAGGCGCAGCTCCACCGCCGAACTGCCGCTGCGGGAGCGGACGTGCTGCTCGGCTTCCGCCCCCCGTCCCGCATCCCGGCAGCCGAGCACCACGTGGGCGCCCTTCCGGGCCAGGGCGACGGCGACCCGGAGGCCGATGCCGCTGTTGGCCCCGGTGACGATGGCGCGGCGGCCGGTGAGGTCTGGGACGTCGTCGGGGGTGAAGCTGTGCATGGGGCCGCCTTCGCAGGTACGGCTGACCTCGGATGGTCAGTGCCGTGCCCCCAGCATAGGTGCCGGCGGCCGGCCCCGGGTCAGGAGTGGCGCTCCACCCCGGCACTGATCTTGGTGGTGAGCGTGCGGAGCTGTTCAAGTTCCTCGACGCTCAGGATCGGCCCCAGGGTCTCCTGGATCACCCGCACGTGCGAGGTGCCGATGCGCTTCTGGAGCGCCCGGCCCTCCTCGGTCAGGGAGAGCTCCACGCCGCGCTGATCGTTCTTGGCCGGCCGGCGCTGGATCAGCCCCTTGGCCTCGAGCCGCTCCACCATCCGGCTCAGGCTCGGCTGGCTGATCAGCAGGTTCGCGTTCAGCTCGTTCAGCCGTGCCCACCCGGTGGCGCACCTGCTCAGGTTGAAGAGCACGTCGTAGTCGCGGATGCCGAGCTGTTTGAAGGCCTCGTCCTGCCTCAGCACCTTCATCACCGCGACCTGGGCGCGGAACAGCGACTCCCACGCCTCGGCCGTGAGGCGCACGGGAGGGAGTTCCGGGCCCTCACCCACGGGACACCGCCGGTGAGGTTGCCCCCGCGGCGCGCCGGTTCTCGAAGGTCGGAGGGGCCGGAACCGTGGCCGGGGTGCGCTTGGCGAACTCGGCGCGCAGCGTCGGCAGGACCTCGGAGCCCAGCAGGTCCAGCTGCTCAAGGACGGTCTTCAGCGGCAGGCCCGCGTGGTCGACCAGGAACAGCTGGCGCTGGTAGTCGCCGAAGAACTCCCGGAAGGTCAGGGTCTTCTCGATCAGTTCCTGCGGGCTGCCGACCGTCAGCGGAGTCTGTGAGGTGAACTGCTCGAGGGACGGGCCGTGGCCGTAGACCGGGGCGTTGTCGAAGTACGGCCTGAACTCCCTCACGGCGTCCTGCGAGTTGCGGCGGATGAAGAACTGGCCACCGAGGCCCACGATCGCCTGCTCCGGCGTTCCGTGGCCGTAGTGGGCGTAGCGCTCCCGGTACAGGCTGATGAGCTGCTGGTAGTGCTCCTTGGGCCAGAAGATGTTGTTCGCGAAGAACCCGTCGCCGAAGTAGGCGGCGATCTCGGCGACCTCCGGGGTGCGGATCGAGCCGTGCCAGACGAAGGGGGCGACGCCGTCGAGCGGGCGGGGTGTCGAGGTGAAGTTGCGCAGCGGGGTGCGGAACTTGCCGTCCCAGTTCACGACGTCGTTGTCCCACAGCTGGCGCAGCAGGTTGTAGTTCTCGATGGTCAGCTCGACGCTGTCCTGCTGGTTCTTGCCGAACCAGGGGTAGACCGGCGCGGTGTTGCCGCGGCCCAGGATCAGGTCGACCCGGCCGTCGGCCAGGTGCTGGAGCATGGCGAAGTCCTCGGCGATCTTTACCGGGTCGTTCGTGGTGATCAGCGTCGTGGAGGTCGAGAGGATGATCCGCTCGGTCTGTGCGGCGATGTACCCGAGCATCGTGGTCGGCGAGC
>NZ_CADCTE010000074.1 GCF_902805515.1 uncultured Arthrobacter sp. | reverse complement strand
GGGGACTTCCGTCCAGCCTATGCTGTACCCACGGCCGCCCCGGCCGCCGGGACGGAGGAGGACCCCATCGCCGACAGGTACAGCGTCCTTGCTCCGTTCTACGACCTGCTCTCGGGCGAATCCCCCCCGTCTACGGGCCGGGCAGGAGGAAAGCAGTGGATCTGCTCGACCTGCAGCGCGGCGCCCAGGTTCTCGACGTCGGCTGCGGCACCGGGCTCAACTTCGCCCTGCTCCAGGAGCGGATCGGGCCGGCCGGGATGATCCTTGGCATCGACCGCAGCCCGGGCATGCTCCGGCGGGCGCGCCGGCGGGCGGAGCGTTCCGGGTGGGCCAACGTCC
Organism: uncultured Arthrobacter sp.; assembly: GCF_902805515.1. Classification (GTDB taxonomy): domain Bacteria; phylum Actinomycetota; class Actinomycetes; order Actinomycetales; family Micrococcaceae; genus Arthrobacter_D. Next base: position 12,075 of record NZ_CADCTE010000074.1, on the reverse strand, counting down.
TTCTGGTCCAGGCGGATGCGACGACCGTCCGGCCCGCAGCCGTCGGCGCCTGCGCGGTCGCCCGCGGCGGACGCGCCCTGTCCGACGCCGCCCTGGCCACCTACTCCCTCTCCCTCATGCCCTCCTGGAAAGACGCGTGGGAGCGCATGCTGGCGCTCAGCGCCCCGGGCGCCTCCGTCGCGGTGGTGGACATGCAGGAGCCCACCGGGCCCTTCGCCGCAGCCGCTCCCCTGGCACGGCTCGCCTGTCGGCTTGGTGGTTCCGATATTGCCGCCCACCCGTGGACCGCCGCCGAGCGCGGGCTGTCGGACCTCCGGAGTGCCTCGGTGTGCGGCGGCCATATCCAGATCAGGACGGGCCGGTACTCTCCCGGCGGGGAGACGCCGCCGGGAACCTGAACTGTTCGTCCGGCCTGCGGGCGGGCGTAACACTCGTACGCCGCGGTGCCGGAACGGTGCCGCCCGTTCGGACTCGATCTGCTGCACCGGCTTCATCTAGAAGGCGGAGGACCCGGCCGGTGTACGCTTCCGGCATGGATTCTTCCCTGCCGGCCGGCTGGTTCGAAGGCTTTTCCTCCCGGGAGTTCGCAGTGGACGGGGCTTCGATCTTCGCCCGGTACGGCGGAAACCCGGCGGGTCCCACGCTCCTGCTGGTCCACGGCTCGCCGGAGACCCATGTCATGTGGCGCCGGACCGTTGAGGAACTGCGGGAGGATTTCTTCATCATCCTCCCGGACCTGCGCGGCTACGGCGATTCCTCCAAGGCCCCGGGGATGCCCGACCACAGCAATTACAGCAAGCGCACCATGGCGCAGGACCTCGTGGCCGTGGTGGACGCCCTGGGCCGTCAACGCTTCTTCCTGTGCGGCCATGACCGGGGCGGCCGGGTCGGTCACCGACTGGCACTCGATTTCCCCGACCGGCTGGAGAAGCTGTGCGTCGTCGACATCGCGCCGACGCTGGACATGTATGACGCCACGGACCGGGCGTTTGCCACGGCCTACTACCACTGGTTCCATCTGATCCAGCCGAACCCGCTGCCCGAGAGCATGATCGGCGGCAGCCCGATGACCTACCTGCGCGCCACCCTGGGCGGCCTCGGAAGCGGCGGCCTCGGATTCCTTGAGGAGCAGGCCCTCGAGGAATACGAACGGTGCTTCACCCCCGGAACCATCCACGCCATCTGCGAGGACTACCGGGCGAGCGCCGGCATCGACCTCGACCACGACCGCCAGGACAGGGAACGCGGCCACCGGATCCGGTGCGACACCCACGTGCTCTGGGGCGAGCGCGCCGTGGTGAACCGGCTGTTCCGGCCGCTGGACCTCTGGCAGGCCCAGTGCGAAGGACGGGTCACCGGGGCAGCGCTGCCGTCGGGCCATTTCATCCCCGAGGAGCTGCCGGCGGAAACGGCCGGCGCCCTCAAGGAGTTCTTCGGCCGCTGATCGGGCCCAAAACCACCGAGAGCGCGGCCCCGCCGCCCCGAAGGGCGGCCGGGCCGCGCTCTCATCCGTGTGCTGGTGGTGGCTTCCGCCCTATGCCAGCAGGGTCGGCTTGAGCTGCTGGAGCCGGCCGAGCAGCCCGTTGATGAACACCGGGGACTCGTCGGTCGAGAGCATCTTCGCCAGTTCCACGGCCTCGCTGACCGCGACGCCGTCGGGCACATCGTCGTTGTACAGCAGCTCCCAGCTGCCGATACGCAGGATCATGCGGTCAACGGCGGGCATCCGCTCAAGCGTCCAGCCCTGCGAGTAGGTGCTGAGGTACTCGTCGATCTGCTCGCGGTGGGCCAGGACACCCTCGACAATGTCGACGGTGTAGTCGGCGATGACCATGTCGGTCTTCTCCCGGCGGGCCTTCATCACTTCAAGCGGAGTCACCGAGCGCTGCTCGGCCTCGAAGAGAACGTCCAGTGCCCTGCGGCGGGCCTTGCTGCGTGCACTCACTCGTTGACGCGTCCCAGGTAATCGCCGGTGCGGGTGTCGACCTTGACCTTGGTTCCGGTGGTCAGGAACAGCGGAACCTGGATTTCGTGGCCGGTCTCAACGGTCGCAGGCTTCGTGCCGCCGGTCGAGCGGTCTCCCTGCAGGCCGGGCTCCGTGTAGGTGATCTCGAGGACCACCGAGGGCGGCAGTTCGATGTACAGGGCGGATCCTTCGTGCATGGCGATGGTGACCATCTGGCTCTCAAGCATGAAGTTCTCGGCGTCGCCGACGGTCTTGCCCGGCACGGTGATCTGGTCGTAGTCCGTGGTGTCCATGAAGACGAAATCTTCGCCGTCCTTGTACAGGTACTGGTAGTCACGGCGGTCGACGGTCGCCGTTTCGATCTTCAGGCCGGCGTTGAACGTCTTGTCAACCACCTTGCCCGAGAGGATGTTGCGCATCTTGGTGCGCACGAAGGCACCACCCTTGCCCGGCTTGACGTGCTGGAACTCGAGCACGTTCCAGAGGTTGCCTTCAAGCTTCAGCACGGTGCCGTTCTTGATGTCATTCGTGGTGGCCACAGGTTCACTTTCGTCGATCGGGGAAATGGATGCCTGCGCCCGGGCGCAGGGCACGGCGCAGCGCGGTAAAAGTCCAGAGGCAAGTCTACCCTCTGGGGTCAAAGCGGCGCAGGGGCGTCCCTAGGAGGCGATTTCCTGGTAGGCGGCGAACAGGAGCGAGGTGTCGGGCACCTCGAGCATCCCGGGACGTCCGATGCCGTCGAGGACGACGAACCGCAGCAGGTCGCCGCGCGCCTTCTTGTCGCGGCGCATCCCGTCGAGCAGGGCCTGCCACCGGTCCCTGCGGTAGGTGACCGGAAGCCCGAGCGACTCGAGGATGGTGCGGTGCCGGTCGGCGTCGGCGTCGTTCAGCCGGCCGACCATGCGGGAGAGTTCGGCGGCGAAGACCAGGCCCACGGAGACCGCGGCGCCGTGACGCCAGGAGTACCGCTCAGCCAGCTCGATCGCGTGCCCCAGGGTGTGGCCGTAGTTGAGGTGCTCGCGCCGGCCGGAGTCCCGGAGGTCCTCGGAGACGATCGCGGCCTTGACGGAGATGGTGCGTTCGATCAGTTCCCGGACCGTGTCGGAGCGGGCATCGGAGACCGCGGCCGGGTCCGCCTCGATGAGGTCGAGGATGGCCGGGTCGGCGATGAAGCCCGATTTCACCACTTCGGCCATGCCGGTAATGAGTTCGTTCTTCGGCAGGGTGTCGAGGGCGTCGAGGTCGGCCAGGACGGCGGCCGGCGGGTGGAAGACGCCCACGAGGTTCTTGCCCTCGGCGGTGTTGATGCCGGTCTTGCCTCCGACCGCGGCGTCGACCATGGCGAGCAGGCTGGTGGGCAGGTGGACGACCTTGACCCCGCGCAGCCAGGTGGCCGCGACGAAGCCGCCCACGTCGGTGACCGCTCCCCCGCCCACCGTGACGATGGCGTCGGAGCGGGTGAAGTCGTTCTGCCCGAGCACCTGCCAGCAGAATGCGGCCACCTGGATGTGCTTGCCTTCCTCGGCGTCGGGAATCTCCGCGGTGACGGCGGTGAATCCGGCGTCGGCCAGTTCGTCGCGGACCGTGTCGCCGGTGGTGCGCAGCGCCCGGGGGTGGATGACCAGGACCCGGCGCACGCGTTCGCCGAGGATGGCCGGGAGCCGGCCCAGGAGCCCGCGGCCCACGACGACGTCGTAGGCGGCTTCGGGGGTGCTCCCCGTGACGGGGATGATCGTGGGCTCAGGTGCCATGTCCGGTGGTCCTTCTTTCGGTTGAATCGTTGAGTCCGAGCATCCGTTCGACGTCGTCGACGACCTGGCGGACCGTGCGCCCGCGGGTGTCGATCACGCAGTCCGCGACCTCGAGGTACAGCGGCCGGCGCTGTTCGTACAGGGTGGCCCACCGTTCGCCGGCGTCCCCGGCGAGCATCGGCCGTGACGCTCCGGCGTTCAGCCGCGGCAGCACCGTGGCAAGATCCGCGTCGAGGAATACCACCCGTGCGGCCTTGAGCAGCGCGCGGGTCCCGGCGTCGAGCACCGCGCCTCCGCCGAGGGAGACGACGACGCCGGGCCCTCCCCCGGCCAGGACCTCCCGCACCACGTCCGCCTCAAGCCGCCGGAAGCCGTCCTCGCCCTCGGCCTCGAAGATCGCCGGGATCGGGCCGTGCCGCTGCGTGATGCGGCGGTCGGTGTCGACGAAGTCGAGGTGGCGGCGTGCGGCGAAGGAGCGCCCCACGGCCGTCTTGCCGGTCGCCATGGGGCCGGTGAAGACGACCGGTGAAGAGTGACCGGGCATCAGTGCGCGGCTGAGCCTAGGGACTCCGGGATGGCGTCGAGGTAGCTGCGGAGGTTCCTCGCTGTTTCGGCCACGGAGTCGCCGCCGAACTTCTCGGTGACCGCCTCGGCGAGCACCAGCGCCGTCATGGCCTCGGCCACCACCCCGGCCGCCGGGACGGCGACCACGTCGGAGCGCTGGTGGTGGGCCGTGGCGGCTTCGCCGGTGCTGACGTCGATGGTGCGCAGAGCACGCGGCACGGTGGCGATCGGCTTCATGGCGGCGCGTACGCGCAGGGTGTCGCCGATGCTCATTCCCCCCTCGATGCCGCCGGCGCGGTTGGTGTCGCGCACGATGCGTCCCGAGCCGTTCCGGAGGATCTCGTCGTGGGCCGCGGTGCCGCGGCGTGAGGCAGTGAGGAAGCCGTCGCCGACCTCGACGCCCTTGATGGCCTGGATGCCCATGAGGGCGGCGGCAAGGCGGGAGTCGAGGCGCCGGTCCCAGTGGACGTAGCTGCCCAGTCCGGGCGGCAGCCCGTAGGCGATGACCTCGACGACGCCTCCGAGGGTCTCGCCGTCCTTATGGGCGGCGTCCACCTCGGCGACCATGGCGTCGGATGTGGCACGGTCGAAGCACCGCAGGGGGTCCTGGTCGAGGGCGAGGACGTCGCCGGGGCCGGGAACCGGGGTGCCGGCGGGCACGGACACCGAAGCGATGGAGACGGTGTGGCTGACCAGCTGCACGCCGAGTGCCGAGAGGAACCGCGCGGCCACCGTGCCGAGTGCCACGCGGGTGGCCGTTTCGCGGGCGCTGGCGCGTTCGAGCACGGGGCGGGCCTCGTCGAAGCCGTACTTCTGCATGCCGGTGAAGTCCGCGTGGCCGGGGCGCGGCCGGGTGAGCGGGGCGTTGCGGGCCAGGCTGGCCAGCTCCTCGGGGTCCACCGGATCCGGGGACATGACGCGCTCCCACTTGGGCCATTCGGTGTTGCCGACCTCAATGGCGATGGGTCCGCCCTGGGTGAGCCCGTGGCGGATGCCGCCGAGGATGCGCACCTCGTCCTGTTCGAACTTCATCCGCGCCCCGCGGCCGTAGCCGAGCCGGCGCCGGGCCAGGGCGGCCTGGATATCGGAGCTCGTCACCTCGACTCCGGCGGGCATGCCTTCAAGGATTCCGACTCCAGCGGGGCCGTGGGATTCTCCGGCCGTCAACCAACGCAACATGCCTTCAATACTGCCACGGCCCGGAGGGTGCTTCAGCGCAGGGGAACCCCGATCGCTTCACACATCCGGTTTATGACGGCCGGCTGGAGCGGCCCGGCGTCCGGGGCAAAGAGGTGGACCTGCTCGATCGCCTGGTACAGGAGCATCTCCAGGCCGTGCACGACGACGCCCCCGGCGCGCGCCCAGGCGGCGGACAGAACGCTGGGCCAGGGATCGTAGGCGACGTCCAGGAGGACCCCGGCCGGGCCGTCAGCGTCCCGGCCGCCCGCCGGAAGCGCAGCCGCCAGGGAATCCGCAGCGCCGGGCGGCAGGGTTGAGACGACGACGTCGGCACCGCGCACGCCGGCCGGCGCACCGTCCCAGGGAAGCACCTCCACCGCCAGGCCGAGCGCCGCGCCGGTGGCGGCGAGACCGGCGGCCCGTTCCGGCCGCCGGACGTACACCCTGACCCGGTCCGCGCCGAGCCCGGCCAGTCCGGCGACCGCCGCCGCCGCGGTGCCGCCGCCGCCGAGGATCACGCCCTTCCGGGGCGACGACGCGCCGGCGTGGGCGAGGGCACCGGTGATTCCGGCGACGTCGGTGTTGTGCCCGGTGAGGATGCGCCGGCCGGGGCCGCCGCTGAAGGTGACCGTGTTGAGGACGCCGAGGGTCTCAACAAGGGCCGTGTTGGCGTCGGTGAGGGCCGTCATCGCGGCCTTATGCGGCATGGTGACCGACAGGCCCCGCCACCGGTCGTCGGACTGGAGGGAACGGACGAAGGGGACAAGGTCCCCGGGCGCGACGTCCTGGGCGGTGTAGGACCAGTCGAGGCCGAGCCCGGAGTACGCCGCGGCGTGGAGCAGCGGCGACTTCGAGTGCGCGATCGGGTGTCCGATCACGGCGGCCCGCCCGGCGCCGCCCGCCGGGCCGGCGGCCGCCCCGGCTGCGGCTATTCGCACCGGCCGGGGTTGTCGGCGCACCACGCCTGGTACTCGGCGACATACCTGGCGTGCTCGGCCAGAGTCTCGGAGAACTTGGTCTCACCGGAGTCGAGGTCCACTGTCACCCAGTAGTAGAACGGGACATCGGCGGGCGAGACGGCCGCGTCAATGGCTTCCTCGCTGGGCGATCCGATCGGGCCGACCGGCAGCCCCGGGTTGGCGTAGGTGTTGTACGGGTTGGAGGTGTCGGCCTTCTCCTCCGGGGTGATGTCGTAGCTCTTCCGCCCGAGACCGTAGGTGACCGTGGCGTCGGACTGGATCAGCCCCGAGGTCTCGGTGTTGTCCGGCTTGAGCCGGTTCATGATCGAACCGGCGACGGAGGCGTAGTCGGCCTCCCCGGCCTCGGCCTGGATGATGCTTGCGATGGTCAGGATCCGGTACTGCTCGGCGGGATCCTGAATGCCGTCCTCTTCGAGCTGGGCGAAGGTATTGTCGACCATCTCCTGGACGATTTCCGGTGCTGTGGCGTCGACGTTGAACCGGTATTCGCCCGGATGCAGGTAGCCCTCGAGGCTGCGGGCCTGCTTGGGCAGGCCGAAGCGGGCCGGTTCCTTGGCGAGTGCCTGGAATTCGGCCTCCGGGATCCCGGTCGACTCGGCGAGGATGCCGAACACCTCGCCCTGGCGCAGGTCCCGTGCCACCGCGGCGTAGGAAACCTTCGCCGACTCCTCGCCGACCAGGATGGCCGCGGCGTCGTCGGAGGCCATCTGGTAGCGCATTTCATACTCGCCGGGCTGGACTTCCCGCCCGTCGAGGACCCCCTCGAGCGAGGAGATGAACTCCCCGGAGTCCGCGACGATGTCCTCGGACTCGAGGGCGTCGGCGATGGCCAGCGGCCCGGCGCCCTCGGCGACGGTGAAGACCACCTCGCCGGTGCCGGGTCCGGGATAGTCCTTGATGTCATTGAGGCCCAGGAGGTCCCTGAGCATCATGGCGACGCCGAAGACCACGCCGGCGAAGACCAGCAGGACGACAAGGAGGATGACCGTGCGGCGCTGGCGGCGGCGCTGGCGCGCCTTGGACGGACGCCGGACGCGGTTGCGGCGGCTCACGTCCTGGCTCGCGAAAAACTGCTCGACGGGTTCTGGGTGGACAGGTTCGGCTCCGTCGCGGGCGTAGGGGGCGTCCGGCTCGTGCCAGCCTTCCGGCTCCTGGGACGCGGGTGACTGCGGGTAACGGGAACTCACAGTTCCTGGTCCTTCCCACTCAAAGTGCTCTCCGAAATGACCGGCTCCTCGATAGCGGCCACCGATGCGTTCCCGGAACTGCTCCGAAGACGTGCGCTGACCTGTTCCCCCACGTCCCGTCCAAGCGAACGCTGCATGTCGATGGCATGCTGGAGGATCTCCACGGCTGCCACCTGATCCACTACCTTACGATGCTCACGGCTGCTCAATCCAGCTTCCCGCAGGGACCGGTGCGCCGAAACGGTGCTGAGCCGTTCATCGATCAGCCGCACCGGAAGCTCCAGCCCGGCCGCTTTCAGCGCATCGGCCAGCAGCTGCGCGTACCCGCGCGCCATGTCCGCCGACTCCGATTCGCGGCCGCTGAGGTTCTTCGGCAGGCCGACGAAGACCTCCACCGCGCCGCGGTCCCGCGCTTCCTGCACGAGGACCCGGACGTCCGAGTTCTTCTTGGCATCGCGGGACAGCGTGCGCACCGGCGTGGCCAGCAGGCCGTCGCGGTCGCTGCCGGCCAGGCCCACGCGGACGCGGCCGACGTCCACCCCCAGTTTCGGCCCCGCAGGGTACCCGCCCGTCACCTCGACCGGCACCTCAGCGTGCGGCCACGGCGGCGCGCACCGCGTCGAGGGCCGCGGCCACCTTCTCCGGGTCCGCTCCGCCGCCCTGGGCGACGTCGTCCTTGCCGCCTCCGCCGCCGCCGAGCACGCCCGCGGCGGTGCGCACCAGCGCACCGGCCTTGACGCCATCGGCCCGGGCCGCCTCGTTGGTGGCGATGAGGATGAGCGGGCGCCCGTTGGCGACGCCGGCGACGGCCACGGCCGCCGCGGAGGACCCGAGGCGTCCGCGCAGGTCGAGCGCCAGCGTGCGCAGCGCGTCGGCGCCGGCGACCTCGCCGGCGTCGTGGGCGATGAGCCGCACCCCGTCGACGTCCTGTGCCGTGCCGACGAGGGAGGCCGCGGCCGCGGCGAGCTGCTCGTTGCGCAGCCGCTCAAGCTCCTTCTCCGCGGTCTTGAGCTTCTGCAGGGTCAGCGACAGCCGCTCGGGCAGCTGGTTGGAGGGCACCTTGAGCATGTCCGACAGCTCGCTCACCAGGGCCCGTTCCGCGGCGAGGTGGCGGAAGGCGTCCATGCCCACGAGTGCCTCGACGCGCCGGTTTCCCGAACCGACCGACTGCTCCCCCAGCAGGGTCAGCGAACCGATGAGCGAGGTCGATTCGACGTGCGTGCCGCCGCACAGTTCGCGGGACCAGTCGCCGTCGATCTCGACGACGCGCACCCGGTTGCCGTAGGCCTCCCCGAACAGCGCCATCGCGCCGAGGGCCTTGGCCTCCGCCAGCGGCATGATCTTGGTCTCGACCGTGTGGTTGCTGCGGATGGCGAGGTTCGATACTTCCTCGATCTCGCTCTTGGCGGCGGCGCTGATGCCCTCACCCCAGGCGAAGTCGAACCGCAGGTAGCCGGCCTTGTTGAAGGACCCGCGCTGGGTCGCCTCGGGGCCGAGGATCTGGTGCAGCGCGGCGTGGACGATGTGCGTTCCGGAGTGGGCCTGCTCCCCGGCATGGCGGCGCTGGCGGTCGACGGCGGAGGTGACCAGGGCGCCCTGAGTGATTTCGCCTTCGCGGACGACGGCGCGGTGGACGTGGAGGCCCTTCACCGGGCGCTGCACGTCCAGGACCTCCACCACGAACCCGTTGCCGGTGATCAGCCCGACGTCGGCGGCCTGCCCGCCGGATTCGGCGTAGAACGGCGTCTGGTCCAGGACCAGTTCGATCTCCTCGCCCGTGGAGGCGACCGGAATCGACTGTCCGCCGCGCAGCAGCCCGGTGACGACGCCCTCGGTGGTCAGCTCGTCGTAGCCGGTGAAGATCGTCTCGCCGGCGGCCAGGATCTCGTTGAAGACAGACAGGTCGGCATGGCCGGCCTTCTTGCCGCGGGCATCGGCCTGGGCGCGCTGGCGCTGTTCGAGCATCAGCGTCCGGAAGCCCTCGGCGTCGACGGCCAGCCCGGCCTCCTCGGCCATTTCGAGGGTCAGGTCGATGGGGAAGCCGTAGGTGTCGTGAAGGGCGAAGGCGTCCGATCCGGACAGCGGCCGGTTGGCGGCCTTCGACTCCTTGACCGCCTCTTCGAGCCGGGCGGTGCCGGAGGCGATGGTGCGCAGGAACGCCTTTTCCTCGGCGTAGGCGATCCGGGCGATCCGCTCGAAGTCCTTCTCGACCTCCGGGTAGGTGCCCTTCATCGCATCGCGGGAGGCGGGCAGCAGTTCCGGCAGGCACGGCTTTTCCACCCCGAGGAGGCGCATCGCCCGCACGGCGCGGCGGATGAGGCGGCGCAGCACGTACCCGCGTCCCTCGTTCGAGGGGGTGACGCCGTCGGCGATGAGCATCAGCGAGGAGCGGATGTGGTCGGCGACGACGCGCATCCTCACGTCGTCGGTGTGGTGGGGGTCGTCGGGGCTTTCGGCGCTGGTGTACTCGCGTCCGCTGAGTTCCGCCGCCTTGTCGAGCACGGGGCGCACCTGGTCCGTCTCGTACATGTTTTCGACGTCCTGCAGCACCATGGCCAGGCGCTCGAGGCCCAGACCGGTGTCGATGTTCTTCTTGGGCAGTTCACCGAGGATCTCGAAGTCGTCCTTGCCGGTTCCCTCGCCGCGCTGGTACTGCATGAACACGAGGTTCCAGATTTCGACGTACCGATCGTCGTCGGCCTCGGGTCCGCCCTCGACGCCGTAGGCCGGGCCGCGGTCGTAGAAGATCTCCGAGCTGGGGCCGGCGGGGCCGGGCTGTCCGGTGGACCAGTAGTTGTCCTTCTTGCCCATCTTCTGGATGCGCTCGACGGGAATGCCGACCTCGTCCCGCCAGATGGCCAGGGCCTCGTCGTCCTCGTGGTAGACGGTGATCCACAGCTTCTCCGGGGGCAGGCCGTATCCGCCCTGGTCGACGCCGGAGGTCAGCAGCTCCCAGGCCATCCGGATGGCATCCTGCTTGAAGTAGTCCCCGAAGGAGAAGTTGCCGGCCATCTGGAAGAAGGTGCCGTGGCGTGCGGTCTTGCCAACCTCCTCGATGTCACCGGTACGGATGCACTTCTGCACGCTCGTCGCCCGGTCGTAGGGCGCCTGCTCGCGCGCGGTGAGGTACGGGATGAAGGGGACCATGCCCGCCACCGTGAAGAGAAGCGAGGGATCGCTGGAGACCAGCGACGCCGACGGCACGACGGTGTGCCCGTTCTTCTCGAAGTAGCTCAGCCAGCGGCTTGCGATCTCATGGGACTTCACGGGGGATCCTTCGGGTTCGACAGGTGGGTTCGGACCGGCAGGGGCGGTGCTGCCCGCGGCGAGCCGGTGCGGTTCTGGTTCGGGGCGCTCCGGCCCCGTCAGCGGTGCGTTGCTGCGGGGGCCGGGGGTACCGGCTGCTCGACGCCCAGCGCCGAGCGGAGGTCCGCCTCGCGCTCACGCATCCCGGAACGGAAGGCGTCGGCGAATCCGGCGATATTGTCAGAGGCCGAGCCGACGGCGCGGTTGAGGCCGGCCGGCCCCAGCGCTGCCTTCGCGGCGGTGACCTTGCGTACTGCGAGAACACCGATGGCCACTCCCGCTGCCATCCATAGGGCTCTTCTGATCATGGGATCCTCCTCGTCGAGTGCTGACGGCGGTGTCTGGTGATCCGGGACCGCGGGCCCGGAGGGGGTGCCTCAGCGGCTGCGGCGCCGCCCGGCCGGCGTCTTCCGGCCGGCGAAGGCGGTGCGGACGCCGTAGGAGAACGCCGCGACCTTGATCAGCGGGGCTCCGAGCGTCGCGGCGACCAGGGAGGACAGCGCGGAAAGGTTCGCGGAGGCGTCGGACACGTTGGAGGTGATGCCGTCGACGTTCTTCAGCTGCTGGTGCGTGGTGCTGACGGTGCTGGTCACCTCGGTGATCAGCGGCGTCGTCTCGTCCGTCACGGTGCGGATCGCGGTGCGCAGCTCGTCGAACACCCTGCCGAGCTTCAGCACGGGCACAGCCAGCAATGCGACCAGGACGGCAAACACGCCGGCTGCAATGAGGCCGGCAATATCTCCACCGGACATGGACGGTCTCCTTCGTATCCAGGTAACCGCCCTCGGGCGGCAAAGATTTGGGGTGCCGGACCCAATAGCCCGCGGCCGGAGCCGCGGGCTATTGGGATGGCTGCTGTTCGAAGCCGGCGGGCGAGCCGCCGGAGCGTCGAACTAGCGGGCGTAGTACTCCACCACGAGCTGCTCTTCGCAGGTCACGGGGACCTCGGAGCGCTTGGGGCGGCGGACCAGGCGGGCCTGGAGCTTCTCGAGCGAGACGTCGAGGTAGCCCGGGACGGCCGGCAGGACGTCGCGGTGGGCGCCGGCTGCTGCAACCTGGAGCGGGACCATAGTCTCGCTGCGGCTGTGGACGTGGATCAGCTGGCCCTCCGCAACGCGGAACGACGGGCGGTCCACGCGGGC
>NZ_CADCTE010000073.1 GCF_902805515.1 uncultured Arthrobacter sp. | reverse complement strand
CGACCAGGCCTAAGCACCATCACGCCTAAGCACCATCACGCCTAAGCACCATCACACCTAAGCACCACCAGGCATGAAGCAGTACCAGACGTGAAGCAGTACCAGCACGAACCGGTGCCGGATCAGGTTCTCCTGATCCGGCACCGCCACAACGGCCACCGCCGAGATCCTCCTCCGCCCCCGCAGTGGCTCCGGCCAACACAGCGGAAGGACTTTGGATGGGCAGGGATCAGAACATTGCGGCGCTGGAGCGCTTGGGTGAGGCCATCAACAGCGGCGATCACGCGGCGTTCGATCAGGTAGTCGCACCGGACTGCGTGGACCACGACCCCGCCCCCGTGCAGGGGACCGGCCTCGGCGGCTTCCGGGACCTGTTCACGGAACTGCGCAGTGCCTTTCCCGACCTCAGGGTCGACGTCAACCACCTCACCGAGACCGAGGATGATGTTGCCCTTGCCGACACCCTGACCGGGACGCATCAGGGCCTGTTCATGGGTATTGAAGCCACCGGCGGGCCCGTCGAGGCTCGTCCAGATCGGCCGTTTCCGGGACGGGCAGCTCCCAACACGCCGGGGTGGACGACGCTGACGGCCGGGAGCAGAATCGGGAAGATGCGCAGGCGCAGCCGGAATCAGATCAGCCGATCGAACTGGCGGAATACCCGGCCCAGCCCGGACAGCCGCGCGACCCGACCGAGCCCGAGGAACCCGGCTTCCCGAACGACGCCTACCCGCCCAACTGACACAAACCTGCCGACCGACAACGGCACTCACCTCGGCGGCTGATCCGCAGGCGCTTCCACCTACAAGGGTATGCGGATCTAACGTGCCTGCCCCGCCCCTCCAGGATCGCGCCGGTGGGCGTGGACGCTGCAGCGTCCCCCCTCGTAGGAACAGAGCAGAATCTCAGCGGGCTCATCTGCCGACCGGTCATTGTGCACGACATCACTGTCTTGAAGACGGCCCATTCCAACCGCGATAAGGTCTCGCCACCGAGTGAGCCCCGCGTCGGGTGCCTCACGAAGTGCTGGCTTGGTGTCTTGAATTACAGAGCTGGGGGTGGGGCTCATAGTCTCGGTAGCGGTAGTAAGGCTCGCACCGCGCTGGCAGGAGTCGATGGCTCGTGCTGGTGGTGCGCGTCCCGTTCGGCGGATCTGTATCCGAGGGTTGATCGGGAGCAGGTGACGTGGCACCGGCTCGAGGACCACACGGAGGTGTTTCCCGAGAGTGAACCCGGTCGCTCTGTGCTGAGTGAGCTGCAGAAGTATGTGCAGTCCGTCGACGCGATTCACTTCAGCGGATCCCTTATCTGACTCGTCAGGTCGCGGTTTGACGCCCGGTCCGGATTTGCAGGTGTCCTGCGCGTGCAGTTCCGTCCGTCACGTCGACGCAGTCTGCTTCGACTGCCTTCCAGGGGTGGGCGGTGATGTCGGCTCCGCCAAGGCTGCAGGCCAGGCGTGCCAGGGCGCGCGTTCCCGGGATGCGGCTGGTGGGTTCCTGCATGTCGACGATGCAAAGGCGCCCGCCCGGTGCGGTGAGCTTGCGCATCATGTTCCATCCCGCCTCCCAAGGGTTCATGAGGGACAGGGCGTAGGTTGCCAGGGCCGCGTCGGAGAGTGGCCGGCCCCCTTGGGACGTAATTGATTCGATAATGGATTCGGAGGGTGTCGTGGTGGCATCGGCCTGGATGAGGATGATGTTGGTCCACCCATGTCGGGTGGCTTTTCGTCGGGCTTGCGCGAGCATCTCAGCGCTCCGGTCGATCCCAACGATGGTCCCGGCCAATCCGATACGTTCTTTGAGGTGCCGGAAGTTCAGTCCTGTACCGCACCCGACGTCGATCACTTGCGCGCCGGCTCGAAGATCAAGGGATTGGACGCCGAGCTTCCGGCCAGCGCGGTAGATGGGAATTTCTGCTGACATGAGGTCGTAGAGGGGTGCGAAGCTGCTGTATTTCTCGGCGATCAGAATCACTCCACGAATGTAGGCGCCACGGTCTGGCGCTGGGACGACCAGTTAGGCTCACACCCTAATCGGTCCTCCTCCGAAGGGACTGCCGGTGACCAGCGATGAATTGAGCGAACAGATGAGGCACGAATGAGATCGAGTACAAATGTGTTTGACCTTCTGGTCATCGGCGGTGGAACGGCAGGGATTGTAGGGGCAAAGACGGCCGCGCGTCTGGGAGCCCGCGTCGAGCTGGTGGAGCGCTCACGCACGGGCGGGGACTGTCTGTGGACAGGGTGCGTTCCGTCCAAGACGCTTCTGTCCGCGGCGGCGGGCGCAGTCGATGCTCGGCACGGAACAAGCGGTCCGGTGATGTTTGCTGAGATCAGAGAGCGGATCGCAGCAGCGATCAGGACCATTGAGCCCAATGACTCTCCGGCGTCTCTCGAGGAGACGGGCGTAACGGTCCGTCAGGGGGCGGCCCGCTTCAAGGGACAGGGCCGTGCCGAGATCGGTGGGGAGACGGTGTATTTCCGGCAGGCCCTCATCGCGACCGGCAGCGAACCGGCGCTTCCTCCTATTACAGGATTGGATCAGGCACCGGTGGTGACGTCGGAGACGGTATGGGACTTGCGTGAGCTACCCGCGCGTCTGGTGATCATCGGTGGAGGGCCCATTGCCTGTGAGCTGGGACAGGCTTTCGCCCGGCTCGGCTCGAATGTGACGATGATCGCCCGGTCCCGGATCCTGCCCAGGGAAGATCCCGATGCGGCAACGATCATCCGCTCCAGTCTTACCCGGGACGGCGTGCACGTCATCGAGGACAGTGAGGTGGAGGAGGTCATCACCTCGGCCGGGGGCGGGCAGGAGCCAGTCAGTCGCGTGCGGCTCGGTGACGGACGGACCTTCCCCGCCGACATGATCCTGGTCGCAGCGGGCCGGCAACCACGCAGCAGAGGTCTCGGCTTGGAGCTCATCGGCGTGGACACCGATGACAAGGGCCAGGTACTGGTCGGTTCGAATATGCGGACGTCGAATCCGCTCGTGTGGGCAGCCGGAGACGTCACCCAAAACCCTGACTTCACCCACCTTGCCGGGGTTCATGCGAGCACCGCGGCATCAAACGCTGTGTTGGGGGTGCGCAGGGCAGTGAGCACGGTCGTGCCCCGGGTGACCTACACCTCCCCCGAGGTCGCGGCGGTAGGCGTCACCAGACCCGATGGCCGGCGACACCGCGTTTCAACGATCGAGCACGCCCACACGGACCGGGCGATCACCGAGAGCCAGGACACAGGCTTCACCCGCCTGATCATCGACAGGCGTGGCCGTATTCTCGGGGGCACCATCGTCGGACCGAGGGCAGGAGAGAGTCTGGGCGAGTTGACTCTCGCGGTCCATCAGAAGCTCACCACCCGAGACCTCGCGGGGGTCACCCACCCCTACCCGACATACAACGACGCCCTGTGGAACGCAGCCATTGCCGATGCCCGTGCGTCTCTTAAGAAGCCTCTCGTCCGCGCCCTCACGTCGCTGCTGATCCGTCTTACCCGTTGGCGGGCCGTGCGCAGGCGCCACCCAGAAGACCGACACGCAGCCCAAGAACCGGTTCGCAGCTCCTCCTGCGAAGCATGAGGCATGCTCAGGCCGCTGCTCGGGGTGGCTGGAGGTGCTTGGCGAGATCGACGGTGAACGCCTGTCTTGACGATGAGCGCCTGTCGGTCAGCCGAGCCTGCGGTAGCCGGTGATGATCCTTTGGGTGGCGCTGACCGAGACGAGAAAAGCCCAGACGAGCGCGATCTGCCAGGACAGGAAGGGCAGGAGCAGCCACAGGCTGTGCACGATGACTGTTTCAGTTCCTTCGGCGAGACCTCCGAGGAAGGACAGGGACCGGCCGTCGTCAATGGTCCGCCCTGTTTTCTCGGCGATGGAGGAAAAGGCGAGGAAAACACTGCCGTTGATGTAGTAAGCGAACAGGACGAGGAGGAAGGGTAACCATGGGGCACCGAAGGCAGCTGTCGCTCCCACGGCGACTCCCACGACGGTCGCCCCATAGACGATGAAGTCAGCAGCAATATCCCAGAATCCCCCTCGACCGCCATCCGGTGCTGGGGCCTGTCCCACACGGACTGCTTGCGCTGCCCGTGTTGCTTGTGCTGCCCGGCGTCGGGCCAGCGGGCCGTCGATCCCGTCTGCCAGCCGGCACAGGAGCCATGCGATGAGTGCCGGTGCCCACAGTTGGGCTGCGGCCAGGCCTGCGCTGGCGAGTCCGAGGACGAGGTTGGCCCCTGTGAGCCGGTTGGGACTGACCCACGGTACATCCAGCACGGCGGCGGTCCGGTTCAGTGCCGGCGCCAGCAGGGGCCGTAATCGGCTGTCAAACATCGGAGGTCCGGTTCCTGCGCCGGACCCGCAGCGTGTAGATCAGGCCCGCGAGGGTGAGGGCGCCGAGGGCGGCCGCTGCGAGTGTGGCGGGCCAGCCGAAGTCCATGCCGTAGGCACCCAGGGCGAGGAAGCTTACGGTGCCGGGCAGTATCCCGACCATGGTGCCCAGCAGGTAGGGCCACCATCCCAGCGCGGTCAGGCCGGCCGAGTAGTTGATGGCGGTGAAGGGCAGGACCGGGATCAGGCGTACGCCGACGACGGCGATGAATCCGCGCTGGCTGAGGACGGCGTCGACTTTCTCCACCCGGGTCCCGGTGAACTTCTCGACCGCGTCGCGGCCGAGCAGGCGCCCGAGCCAGAACGCGGCGGTCGCGCCGAGCAGCGCCGCCACGTACACCAGCCCCAGGCCCGGGAGGAACCCGAACAGGACCCCTGCCCCGATGGAGAGGACGTTCTTGGGCACAGGGGCCAGGGTCATGGCCGCGTACCCGAGGACGAACCCGAAGGGCCCCCACCAGCCGGCCCGGTCGACCAGGGCGCGCAGCTCGTCGACGTCGGGAAGCGGAACCACCAGCACGATCACGGTCGCCGCAATGACGATGACACCCAGCAGCAGGACCCGTCGGGTCGGGGTCATCAACGGCGCATGGTTCCCGGCGTCGCGCTGCATGGTCTCCCGCCGTAATTGCCTGATGTCGCCCGAAATGACCTAATACGGCCCGAAATGACCTAATACGGCCTGATATGGCCCGTCAAGGATCGGTGCCGCTTCGAAGCATACTGGAACCAGCTCTTACCACCCCAGAAGGACTTATGAATCACGCACGTACATTCCCTTCCCTGCCGGGCACTCGGCATCATGCCCGACTGCGGAGGTCCGCGGCCCCGATGACTGCGGCTGTGACTGCTGTGGCCGGGCTGGCATTGAGTTCCTGCGCCGCACCGTCACCGGAGACGCCGTCGGCTTTCGCGTCGTTCGATGACGTTCGTGCTGAGGCTGACGGGCAAACGGTCGACCTGTGGATGTACGGCGGGGATGAGCAGGGAAATGCGTACGTCGACGACGTTCTGGCTCCGGCTGCGGCGGCTGAGGGAGTGACGCTGCGCCGGGTGCCGATCACCGATACGGCCGATGCCGTCAACCGGGTCCTGTCCGAACGCCAGGCAGGGCGTTCGGACGGGTCCGTGGACCTTGTCTGGGTCAATGGCGCCAACTTCAGTACCGGCCGGCAGGCTGAGGCGTGGCGGTGTGACTGGACCGGGTTGCTGCCGAACATGGACCTCACCGACCCGGAGGATCCCCTGCTCCTGAATGATTTCGGGACACCGGTGGACGGCTGTGAAGCGCCCTGGCACAAAGCCCAGTTCACGTTCTTCTACAACTCCGCGACGGTGAACGACCCGCCGACCACCCTCGAGGGCATCCTTCAGTGGGCGAAGGACCATCCTGGGCGTTTCACCTACCCTGCCCCGCCGGACTTCACCGGTAGCGTGTTCCTGCGCGAGGTGATGCTCGCCGCCGCTGGTGGAGCCGAGGCGGTGCCACTTGACTTCAGCGACGAGGCGTTCGACGAGCACTCCCCGGCGGCCCTTGACGCCCTGACCGGCGTGGCGCCGTCCCTGTGGCGTGAAGGGGCTACCTATCCGCGCGACGAGCAGGCACTGAACACGCTCTTCGCCGATGGCGAGGTTGATATCGCCATGACCTACGGGCCTGCCACCCTGACCGACCTCGTCGCTTCCGGGGCGCTGCCGGACACCACGAAGGTCCTCACCCTTGAGGAGGGGACCGTGGGCAACGCGAGTTTCCTGGCGATACCGGCGAACGCCGCCGACCCTGCCGGTGCGATGGTCGTCGCGAATCTGGCCCTGTCACCCGAGCAGCAGGCGGCCAAAGCCGACCCGGATACGTGGGGTCAGTTCCCGGTCCTTGACCTCGGTCGCCTGGATCCCGAGGATGAGACCCTTTTCGACCAGCTTCCGGCCTCCCCTGTCGTCCCGACCTATGACGAGCTGTCCCGTAAGGCGCACGGCGAACTTTCCGCCGAGTGGGTGCCGGCCCTTGACGAGGCGTGGCGGCAGGAAATCGCGGCCTCACGATGAACATCCCGATCACGGGCAGTCGCCCACACCAGGCAGACCCGCACAGCCCTGCGCCCTCCAGCCGGCAGGACCTGACGCCCGACCGGTACGCGGCCAGGGGTGCCCCGGGAGCTGTGACCCTGCGGGGCGTCGTCCTGGCGGTACCCGCGGTTGTTCCTGTCGCGCTGGTCATCGGCGTTTCCGTCGTGGGGGCGTTGGCACAGAGTCTGGGATTGATGCCGTTCATTGGTGAGCCTGTTCTCAGCACGGACGCCTGGGCGGGGTCCGCGGGTGACCTCGGCAGGTCGGTGCTGGTCTCTGCGTACATCGCGGTGGCGTCCACGGTGGCGTCGGTGATCGTGGGATTCGTGATCGCCCTGTACGTTCTGGCCACACCACGGATGGGAAGGATCATTGCGGGCCTCAGTGCGGCGACCATTCCTATTCCGCACCTTATCGGGGCCGGTGCCATCGGCCTGTTGCTGTCCGACAGCGGGTTCCTCGACCGGACCCTTGGTCTGCCGCCGGCCTTCCCTACCCTTGTCGGCGGTTCCTGGTTCGGGGCGGTCATCTTCGAGTATGCGTGGAAAGAATCAGCGTTCGTCGCACTCGTGCTCATCGGCAGCATGTCGAGGTCGGTCTCGGGCATGTGTGATGCTGCGGCGACGCTCGGGGCGACGGCGTGGCAGCGGATCATCCACGTCGTGCTGCCACTTTCGCGTCCGGCGCTGGCTGTGTCCGCACTCATCGTGTTCGTCTACACGTTCGGGTCTTATGAGGCGGCCTGGCTGCTCGGGCCGACATCACCGGAACCCGTGTCGGTGCGTGCTGTGCGGTTGTTCGGTTCCGTAGACCTGGCTGCCAGGCCCGAGGCGATGGCCACAGCCCTGGTCTCTCTTGGAGCCGGTATCGTGGCGATCCTTGCTGGGCTTGCCATGATGCGCCGCTCCAGGGGGCTGCGATGACCGCGCTCCGACCCGGGGGCCGTCCCTCACCAAGCATGCCGGTAGGTATCGGTGTGCGCGGCAGGCCGGTGCTGCGCACGGCTTTCGGTGTCCTGCTCGTGTTCTGGATCCTGGTTCCGCTGGTTCCGCTGGTCCTGTGGTCCGTGGCCGGCTTGTGGCAGGTGCCCGCCGTCCTGCCGGGCACCTACTCCCTTGACGCGTTCGCGGTGCTCGCAGTCCCGGGAACGCTGGCCGCTGCCTTGTCCTCGTTGCTGCTCGGCGGCACTGTCGCGGTCATCGCGACCCCGCTGGGGCTGATGGGGGCACTGGCCGCCCAGGCACTGCCCGGGCGGTGCGGCCGGGCCGTCGACCTCATTCTGCTGCTGCCTCTGGCGGTGCCTCCTTTTGCCCTCGTGATGGGCGCGAACATCACGCTGCTACGCCTGCACGTCCCGGCCTTCGCCGGTGTCGTCCTGCTCCTGGTGGTGGTCGCACTGCCGTACACCACCTTCATGTTCCGCAGCGCCCTGGCCACCTACGAACAGCGTTTCGAGGACGTCGCCCTCACCCTGGGCGCGGATCCGCGACAGGTCCTTCGCCACGTACGGGCCCCGTTGCTGTCCGCAGCAACGGTCCGGGCGTTCTTCCTCGCATTCCTCGTCGGGTGGGGCGACTACATCACCACGTTGCTGGTCGGTGGAGGGCAACTGACGACCTTACCGATGCTGCTGGGATCCGCGGCCGCATCAACGGGCAATGAACAACTTGTCGCCGTCCTGTCCCTCGCCGTCATCATCCCGCCGGTGCTCATCCTGGCTGCCGTCGCGCTGCCGGCCACCATCAGGACGCGAGCCAGAAAACCTGCCAGAACACCGGCCGGAACATGGGTGAGGGCGCTGACCCGAAAGGCTGGACTATGAGTTCGAAACTTGAAGCCCGGAGCATCTCCCGATCCTTCGGGTCCACAGAGGTTCTGCACGCCGTGTCGCTGACCGTCCCGCCCTCTGAATGCGTCGCGTTGCTGGGAGCATCGGGCAGCGGCAAGTCGACGCTGCTGCGCATCATCGCCGGACTCGACGCACCTTCGGGTGGGCACGTCCTCGTCGATGGCGAGGACCTGGCCATGGTTCCCGTCGAGCGGCGCGGCATGGCGCTGGTCTTTCAGAAGGCTCTGCTTTTTCCGCATCTGAATGTCATCGACAACGTCGCCTTCGCAGCGCGCATGGCCGGAACGCGCCGGAAAGAAGCCCGCGCGGAGGCAATGGACTACCTCGAGCTCGTACACCTGGCCGACTATGCCCGTCGCCCCGTCGGCAGTCTCTCCGGTGGACAGGAGCAACGCGTCGCCCTCGCCCGCGCCCTGGCCCGCAACCCCCGCATCCTGCTCCTGGACGAGCCCTTCGCGTCCCTTGATGTGCAGTTGCGCCACACCATGTATGACCTGATCGGCGACATCCGCGCCCAGCTGGCCCCCACAATCGTGGTGGTGACCCATGACAGGCAGGAAGCTTCGATCCTCGCCGACACGATCGCGGTCCTTGATGACGGCCGTATCCTGCAGCACGGCACCGTGCACCAGGTCCACTATCAGCCGGCGACCCGCACCGTGAACGAACTCCTCGGAGGACTCAACACCGTCCCCGGCATGGTCAGCGACGGCCACCACCACTCCGTCCTGGGATCCCTGCCCGTACAAACCGGTGCCACGGACGGACCGTCGGATCTTATGATCCGCCAGGAAGCCCTCACCCTCGTACCCGCCAGGGGACCCACCAGCAGACTCACCAGCGGATCTGCTGGTGGTGAACCTCCGACCATCAAGGGGTGCGTGTCCGGTCTGACCTCGCTCGGCGCGAGGACCTTGGTGCGCGTACTCGTCAGCTCCGAAAATCCCACCGGTACCCGCCACGGTTCCTCCGCCGACCCTCCCCCGGAGGTTTCCGAGAGGTCATTGATTGCAGGAGGTCCACTAAACCTCGGCAACACTGAGGCGTCAGGGGTCACGCTCACTGTTGATGTTCCCGGCCACCCTCCACTGCTATCTGGTCAGGTCATCACTCTGAGCCTGCAGGACCAGCGCGCCTGGGCGGTCCCGACAGAGTAAAACGCCGGCAGCTCACCGGTTGGCTTCCCGGTCCCTGTCTCGCTCCGGTTTAGTCGGTCAGGCGAGGCGCAGCTCCGCGGATGGAACGCCCGTGCCTGAGTGTGTCCCAGATTACAGAACCCCTGAGCGGCGCAGGCCTACCGTCGAGGAACCCCAACGATCAGAACCACGATCAGGACCGCGGTCAGATGCATGACCAGCACCGCGAGCAGAACCGGTACCAGCAGATCAGCGTGATTAACGGACCGGCAGGGGTTTCGACGATCACCAGGGCAAGGAAGGCCACATCATGAGCGCTTCACACGAAGCACCGGTCAGTGCTGCAGGTACCCCGGCTTCCGGATCTGCGGCGACACCGGTGAGCAAGCGGGTTCTCGCCGGTGTCATCGGCGGGCTCAGCGGCGGAATCGTGTTCGGCGTCCTCATGGCCATGATGGGCATGCTGCCGATGGTCGCCTCCATGGTCGGCTCGACGTCGGCCGGCGTCGGGATCCTGGTGCACCTGATGATTTCCGTCCTCATCGGCCTGGCGCTGACCCTTCTCGTCGCCGGTCTGCTGACCGGGACGTTGGTGAAGAGCGCACTGATCGGGCTGGTGTACGGTGCGCTGTGGTGGGTCCTCGGTCCGCTGCTGATCATGCCGGCCATGATGGGAATGCCCGTCTTCATGATCGACGGGGCCTCCCTGGCATCGCTGATGGGACACATGATCTACGGGCTTATTCTGGGACTGGTGGCAGCACTGGTCCTACGCCGTCGATGAAGCTTCAGCGTATGAACGATGCCTGCTCGACAACTGTCCTCTCAGCCGCCGGCCCTGCTGCCAAAGGCTGGGCACCCCACGAACGGGAGGTAGAGCTCTTGGCCGAGACCGGGGAGCACTTCAGCTGCCTCAACGCTGTGGAGATCTTCGCCGACCTCACCACACAGGACATGGCTGCTCTGGACCGGGTGTCACCTCCGAAACTGTTCTCCAGTGGAGAGCTCGTCTTCAGCCAGAGTGAACCCGTTACGGCCCTGTTCATCCTTAAGGAAGGCAGGATCAGGATCTTCCGGGTGGCCGAGGACGGCAAGACCCTCACGATCGCGATCCTGGAGGCGGGCGCGGTCTTCGGCGAGATGCTGCTCGTCGGCCAGCGGATGTACGGCAACTACGCCGAAGCGATCGAGAACTCGGTCGTCTGCCAGCTCAGCGCAGCACAGGTTGAGGAGCACTTCCTGTCGAACCCGAAAATCGCCGTGAAGATTTCCCGGCTCCTTGGTGAACAGGTCGCACGCCTGGAGGAGCGCCTGACCGACATGGCGTTGCGCCCCTTGAGCGCCAGAACCGCCTCCACGCTGCTCAAACTCGACGAGGCCGCACCCGTGAGCAGGTTCACGCACACCAGGTCCGTGAAGCTCACCCACGAGCAACTCGCCGGACTGCTCGGTGCCACACGGGAAGCCACCAGTAAGACCATGTCCGACTTCGCTGCGCGCGGACTCATCCGCCAGGGACGCGGACGCATCACAATCGACGACACCGACGGGCTTCGACGGGTTTCCCGCAGCACTTTCTGACCCCACACTTACCCGTCGCGGCGCACCCCACAGGCGGACCATGACCTCGTGACTGACCTGATGACTGACTTCATATCGGTCTCATGACTGGTCTCAGGACCGGCGTCGGAGGTGGCCTGAGGGCTGGCCGCTGACACCAGTTTCCCCGGAACCCCCCCCTAAGAAGGAGTATTTATGTCGCGCATCACTGTGCACACCACCGACAACGCGCCCGAGGCCGTACAGACCGAACTCGGCGCTCTTGCCCAGAAGTTCGGGAAGGTCCTGAACATCCACGGAGCGATGGCACACTCACCTGCCGTCCTGCAAAGCTACGTCGCTCTCCAGCAGGTCATCGGTGATTACGGCACCTTCGACAGCCGCACCCGGGAAGCGATCGCCCTGGTCGTCGGAAACGTCGATGAGTGCAGCTACTGCCAGTCCGCGCACACCATGGGAGCCAAAGCCGCAGGGCTCAGCGAGGACCAGACCATTGCCATCCGCAAGGGCTCGATCGACTTCGATCCCAAGCTCACAGCCCTGCTCGAGCTGACACGCCAGAGCACCGCCAATAAGGGCGCCGTAAAGGACGCCGCCTGGCAGGCCGGCCTCGATGCGGGGTGGACCGACAGCGAACTAACGGAACTCTCAGCGCACATCGCCCTGAACCTGTTCACCAACTACTTCAACCACCTCGTCGAGACCGACCTCGACATCCCGGCAGCCCCGGGACTCTAAAGAGCCGCGTGCCCGTGCCGACCCGTCCCGGTACGGGCACGCCCCTACCCATTCATTCCTCCGGTCCGAGCACGCGGGCACACCCCGGCCCCGATCGGGTCCCTGGTACAGATCAGTCCACGGTGCTCTTCACCCGCAAAGGCAGCAACCGGCGCAGTTCAATGTTGGCGGCGGGATCCAATACCGAGTGTTGCGTGCACGCCGGTACCAGCTGCCCTGTCTCTGGGTGGCTCATCGTGTACATGCACGCCCCGAGGCGTTCCTGAGCTTCTCGTATCTTCGGCTCATCACTGATCTGTCCCTGCTGCATCATGTCCCATGCCGGTGCCACAACAGCGGCATCCATAAAGTTATGGACGACAAACGATTTAATGCTCAAGGACTTGGTTCGCCAAGCGTCCCAGAGTGAGCGCAGCCCGCCGGCGCGGCGCACCATGCGTCGGGCGTGTCCGAGAAGAACCCCGACATCTGCGGGGTGGCGAAGGACGGCCCGTACAATCTTCGCCACGAGAATCCACCTGTTCTGACCGATGAAGACGATCCCGCCATGATGGGCCAGGAGGGTGTCACGGGCGGCGATGTCGGCAGCGTCCTGAGGATCAACGAGGACCGAGAACTTCTCCCCTGCAAAGACTCCTGTGCTGTACCGGTTGCACCGCGGATCCCCGACCTGGATCCCCTCCCAGGGCACTTTCTGGCCGGCGCCCTCCTCGATCTTCTGCCAGACGTCGTCGATCCCGACCTCCGTGAAGTCTTCTTTCCACCGACGCCCGTCTCCGATGTATGCCGCCGGCTGGAAGGACAGCATGTCGTAGGGCATGGACAACACAGATCGAGTTACCTCTGCGACTTCACCGAAGTTCGACGGTGTCACTGTCATGTTGTGAGCGAGATACGAGCTCACACCGTGATCACGACGCAGGTCCTGAAACATCCGCGCGAACTTCAACCGGAATGGGTCGAGTTCGGATTCATTCCGTGGCCGCACTGCACCGCGCCGGCCACGCATCAGTGAATCGAAGTGCGCCGCGAAGGACACCCGGTCGAACCGAGGCTCACCGTCAGCTCCAAGAACGACGGCCAACAGGTACTCATAGTCGAAATCCCCGTGAGTCATCGACATCGGCTCGCGTCCATTGGCGCGCATCACCGTCAACGCGGCAGCATGGTCCTCCGGAGCAAGCAGGCTCACCTCTCCCCCGATGAGTTGGGCATGGGCGCTCGGGCCCCGCACCGCACGCAGATATTCCATCTGCCGCTGCACTTCACGGACCGTATGGTCTCCGTCCACCCGCACCTGATTAGCTTCTGCTGAGTGATAGCACGGGCTGCAGGTGAGATTGCACTTGGGGAAAACACCGTGGGTACCTTCACACCCGATAGCACAACGGCCCAGCACCTGGTTCTGTGTCTTCACATGCTCCGGCAGTGCGGCCCATCGGGACGCCAGGGCAGCACGCGATTCGGGGTGGACAGGGCGGGTCGAAAGTTCGAAATTTCCTAAAAAATCCGCAATCGTCATTGTTGTCCTCCACCGACATAAGCGAACACACGAGGTAGAGCTCCCCGCCCGCGCTTCGCTCAGCGTACCCCTCCCCGCGCTGAAACTGACTGTGCGAGTAGTGTGGGGCGACGTTGATAGCTTCCATAAACTCGAGTACGGCCGGCGCCTCACAGCTAACCTCGGGTAGAACTCGCCCGTATCCCAGAAGGGAAGCACTTCACACCTGAAGATCACCCTCACTCGATCGCTGACGCAATCAATGCGCTCCTGACTAGCGCAGGGAACGACAACCCATGACCCTCACGCCATCGGTGATCGTCTTCGACGTCTACGAAGGCATGTCCGACATCAACCCTCTCGGACATGCCTTCGTAGACGCTGGTATGCCGGAACCCGGACACGGCCCTACCCGCCGGTTACCGAGCAGTTGTCGTAGACGATATGTCCTGTAAGCGTCGTTTGATTCGTCGAATAGATTTGAGGGATTACTCGTTCTCCTGATCTCGCCGCCGTCCCGGTGATGCTGATTTTGGTCCAGCTTTTGGCCGGGAGACTGGTTATTGTCTTGGAGGCCAGCTGGATCCTGGTGGAATAGTCCTGGGGTTGTTCGAGCAACCGGATGGTGAGGTTTAGGTTCGTTCCTGTTGAGTACACCCAGCATGAGGCGCTGTAGGGCTTGCCCTGTCTGCTGTTCGTGATGACGGAGTGGTGGGCAAGGCCGGTTTTCCCCGGACTGCTGGAGGTGGCCGTCACGCGCAGGGCCTTAGCGCCCTCGTGTTTCGGGCTGGTTACCGGGGTCAGGCTTCCGGTGGAGTATGCCTTCCATCCACCCGTCCCCAGTTCGAAGCCAGGATCGGGCAGCAGCTCGCGCGAGACATAGGTGAGCACACCGCAGTTACTTGAGGTGAAGATGCGGCGCTGGGCGATGGCAATGTGGCCCAGGGGTGCCGCACAGGTTTGTATCGTGGTGCTGCGCACGGCGCCGGTCACCTCGTCCAGAGCGATCAGGTGCCCGCCCACGCCGTCGTGGGGAGCGGCAAGAATCCAGACAAGACCGTTCTCGATAACAGGCCCGGAGGAGTACATTCTGAACGGATGAACGTCCAGCATGCCTAGCTTCCTGGACCAGTAGACCTCTCCGGTATCGAGCCGCACCGCTGAGATCACATCGGGTTCGTTATGGTCCCTCCGGGTGAAAATACCGATCGGACCGTCAAAGGCAATGTCCATCTCGCTGCGCGGCAGGGTGCGGATGTATTTCCCGGTGGCCGGGTCAAGCACCAGCGTTCCCACTCCGTACTGACTGGAGAGGTAAAGACGCCCGTTATGGAGGGCCGGGGTGCTGTTTCCCGATCCGGCAGTGCGCGCGGGTTTCTTGTATGACCAGAGCCGCTGGCCGGTGGTCGGCGAGAAAGCTTCCACGAAGTCGGATTGGTTGCTGAAGATCTTGCCGCCGGCGACCATGGTATTCCCATGATTCTGCGAGACCGGCAGTTTGAACTTCAGGGCGCCCGTATTGGCATCGATCACGAAGTGGTCATTCACGAGGACCCCGGATCCGACCGACATCTTATCGAAGCCGTACCAGTGACCCGAAGACCAAAGCAGTTTGCCGGTCGCGATATCGTACGCATCCAGGAGGGTGCCGCCGTTCGGGTCGTCGTGGCTGAAGTACACCCGCGACCCTTCGGTTCTTGCCATCTGCCCGAAATGGAACTTGTGGCGCCACAAGAGGGCCCCGGTCGATGTGTTGTAGGCCGAAAGCCAGGTGCACTGGTACTGCCTGTCCACCACAACGGTCCGCGCGCCGGCGACGCTGATGGAGCTGGCTTCACTTGTCGCAGCGCTCGGGCAGCGCGGCGGCTGTGCCTTCCATCCCGGTTTAATCTGGGCCGGTATCCTCTCGGCGAGTTGCGCGTTCTGATTGGCGGCGTTGATGCCGACGCCCACGGCGGTCGTCCCCCCAGCCGGGTAGGCGAGTCGTCCGGGGACGATCGGAGGAGGCGCCGCGGAGGCCGGAGGAACAAAGAACGTGCCGATGAACAACGCCGCGACGGCTATGGCGGCGATTCTTTGCCGAATTCTCAATCTAATCACGGCCCCCATCAACATCGAAACGGACTTGCATGGGGTAACTCTGGGATCCCGCAGGATTTCCGTCAATCATCAAAGGGACCATTCTCTACCTGTTTATGATGCTTCGAATACTCTGTATCACTCGCATATGTCCCCTTTGATCCCAAAACAGCGGAGACTGTAAGCCGACGATTTTCGGGCGATGGTGTCGACGCTCCGTTGCCGCACGGCCAAGTGGCGACTGTCGTATCTGCTCGCCAGCAAAAGAGTCCGTCGGATAATCCCTCGGCACACATCTGAAGGGGTCAGTCCGAGGAAGCATGACTTTGATGGCGTGAGCAGTGAACAAACTGGCGAACCCTATGAGCGGCGATGACGCCGGCTGCCCGTTCTTCAGCTCGCTCGCCGGCGCCGGTCCTGCCTAGGCCGGCTACTTCTTGCGTGATGCACTGGCCCGGAACTACGCCTAGTGTTCGAGGGGCGGCCGGGGATAAAGTCGGAGTCGCATGGCGACGTCCGTCGTCGACGACCACACGACGTCGTACGCGTCCGCGGCCACCTCGCGACCGCGGTCGACGGGCGGCCGTCGCGTACTGCATGCTTGGCTCTCGGAGCGGCGATGCGGTCGAGAGTTGCCCCGATTGGTGCCCGGCCTTCATGGTGCAGGCGGTGAGGGAGGAAGAACCATGGGATTGGTGAGAAACGCGGCTGTCGGCTTGCTGGCCGGCACTCTCGGCACCGCAGCAATGGATTTGGTGCTTTATGATCGTTACCGCCGCAGCGGCGGCAAGTCCGGGATCTGGCGCTGGGAGTTTGCCAGCGACGTCTCGAGTTGGGAGAACGCCTCTGCTCCGGGGCAGCTCGGGCGGAAAGCCCTAAAAGTCGCCACGGGGCACGAACCGCCACCCGGGTGGGCCCGCGCTACGACCAACATCATGCACTGGGCGACAGGTGTGGGATGGGGCGGACAATACGGTGCGGTGGCAAGTGTCGCGTCCATACACCCGTGGGTGCGGGCGGTTGGGTACGGTCCTGTGGTGTGGCTGCTCGGCTATGTCGTGCTCCCGCTGGCGAAGGTGTACAAGCCGATCTGGGCCTACGACGCACGGACGCTTCGCGACGATCTGTCCGCGCACCTGGTGTATGGCACCGTCGTCGGTGCGGTCTTCGCCGTACTCACGAAGGAAGAACGATAAGCGGCGCGCCCAAGCTAAGCCGCTGCCGGCGACTCGCCTTCAGGCCTGTGACGTACCTTGCCGTGAAGGCAGCCCGGGACCGTGAACACGGGGACGTTGTTCACCACATCGTCTACCGGGATACCCCCAGTCGCTCGGCCGTTTTACCGGTGCTGCCTAGCTTCTCGACGAGCGCCTCGCTAGCCACCTCGGCAGGAGCGCACCTGCGCGGCCAGGAAGGTGTCGTGGTCCGCCCCCTGAGTCCAGGCGGACCACCTGAGCTCGCCGGTCTAACCAATCTTTTCTTCGAGACTCCGTGGGGACAGGTCGTCGAGGTGCTGACGTTCAACGGCCCTCTTGCCTCTGAGGCGGACACCAGCATCAGACTCTGGGGCCCAGGCCCTAGCGTCGCTGATCGCTAGGTGTCCCAAGCCCGGATCGGGTCATCAGCGGATCCGGTTCGACCCCGCACCCAGCTGCCCATTCCCGATCCAGTATCGCGAAAGCACACTCGCTCCCCCCACGCTCCTTTGAAGAAGATGTTCTCCTGGAAATACGCCTCCCTCCGCATTCCCACCCGGTCGAGAAGCAGGGCCGCGGAATAGTTCAGGGCGTCGGTAACCGCGGTGAGGCGGCGGAGGTGCAGTGTCCCGAAGGCGTAGCCGAGCAAACCCCGCACTGCCTCAAGGCCATAGCCGTTCCCCTGATACTCGGGCGCGAGGGTGAACCCCAATTCGGCCATACTCGGTTTGGCATCATTCACCTCTAATGCGAGGTCGCCAATGAGTACGCCGCCCTCGCGCTCCCCGAGGGCGAACTGATACCACTGCACCGGTACGCCCGGCAGGGGCACAGTCTTCACCGTGCAGAAGGCCCTGCCCATGCTCGCGGATCACGCCTCCGTGATCATTACGGGATCGAACGCGTCAAGCAAGGGGAACCCTCCGTTCGGCGTTTAGGCCGCCACGAAGGCAGCATTGCGTTCATTCACGCGGACGTGGGCGGCCGAGCTCGCCGGCCGCCACATCCGGGTGAACACGATCGCCCCGGGACCCACTGAGACGCCCGGCCTCACCGGACTCGCCTCCGACCCGAGCCAAACACAGGGCATGCTCGACGCAATGGCTGGCAACGTGCCACTCGGCCGCGTCGCCCAGCCGGCCGAAATCGCCAACGTCGTACTGTTCCTCGCCTCGGATCAGGCGAGCTTCGTCACCGGCACCGAACTGTTCGCAGACGGCGGAGAAACCCAGGTCTAAGCATTCCAGCGGGGTTTGGGCCGGCCGCCTATTCGATTGACGCGCCACTGGCGCACCGAAAGAATAGCCGCCATGGTGTGCGAGTTGATTGCCCTGACCTTCAGTTCACCCGATCCTGAGCGTCTCGCAGGATTCTGGGGCGGCCTGCTCGGCCGGGACGTCACGGTCCAACGGGGCGCACCCTCGCTCAAGGCACTGCCCGGGGTGGGCTTCAGTCTCCGATTCGTCGCCGGTGCCGGTGAGAAGTGGGGTCCCAACCAGATGCATCCCGACCTCAAACCGACGTCCATCATCGAGCAGGCCTCCGCGGTGGACCGAGCGCTGGCGTTGGGTGCACAACACTTGGATGTCGGGCAGGGACCGGACGCCGAGCACGTCGTCCTTGCCGATCCCGACGGAAACGAACTGTGCATCCTGCAGCCGGGGGGCAGCTTCCTCGCCGGCTGCCCGTTCTTCAGCTCGCTGGCCGGCGCCGGTCTCGCGGAGGTCGGTTACTTTTGGCGGGATGCACTGGCCTGGAACCTGGTATGGGACCAGGCCGGTGAGACCGCGGTTCAGGCGCCCACCGGCGGCCCCAAGATCACGTGGGGTGGCGGGCCTGTGGCGCCCAAGCTGGGCAGGAATCGGCTCCATCTCGACCTCGCGCCAGCCGCCGTATCAACCATCGACGCCGAACTCGAGAGCCTGCTGGCACTGGGGGCTACTCACGTCGACGTTGGCTGCGCCGACGGCATCGGCATGGCCGACCCCGGGGGTAACGAGTTCTGCGTGGTGGGGTGACGGATCAAGCCGGCACCGATCCGGCTAGCTGACGGTCCCCTAGGGCTCGCACCGGGTCTGGAGTTCCTTGGCGGCCGTGGTCCAGGTCTCGGCATCAAACGTCCAGGCGCTTGAGGGCTTTTCGGCCCGCATCATGACGTTCCCAGTGGGCGAAGACAGCTCTCTCAGCAACGGGGCCATGTCTGCAGACGCATCCTTGGCTATGGCGAGGACTTCTTCATGAAGCGGGCGCGCGTCCTCCACGCTTATCTCGACGCTGCTTGTCCCCCCGCCAATCCTCACAACGGAGATCATGCGGTTCAGTGGCCCCTGACCGTCCGTCCCGAGGAGTTTGAGGCAGGACCGCTCCTCGCCAGCCCGCCAAGCGACGGCGGTGCGCCTCCCTAAAAGAAGTGCACTGCCGTCGAGAATACGGTCGCACAGTGCACTTTCAGCAAATGACGCGCCTGCTGCAGGGTAAGAGTGGAGTCTGCAATGGTTGGATCCGGCGCGGCTGTCGTCACCTGCGCCGTCGGGCTTACGGTAAGTGATGCCGCACTCCGTGCCCCCGCGGGCAGGAGTGATCTCTGGATGGGGAATTGAGGGATGCCGATCATGAGTGACACCAGCGGATTTTCGAGCGCCGAGCGCGATGCCATGAAACAGCGAGCCGCCGAACTAAAGGCGATGAAGGGAGTGAAGGGCGCCGCCAAGCGCGCAAAAGAATACGAGGACTGCCTCTCAGCGATTGAGGGACTTGAAGGCACCGACCGGCGGATCGCGGAAAGACTGCACGTCATTGTGTCGGAGGAGGCCCCTGGCCTCCACCCCAAAACCTGGTACGGCTTTCCGTCCTATGCCAGGGACGACAAGGTCATCGTGTTCTTCCAACCGGCTGCCAAGTTCAAATCCCGGTACGGGTCGATTGGCTTCAATG
Source organism: uncultured Arthrobacter sp. (assembly GCF_902805515.1). GTDB lineage: Bacteria > Actinomycetota > Actinomycetes > Actinomycetales > Micrococcaceae > Arthrobacter_D. Next base: position 29,007 of record NZ_CADCTE010000073.1, on the reverse strand, counting down.
ACGACGCCGCACTCGATGACGGTGAGTTGTGGCCCACCGCATTCGCGGTGCTGGAGATCACCGAAGCAGCTGAAAAGAAGCTCCGCACTCTGGTCAGGAAGGCCGCCGGCTGATCATGAGTCGCATTCTCATCACCGGGTCGGTTGACGGACTGGGCCGCCTCACCGCCGAAGCCCTGCACGCCCAGGGGCACGACGTCATCGTGCACGCCCGTAACGCCGACCGCGCAGCGCACCTGCGCCCTCTCACCGACCAGGGTGCCGGCATCGTCATCGGGGACTTCGCCGATCGCGACGCCGTACGTCGCATCGCCGCCGAACTGGCCGGACAGGCACCGCTGGACGCCGTCATCCACAACGTCGGCGTGTGGAGCGGGCGAAAGGTCATGCCCGTCAACATCATCGCCCCGTACCTCTTGACCGCCCTTCTTCCGCTCCCGCGACGGCTGGTCTACCTCAGCAGCGGGTCCCACTTCGGCGGCCGACCGCGCGTAGGCGGCGTCGACTGGCAAGGCAGGGAGGCCGGCTCCTACGGCGACAGCAAGCTCTACGTCACCACTCTGGCCGCGGCGATGGCGCGCCTGTTCCCGGATGTGCTGTCCAACTCCGTCGACCCGGGATGGGTGCCCACCCGGATGGGCGGAGCCGGAGCCCCGGACAGCCTCGAACTGGGCCACCGCACGCAGGAGTGGCTCGCCACCAGCGACGACCCCGACGCGCACACCAGCGGCGGGTACTGGTATCACCAGCACCGCCAAGAGCCTGACCCCTCCGTTCACGACACGGCCTTCCAGGACGACCTCCTCTCGGCCCTCGCCGACGAGACCGGTGAACGGCTCCCCCGACGCTGACCCAGGTCCGGGCGAAGAAGCGGTCCCTGTCGCCGCCGGTCCTTACAGCGGCAGCACAGCCGACGCCACCCCCGCGAGCAGGAGTCCAATACCGACCAAAGCCAGCAGGCCGGCTCCCCGGTGGGGGCGGTGCAACTGCCACCGGTCGGGGTCGGAGGCCGAATAGAACACGGTAAGGTCGCGGACGCCGTCGTCCGGCACCTGACCCAACCAGGGTGCCTCGTGCACGGTGTTGAACCGGTCGTGCCATCGAAGGACCAGATCGGGTGCGGTTCCGGCGAGGACGGCGGTGGTTCTCATCATGGAGCCGTGGAGCAGCCGGATCAGCAAGGCCGCGAGAACCAGTCCGACGCCGAGGGCTGCGGCCCCTGAACCGATGAGCTCCTGGGCGATCAGCCCTTCCTGCCCGGTACCGGCGGATCGCACGAAGAACGCGTTATCGGGGGCGGGTGAGGCTTCCACATCCGCTCCTTCTCGTGAGGCAAGTGCCGGGGTCTTCATCGTAGCGTCGTCCTGGCCGTGAACCTTTCCACGCATCCCAACAACACAGGGCCCGCTGCCTTGCCCGCTTCTCTACTGATCGTCGGACATGGAGTGGAACTGCTGCCCTCAGCTCAGCCGAGGAGGGCGCCCATCGGTCTGCGCGGCGATTTCGTATCGCTGTCCCTGGTTCTCGAGGATGCGCACCGACGTCGTGGCCTTCTTGAGGGCCTCTTGGAACAGATCAGACCTGTGATGGCGCTCGATCGTGTCCGCATCCTCCCACCCCTCGGAGAGGTGGAATGTGTTGGGATCGAGGATGTCAGCAGCGAACACGTAGTACACGCACCCGGGCATCTGGGCGGTGGGCGGGATGTGCTCTGCTACCGCGTCCACAAATTTCTGGCGGTCCTCGGGATGCACCCGGTAGTAGGAGTTAAAGATGAACGCGGTCTTCGTTGCACGGCTTTTCACGTCGGACGTTTCCATTCTGTTTGTGCCTTTCAGGGCTCAAGACTAGCCGTTCTTGACCGTGTGGACAAATACAGGCCCTGAGGGGGCGGCCAACGACGCCGGCCCGGCCATGGGCCACCGTGCGAAAATGATGACGCGGTCGGCACGCGTCGACCGGATCGGAGTCGAAGAATGCAGCGACCTCATCAGGTGGTGGTCCTCGTACTCGACGGAGCACTCCCGCTGGACGTCGGGATCCCGGCGGAGGTGTTCCATCCGGAGTCGGGGTTCCCCTACGAGGTGTCGGCCTGCGGGGTCACCGCCGGAACCGTGCCGTCCCACGGCGGATTCGGCTACGCGGTCCCGCGGGGCCTTGACGCACTGGCCGACGCGGATACGATCATCGTCCCGGGGTACGCTCCGGCGGGTCGGCCGATACCGGTGGAGGTGCGCGAAGCCCTCCGGAGCGCAGCATCCCGCGGGGCACGCGTCGCGTCGATCTGCTACGGCGCGTTCGCCCTCGCCGATGCCGGGCTGCTCGACGGCCTGCGGGCGACGACACACTGGGATGCGGCGGAGAAGCTCGCGGAGCGGCATCCGCAGATCACGGTCGAACCGAACGTGCTCTTCGTCGACGAGGGATCAATCCTCACCTCGGCCGGGGCCGCCGCCGGTCTCGACCTCTGCCTGCACATCGTTCGGCGCGATCTCGGCGTGAGCGCGGCGAACGAGATCGCACGAGGACTCGTCACCGCGCCCTACCGGACCGGAGGTCAGGCCCAGTACCTGCCGAAGACCAGCTCGGCAGCCCATGGTGAGTCCCTCGCCGGGACGCGCGAATGGGCCCTGACGCGGCTCGACCAGCAGCTGACGATCGCCGGACTGGCCGCACACGCCAGGATGTCGCCCCGCACGTTCCTGCGCCGCTTCGCCGAAGAGACCGGCACCACGCCGGTGCAATGGATCCTCCGGGCGCGGGTCGACACCGCCCGCGAACTCCTGGAGAGCACGAGGCTGTCGGTCGACCGCATCGCAGACCAGGTCGGACTGGGAACCGGATCGAACCTCCGACTGCATTTCCGCCGGCTCCTTGATGTGTCCCCCTCGGAGTACCGCGCCACCTTCGCCGGGCGGGGCTGACCACGGCGATCCTCGCCCGAGTGCCGGGAGCGTTCGGCTAGGAGATGCGAGGGGGAAGCGCGACAGTGTCGCCTGCAACGTCGATCGCGACCTTGCCGCGGAGTGCGTATGACCGCCTGTTCTCCAGGAGTTCATGAGCCTCGCCCATCCGCGCCAGCGGAAGAATCGCGCCGAGGACCGGCTTCACGAGGCCGCGCTCGACCAGGCCGGTGAGCGCGTCCAGCTTGCCGCGGTTCTGACGGGTGAAGACGAAGTGATAGGCGGCGTTCCTGCCCCATGCCTCGATGAGGTTCTGCGGCTGCGCGATGTCGACGATGGTGACGACGCGGCCGAAGTCGGCGAGTGTCAGCGGGCTTTTCGTGAGGGTGTCTCCGCCGATCGTGTCGAAGACAACGTCCACTCCCTTGCCCCGCGTCAGCTCGGCCACGGCGTCCACGTAGTCGGTGGAGGTGTAGTCAATGACCGCATCTGCTCCGAGGGAGCGCACGAACTCATGGTCGCCGGCTTTCGCGGTGGTGATCACCCGTGCACCCATCGCCTTCGCAACCTGGATCGCGATGGTGCCGACACCGCCCGTGCCGCCGTGAATGAGGATCGTCTCCCCCACGGTAAGCTGAGCCCGCGTCACGAGGGCCTCCCACACCGTTCCACCAACGAGGGTCAGGCTGGCCGCTTCCAGGTGGGTGAGATTTTCCGGCTTCCGGCCGACGAGGCCGACGTCGGCGACGTGCTGCTCGGCGTAGGAGCCGGGGCCGCCGAAGATCTGGGGCGTGTAGGAGACCTCATCGCCGACACGGAACTCGGTCACGTGGGAGCCGACTTCCTCAATCACCCCGGAGATGTCGTGTCCGGTGATCGCAGGGAGGGGGACGTAATCTGCGTAGTCTCCGCGGCGCACCTGGTAATCGAGGGGATTGAGGGCGGTCGCATGGACGCGCACGCGCACCTGCCGGGGTCCGACTTTCGGGACGGGGACGTCGCGCAGCTCGAAAGCATCGGCACCTCCGAAACGGGCGAGCACAACGGCCTTCATCTGATCAGTCATAGGGGTGTTCCTCATCGTGGTTCTGGGATTGCAAAGCGCCGGGACGGGCGGTTCCCTCTCAGCTTTACGCACACGATCTCCAGCCTCCAGTGGCGCCAATGCCAATATCCGCAAGGATAGTGACACGCCTGCGCCGTGCCCGGGCGTGGTTCCACCGATGCCCGGGCATCACCGATCGAGAACCAGCCCGGTCGAACCATCCGGACTCATCCCGACAGCGAACCTCACCTAAGCGAACCCAGGGGCGGTACACGGGTTCGACTAACGAGACTCGACGCGGAGGACGCCATGACTACTTCCACGGACACCCGGATATTGTGGCTGGACAGCTGCCGTGGGGTTGCCATCCTGCTGGTCGTCGTACTCCATGCGGGCGAGGCCCTTCGCATAAGCGTCGGCCCGACTCCGGGCGTCGACCAGTTCAACCTCTTCCTCGAGCCGTTCCGCATGCCCGTGCTGATGTTCCTCTCCGGGACCCTGCTGCCGCAGTCGGTGGCCAAGACCGGGAGGAAGTACTTCGCCGGCAAGGTGTCCAAGGTGGCCTGGCCGTACGTTCTCTGGTCGCTGATCATTCTCGCTGCAAGCGGCGACCTCAGCCCTGCGGCGGTGATCCAGCTCTTCCACAATTCGCCGACGTACCTCTGGTACCTCTGGTTCATCCTCGTGTTCTACGCCCTTGCCTATCCGCTGCGACGCGTCCCGCCGCTGCTGATCGCCTGCACTGCCGGGGGCGTGTCGTTTCTGCTCACCGACAGCAGCCGCCCGGAGGCCATGGCCTTTCTCTCAGCGTTCTTCTTCCTCGGGGCCTGGTACGCCCAGCACCCGCAGGGGATCACGGGAATCACCGGGAAGCCGTGGGTCCTGGCTGTTGCCGGTGTGAGCGCGGTGACCATTGGTGGAATGAACGTGGCGGGTTGGCAGGTGCTGTACCAGGGGGAGTTCGCGTGGGGAGTGGTGGGGGCGCTCGTGGTCGTGTGCTGGTTCTTTCCCCGAGTTCCCGCCGGACCGGTGACCACCGCACTTGGGTTCGTCGGACGCTACTCGATCGTGTTCTACGTCGCCCATCTCGGACCGATCATGATCACCCTCGCCCTGGCCGACGCGATCGGCTCTGCCGGGGCGTTGTACGTTCTGCCGCTGCTGCTGCTGGTTGGCATCGGCGTCCCGCTCGGGCTCGCCTGGATCTATTCAACCCGCGAGCACGCCTCGGTCATTCTGTTGTTCGAACTGCCCGCGTTGACGCGGCGCGATGGAAAGCGAATAAGCGAAGGGCAACGAACAAGGAGCCTCTGAGTTGGTGCAGAAGCCCCCCGAGTCAGTGGCCTGATGAATACCGCTGCAATTTCTGGTCCCGGATCGCGAAGGCCATGGCGAAAGCCTCGGGCGGAAGCTAGAGTTGGGAACCGGTCCGGCATCATTTCGATGGACCACAGCAGAGAGCGGAGGTGTTTTTTGATGACTGTCATTGCCGTGCGCCCCCGGCGCCTTGAAACCATCAAAACAACCGCCCCCGTCTCCAGCTTCCGTACCGCGTAGGGCACTGCCCGCGGAACGCCACACCACCTTGGGCCTTTGCCCGGTAGTGGCCGGTGCTCGGGGACTTTTCCCGAGGTATTCCAGTGAATAATTTTTCAGGCCACGGCCTAAACAGTGTTAGTGCATCCAGATCAGGTCGCACCGGGCCAACCCTTTACGGCTATAACCCCGTCGTCGCGCGTTCCTTCGACGAAAACCCGCCGCTTGATTCCAGCGCGGATAATCCCTGCGAGCCGGGCCGTGTGGTGCGGGTTGACCGCAGTCTGGTCCTGGTCGCGGTGGGCGTGGACCTCCTGCACCTTTCCTACCCGCTTGACGCCGGCGTGCCGGTCACGGGCGACTGGGTTTGGATAGGACCCAACCGCGCAGGTGATCGCCAGATTCTTGGAGTGCTGCCCCGGCGTTCGGAGCTCAGCCGGAAGCGCGCCTTCGAGGACTCCTCCGCCGCCCAGGTCCTGGCTGCCAACATGGACGTGATCGGCGTGGTGGTTCCGGTTGACCGGCCGCTCACGCACAACCGTCTCGAACGGACGCTCGTCGCCGCCTGGGACTCAGGCGCCGTTCCCCTGGTGATTGTCACCAAAGCGGACCTGGCGCACGTAGCGGATGACGTCGTCGGGCAGGTCATGCTGCAGGCGGCAGGTGTCGACGTGGTCACCACCTCCGCGGAGAACGGGAACGGGATCGAGGACCTGCTGGCACATCTTCCGCCGCGCAGCACGCTTGTCCTCCTGGGGCCCTCCGGCGCAGGTAAATCCACACTGATCAACGCCCTGGTTGGCCACAACGTGCAGCACACAGGCGACGTCCGCTCCGGCGACTTCAGGGGCAAGCACACCACAACCTCCCGGGAGCTTGTACCACTGGCGGACGGCACTGTCCTCATGGACACTCCCGGCGTCCGCGGATTCGGGCTTTTCGACGCCGACGACGGCATGGAGCAGATGTTCGGGGATGTGGAGGAACTCGCAAGCCTCTGCCGGTTTTCCGATTGCGCCCATCAGCAGGAACCCGGCTGCGCCGTGCAGGCCGCCCTCACGGACGGCACACTCGAGGACCGGCGCTGGAACAACTACCTGAAGCTCCAACGCGAAATGGCAGCGCTGGCCCGCCGCAAGGATGCCGCAGCCACCCGGGCGTACCAGCGTGAGTGGCACCAAAAAGTGGTCGGAGGAGGGAAATCCCAGCGTTACGCAGAGCGCGCCAGATCAGAGCGGGAGGAGGTGCAGCGGGCAAAGCGGAAGCGGCGCTGAGCCGCTGCACCTGCATGCCCCTGGAGCGGCCCCCCTTGGCCTCTGCTCTCCGCTGTGCTTCACGCCTCCTGCCGGACCGGTCGGGTAACCCCGGTGTCGGAAGAAGCAGGGAGTGGCGGCCCCCTGGCGCGTGCGTGGCGCTACGAACAGTCGTCTTCGGGGGTACTCGGAGCAACGCGAGAAAGGCCCCGCCGTTGTGGGCAGGGCCTTTCTCTCGCTGTCCTGCGCTTCGGTCGAAGTTAGATGCTGTTGGAGATCCGCTCGTAATCCAGTTCGCCTTCGCGGGTCTGGACGCCGGCGGCAAGGAGCTTGTCGGCGAGCTCGAAAACTTCGTCGCCGAATGCCGCGTACAGGGAGGTGTTTTCCACCGCATAGGTCTCCAATGGCACTGCCGGTGCCATGGCGTTGACGGTTGTCTTGACTGCATCAATGACTTCCGGGCGAAGCCGCGCGATGCGACGCGCAAGAGCATCAACGTGTGCGTCGATCTCATCGGCGGGCAGGGCCCGGTTGATGAGGCCGTACCGCTCGGCCAGCTCCGCGTCGACAAGTTCAGCACCCAGGATGAGTTCCAGGCTTCGGGCACGGCCAATGAGGCGGGTCATATTCACTGTGCCGCCGCCACCGGGAAGAATGCCCATTTGAACCTCGGGCTGGGCCTGTCCGGATCTGCCGATGGCCGCGAACCGCATGTCGAGGCTCATGAGGAACTCGTTGCCCGCGCCGCGGGCGAAACCTGCAAGCTTGCCGATCGTTACCTGGGGAAGGTTCCGCACGTCCTCGCTCAAAGCCTGGAGGATGTTCAGGCCCTCCGGGACATCCCAGCCCGGTGCGGCCGCGATGGCCGCGTTGGTGGCCGCCGGAAGGGCCTCGGGATCTGTCAGATAGCCCATGTCCCCATGAGCGACGAAGAACTCCGGATCGGCCGACTGGAACACGATGACCCGGACAGCGGCATCATCGTGCACGCGGTATAGGAATCCGCGCAACGAGGGCAGCAGGACACCATCCATGAGGTTCAGGGGCGGATGGTCCAGCGTCACCGTGGCGATTCCTGCGTCGATGGAAATGTGAAGTCCAGGCAGATTGTCGTAAGTCAAAATATCTCGATTCAAAGGGGCCGCACGCAGCCAAGGGTGGAGACACCGCACCATGGGCACTCCTGCGTCAAACCTGACACTGAGTACCACTATAGCGTCTGTAGCTCATTCGTGAAACACAGGGTAGAATTAACGCATGTCTCCCAGTCCTGTCAGTGTCCGAGCCATCAGCAGGCACGCAGTCCGAGCAGAGCTCGCACGAGTTGCGTTTAACGAGTTCTGCGCAACCGGCTTCAACCAGGTCACTTTTGCTGACCTCGCGGGTGCTACCGGAGTGTCCCGAAGCACGTTCCTGCGGTACTTCACGAACAAGGAAGACGTCGTCCTGTTCCTCTTCGATCCGATCGGAGACACCATCGTCGAAGCCTTGGCCTCCGATTCCCGGTCAGACGATGACTGGCATGCCCTGCGGCGCGCTCTGAATCCGGTCGTGGACTTCCTCATTAGGGACACAAGCGAAGTCCTGGCATTCCTGGATTTGATCTACGAGACACCGGCACTCAGCGCCCGGTTCCGGGAGAAGCAGTTCGACTGGCGGCCGAATATTGTCCGCGAACTGCAACGAACCTCTGCCGCACCGGATGCGCCAATCGTCACTCAGGTTCGAGTAGCGGCGGCCATGGAGTGCTTTGCGGCGGCGTTGGCGGTCTGGAGGGAATCAGAAGGGCGGGAGGACCTCTCGACGCTGATCGACACCTCCTTCAACGCCCTGGATCCCACCATCGCGGCTCAGACCGGTTAGCCGGCTGCGCCGCTGCTTAGGGATGAAGGATCCCTCGGGCGGGAGGTCCTCCCTGTGGTTTCTGAAGCTTGGGACGGGCCTTGGCCGTACACCGTCCGGCGCCTCATGGGACCATATGGTATGGGCGAAAACGACAGCGCACGTAATGAAGGGCCACCTCCGCGGACCGGGGTGAACGATCATGCCTGGGAACGGGAACACCGCCACCCAACCGCTGAACAGGCGAAGGCCATTGTCTACCGCCGCAGGGACGCCGAGGCGAAACTGAGGCAGCATCAGCAGGAGGCCCGGCATAAGGTTGACGAAGAATCGGAAGGGCACGACGAGTAGGGACAGCTCCTTCCGCTCGGGCTCCAAGAATCGGAGATATTCCATCGAGTGGGAACGTCCGGCGGCCGCCCGCAGTCGGCCCTGAAGGCGCCCTCTGCCCGGATTTGGTGTCGTAGATGTCCTATGGTGGACAAATCCTCGGAGGGAGCACCTGCATGGCATGCGAAAGTTGCGCGGCGTCTTTGAAACCCGGCTTTGATTTCAGCATGGCCTTTCAGCCCATTTATGACGCGGTGAGTGAGCGCGTATGGGGCTATGAGGCGTTGGTCCGAGGTGTGTCTGGTGAGGGTGCGTCTGAGATCCTGTCGAAAATCTCACCGGAACAGCGCTACCGCTTTGACCAGGACTGCCGCGTCAAGGCGATCGAGCTGGCATCACGCCTGTTTCCTTCGGGCGAGGATCTCAAGCTGTCGATCAACTTCATGCCGAACGCGGTCTATGAACCGGCAGCATGTCTGCGGGCGACGCTGCGCGCCGCCGCGCGGTGCAGCTTTCCCACATCGTCCATCATGTTCGAGTTCACGGAAAACGAGGAGGTCACGGACACCGTGCACCTCACAAACATCATCACCGAATACCGCAGGCACGGTTTTACCACCGCCATCGATGACTTCGGTGCCGGTCATGCCGGCCTGGGGCTCCTGGTCGAGTTCCAGCCGGATCTGATCAAGATCGACATGTTGCTCGTCCGGGGGGTCGATACCAGCCCGGCCCGCCGCGCCGTGGTCACAGGCATCGTAGCCATCGCGGAGGAGTTGGGCATTACGGTGCTAGCCGAGGGCGTCGAAACCGAGGCAGAGTTCCTGTTCCTGAAGGCGGTTGGTATCCGGCTGTTTCAGGGGTACTGGTTCGCGGAACCGGCATTCGAGCAACTACCGCACGTCGCACCCTCCACTGTCCGCCGGATGATGCTCAGCGCCTCTGCCCGCTCTCGGAATTGAACTGCTGCCAGCGCCCTTCGGAGATGACTTTCACAGTGCCATCCACGACGGAGATCGCCGTTTGGTCATCGATCGCATAGGCGGGTCCCCCAAGATCCCTAGCCCACCGATGCGCGCTCTCGGACGTGTTCGCGGACCACCCCGGATAATCCAGGTGAGGGAAGATCGAAAACTCCACCACACCGAGCGCTTCGTCGCCCCCGCTGGGGTTCCAGTCCGAGAATTGCGCGCCGATTCGCGGAGTCATCACCATGCTTCCAGCGCTCACCCCGACCCAGACGGTGTCCGGGAGGGACGGCAGCAGATCTGCAAGACCCGACTGGCGCATCCAGTGCGCGAGGTAGGTTGCCTCTCCCCCATCCACCAGGAGAACGTCTGCTTCCAGCACCCAGGGCAGCCAGCGGCTTTCTGCAATGCTTGGTAATGCCGTCAGCTCCAGCACGCCGACTGACTTCCAGCCCAGCTCGAGCAGACCCTGCCGGCCGGGTTCGGCCAGTGTCATCCACACCGTCTGCGGTGAGCACATGGGATGCGCCCATTGCGCGGTGGGGATGAAGAGGGCCTTACTCTCCTCGATCGGCTTGCCGAGCATCTCCACCAGCATCCCTCGGATGGACGCATTAGTGACGCCTCCAGAGGTCAGCAGAAGCCTCATCGTCAATTCCTTTCCCGTCCGAGCACACGGTCCTTTTGGTTCACGGGCCCAAGGGCAGCTGTGGGGACAGCGGATCCGTACTCAGAGGTATGCGGGGGCCACGGCAAAAACGGCGGTCAGTACGTGCCGTTCGCGCAGCGATACTTCATGCATGAGCCGCGGTGCGTCCTCGTACGGTACGACGTCGGTCACCAGGTGCTTGCGGATCACATCGCCGTGGGCGCGAAGCAGTCGAACGGTCTCGGCGGAAAGCCGTGCCCTGTCCCAGTACCCTGCCAGCCCGCGCGGCACCCGGCCGATCTGCGCGCAGCGCAGGTTCAGCCCGTTGTGATGGAACTCCTCCCCCAGCCGAACGGCGTCCGCTCCGCTGGTATAGAAGGCCAGATCGATGATGGTTCCCTGGGGGCGGGCGGCCCGGAGGGCCGTATGGAGTGCTTCGGCACGTCCGCGGCACTGGAACACGACGTCGGCTCCCCGGTCCGCCGGCCCGTGGCGCCACCGCGTCTTCAATAGCCTGCCCGGATCGTCGTCAAGGTCCAGGGCGAGGAATCCCAGTTCTTCAGCCAGCCGGCGGCGGCGCGGGTCCGAGTCCGCGACGGCGACTTCCCGCGCGCCGAGTGAGCGGGCGAACAAGGCGGTCAGAAGCCCGATGGGGCCGGCTCCGGTGACCAGCACCTGGCGTCCGTCCACACCGTCGGCGAGGCTTCGGACCTGGCCACCGGTTGCCTCGGCTGCGGCATGCAGCAGGCCGTTGGCGCAGATCGGCCCGAGGTGGGCCACGAAGACGCCGAGCAGCGGGTCAAGGTTGTCCTCCAGCAGCACGAGGTGCTCACTGAGGGGATCCGCGACGTGCGCGGTGGCGTGACCGTAGGCGGCGGCGAGGATATCCCCCTCCGAGAAGGCGGGGGTGCGCGATTCCGCCACCCGGGCGACCTCCATGTAGCCCAGGCGGCGGATTGGGTAGGCGCTGTCGGCGGAATCCGGCAGGAACAGGCCAAGATCGGGATCCAGGCGCGACCGCAGCCCCGGGTGATCCCCCTTCACGAAGGCCAGTTCCGTGCCCGCGGACAGCCCGGTGACCAGGGTCTCCAGCAGCAGCCCTCCCTCGGGTACGTCGGGCAGGTGTTCCTCGACAATGTCCAGGTGGCCGGCCTCCGGGATGACGACGTTGCGGCGCCTCACAGCGCTGCTCCTCCGACGGCTGTCCGGTCTTCGGACAGCGTGACCGGCAGCCCGGCGCGGGCCGATTCGGCGATGGCGAAGCCGAGCCGGTGACTGCGCAGGGCCTCGGCATAGGGTGTGCGCGTGGCTTCCCGCCGACCTTGGACGGCTTCGATGAATTCCCGGTCCACCACCACGCGCGGGTCCTCCGCGCAGGCGAGATCCGTTCGGGACGTGCCGTCGAAGCTGCTGAGGCCTGCTTCGGACACCTCCAGGTACAGGCCGCGGCTCACGGTATGCAAAGCGGCCCGGTGCTTGGCGGGGAGCACGGAGGTCGCCGCCAGCGTCGCGACCGCCCCGGAGGCGAAGCGCAGAGTGGCCGCCGTGGCGTCGTCGACGTCGTCCGGCTCCCCGCCCGCCGCCCGCTGGCCGGCTTCCGGCGCGTCCCGGACTCCGGCGGCGTAGACCTCGACGACTTCACCGAGGAGGAAGCGGGCAGTGTCCAGGACGTGGGTCAGCTGCTCCACCACCTGGCCTCCGGATCGGTCCACCCGGCCCCACCACGCGACCGGCGGGCGCTTGTCCAGCCAGTATCCGCTGGCCAGCAGGGCCGGTGCCTCGGCCAGGAGGCCGCGTGCGTGCTCCATGACGTCCATGCACCGCCAGTGGTAGCCGGTGCCCGTAACGACCCCTGCAGCCTCGACGAGCCGGCCGATTTCCTCAGCTCCTTCCAAGCCCAGGCCGACCGGCTTCTCAACGAACAGCGGCAGGCCCCTGCCGAGTGCGGCACGCTCCCCCGGACCGTGGGCGAAGGGAGGCACGCAGACATAGACCGCGTCGACGTCCACCCGGTCCAGCGCCGAATCGGGATCGGTGAACGCCGGTGCGTCCACGTCGCGGGCCAGCCTTTCGGCCGCAGCCGGCTGAGCGTCGGTGACACTCGCGATCCGGACGCCGAGTTTACGCAGGTTTGAGGCATGGCGCTGCCCCACTGATCCGGCGCCGATGAGGGCTACGTTCACGGTCATGGGGCCTCCGAAAGTAGTTGGTCGTATAGACGCAGGTAGCTGGCAGCCATCGCCTCCGGCGTCCAGACCGACGCCGCCTCGATACAGTCCTCGGCACGGATACTGTCCAGTTTGGAAAGGAACCGGGCCAGCTCCTGTTCGTCGGCGGCAAGGAAGCCGGTGCGGCCGTGCTGCACCAGAGAGGGCAGCACTCCCAGCGGCGTGCCGACGACGGGAACGCCCCGTGACAGGGCTTCCACCACGCCGGTTGCTCCGGGCTCGGCCCATTGGTTGGGCGCCAGCAGCACCCGCGCGGAACGCAGTACGCGTTCCTTCACCTCGCCGCCGATGCCTCCGATCCACCGGTACCGGTCGCCGTCGAGCAGCGGACGGACCTCGTCCTGGAAGTAGGCAACATCCGGGTGGGACATCAACTGGGCGTCGCCGGCGGCCAGACGGCGATCCAGCTCCTCAGGATCGTTGATGCCGGCGACCGGCCCGGCGAGCACCAGCGGCAGGCCCGCCTGCCGACAGATCCGAACGGCTGCATCCTGTCCCTTGTCCCGGGTGATGCGGGCCAGCACCAGGGCGTGGTCTGCTTTGTCCGCGTGGATTTCGAGCCCCGGCGGAGCCGCCAACGGGACGACGCCGATGGTCTGACGCCGCAGTGCCTCCGGTGCCCTGTCCAGCTGGGACTGCGATACTGCGGCGAACCGGACCCGGCCGCGGCCGTCGAATGATTCGTAGAACGCCTTGTGCTTGGCCAGGTCCCAGTGCAGGGTCTGCAGCACCGGCGGGGCGGCCCGGCCCATGGCGGCGAAGACCGCCGGCCCCACGACTTCAAGGTGATCGTGGACGAGATCCCAGCTGCCGCCGTCGTAAATGGCCTTCACGATCCCCTGCATCTGGGCGTGCGCGATACCCGACACCTGGTTGTAGGGCCGGGCGATCGAGGCGAACTGCGGCTCGGCCACCGGATGCAGGTAGCTGTCCGCTTCGATCGTGCTGATGCCGACGGTGGCCAGGGTGACATGTTGGCCGGCGCGGCGCAGTTCGGGGACCAGGGTGGCGATGACCGTCTCAATGCCACCGTAGCCGGAGGGAGGGACGGGCAGCCAGGGTCCGGCGTTGATGAGGATCCGCATGCTCAGGCCCACTTGCCGGTGGTGAAGGAGTGCTGGCCGATCTCAAGCATCGGGGGGCGTTCTGATACCCCGATGACGGTGCTGTCACCGATGTAGTGTTCACCGTCACGCAGGAACTGGGTCAGCTCCACGGTGGGCGGGGCAGCCGGGGCGAGCCCGCGCCGGTGCAGCCGCGACTGCACGGTGAGCTGGATCTGCATCGCCATCCTGGCCAGCTCGCCATCGGTGGAGTTGCGGTGACGGCGTTCGCCGAGGTCCACCTGGGCCATGCCACCCAGGCCGACTGTTTCAAGCACGTCGATCAACATGCCGATCTCTACGCCGTAGCCGGAGACAAACGGTATGCATTCGAGCAGGCTGCGGCGGGCGGCGTACTCTCCGGCCAACGGCTGGACGACGCCGGCGAGCTGGGGCCAGAACAGATTCAGCAGGGGGCGCGCCACGAGCTCCGTTACCCGGCCGCCGCCTGCCGGCATGAGCCGGAGCCCATCATCGAGGGGTCGGTCGTAGTAGCTCTTGACGAAGTGGATCTGCGGATCGGTCAGCAGCGGGCCGAGCAGGCCGACGGCGAACTGCGCGTCGAACCCGTGCAGGTCAGCGTCGATGAACACGATGATGTCCCCCGAGGCGATGGCCAGGGACTTCCACAGCGCTTCGCCCTTGCCTGGAATGCATCCGGCGCCAGGCAGGATCTGGTCCTGGTGCGCTACCCGCGCTCCGGCGCTCGCCGCTACGGCGGACGTATCGTCGCTGGAGTTCGAATCAATCACGATGAGCTCATCCAGCAGCGGAACCTCCTCCATCAACTCGGCGCGCAGCGCCGTGACGATCGCCCCAATGGTTGCTGCCTCGTTCTTCGCAGGAAGCACCACACTGACGCGCTGGCCCTGCTTGCGCGCCACGAGGTCCCACCGGTCGAACACGCTGCCCTGAAAGCTATGGGTCGAATACCAATCCTGGACGTCTGCGCGCATGCCAATTCCTTCTCGCCACGGGCGCCGGTGGTCCCCGTCCCGGCTATCGATAGGATCAGCTCGAAGCCTACGGTTCCGCGGGCCCTTTGGGAATAGCTCAGTACCCTTTGGATCCGGGACCGCAAAGCGCCCGGCCGGAACCGGATCACCTCGGGATCTGGGTCGTGGCCATTGGAAACAAGCGGAAGTGAGGGTAACTGATGCAGGAGCTACGGGCCGACGGCCAACGTCCCCGTCTGGTGTTGTGGCGGCATGGCCAGACCGAATGGAATGTGCTTGAGAAGGCGCAGGGCCACGCAGACATCCCGCTCGATGCGACCGGCCGCCGCCAGGCGAGGCGGGCGGCGAACCTGCTCGCGACGCTCAAGCCACAATTCATCTGGTCGAGCGACCTGGAACGTGCCCGGCATACCGCCGACGCACTGGCTCGACTGACCGGCCTCGAAACGGTGCATGACAAACGGCTACGCGAATACGATGTCGGCATCCGGCAGGGCACCACCTTCGGGGAGTTCCGTCAGCAGCACCCGGAGATCCATCGGAAGTTCTTCACCGAGGAGAATTACCGGGTCCCGGGTGCCGAGCTGCCCTCGGAAGTGAACGATCGGATGAAGACCGTGATGAGGGAGGCGGCCCTGGCCCTGCGGGGCGGCGGAACCGGCGTACTGGTCGGCCACGGCGCCGCCCTGCGCAGCGGACTGATGGCTTTTTTCGACGCTCCTGTCCACATGCGCGAGATGTTCGCCGGCATGGCCAACTGCGCCTGGACCGTTCTGGAAGAACACGCCGACCGCGGCTGGCAGATCGTTGACTATAACGCCCGGACCCTGCCGGACACGTCATCGATGCTGGCCGACGATCTGCCGGCGGAGCACGACAGCTAGGACGAGGCCCGGGAAAAGGCCATGGAGTCCATCACCTTGTGCGCCCCGTCCGCGCCGGCGGGTCAGGTCAGGATTGGGGAAAACGATCCGACGAACCCGAAGAGGTCCTTGGGGTCATCGGGATTGGCCACAAGGTCGATGTCCTCGACGAACCGGGTGCCCTCAACGGCGTCGCGGACGAAGCGCATGGCCGAGAAATCTTCGATCGCGAACCCGACCGAATCGAAAACCGTGACCTCCTGCGGTGCGGTGCGCCCGCGGGCGGAGCCGGTGAGGACCTGCCAGAGTTCGGTGACGGGGAAGTCGGCCGGCAGCTGCTGGATCTCGCCTTCGATGCGGGTCTGCGGGGTGAACTCGACGAAGACGGCGGATCGGCGCAGGATCGCCGGGTCCAGCTCCGTCTTGCCCGGGCAGTCCCCGCCGATGGCATTGAGGTGCATGCCGGGTTCGACCATGTCGTCGGTGAGGATGGTCGCGCGGGCCTTGTCCGCCGTGCAGGTGGTGACAATGTCCGCACCAACGACGGCCTCGGCGGCGGAGGACGCCACGGTGATTTCGAAACCCAGGGGTGTCAGGTTGCGGACCACCTTCTCGATCGCCGCCGGGTCGGTGTCCCACAGGCTGAGTTCGTCGATGCCGAGGGCGCCGCGGAAGGCGAGGGCCTGGAATTCCGCCTGGCTGCCGGCACCGATCAGGGCCATGCGCCGTGCGCCGGGCCTCGCCAGCGCCCTCGCTGCCAGGGCCGAGGTGGCTGCGGTTCGCAGCGCCGTCAGGACCGTCATCTCGGTCAGGAACGTCGGATAGCCGTTGGAGACATCAGCCAGCACGCCGAAGGCGGTGACGGTCTGGAAGCCGCGCCCGGGGTTGGAGGGGTGCCCATTGACGTACTTGAAGCCGTAGGTCTCGTTGTCGCTCGTGGGCATCAGTTCGATCACCCCGAACGGGGTGTGGCTGGCCACGCGCGGCGACTTGTCGAAGCTTTCCCAGCGCAGGAAGTCTGCCTCGAGGTAGTCGACGAGGCCTCCGATCACGCTTTCGGGCCCCCGGCTGGCCACCCAGCGGGCCATATTGCGGACATCGACAAAACGCGTCACGAGCGCCTCCTTAGTGGTCTTGGGAAAAGCTTAGGCCTGGTCCATTTGCACACTCAATGAGCGGGATGCCGGCTTTTTGCTGGGCCACTGAGCATTTTGCCGCCCGCCGATGTAACTTCTGTAGATGGCAACTCTCGATGACCTCGACCGCCGGCTCCTCTCGGCCCTCCGTGAGGACGGCAGGGCCTCGGTGGCAAGCCTCGCACGGACCCTCGGCGTGGCCCGGGCGACGGTGAACAGCCGGCTCGACCGCCTCGTCGCGACAGGCACCGTGGTGGGATTTTCCGTCCGGGTCCGTGATGAGATGGATCCGCTGGCCATCCGGGCGGTGTCGATGATCGCGGTTGAGGGGCGGGCCACCGACCGGGTGATCCGCCAGCTCCGGGGCCTGCCGGAGATCACCACCCTGCACACCACCAACGGCGGGTGGGACCTCGTGGCGGAACTGCGCACGGACAGCCTCGCCCGGTTCGATGCGGTGCTCGGGCAGATCCGCTCGATCGAAGGGGTCGTGAACAGCGAGACGAGCCTGCTCCTCAGCTCGGTGATGCGCTAGCTGCACCCGCCCTGGCACTGGTGTCAACGGCGACGCCGGAGAGCGGTTCACATCGGCTGGTCAGTCGAGGATGGCGGTGGCTTCGACCTCGACGAGAACACCGGGTTCGAAGAGGGATTCGACTCCGATCAATGATGCGGGAGGCATCGGCGACGGCATCGCGAGTTCCTCTGCGACGGAGTCGATGCCCGCCATGAAGGCCTCAATTTTTTCAGGGGCCCAGCCTGTCACGTAGAAGGTGAGGCGTACGACGTCGTTGAAGGTGGCGCCGGTGCTGGTCAGGCCTTCGTGGACGTTGCGGAGGGCAGAGGCAACCTGTCCGGCGAGGTCGCCTGGCGTCTGCGGTGCTCCGTCCTGGTTCGTAGCAACCTGGCCCGCAACGTACACGTGGCGGGTGCCGGTCGCAACGGCGACGTGGTGGTAAGGGGTTGAGGGCATCATGCCCTGGGGGGAGGACAGGCGAACGCTCATGGAAATCTCCTTCAGCTCGTAGTTGGTATCGTTAAGGTACTTGGTATGTTTTGGACACTTCAACGAGACTAGGTTTCATGCCGGATACTGATCCCCATTCCACGGACCGCTTTGAGCTGAGTGCGCCGCACCGGGAGCTCCTTGATCAGGTGCTCGATAAGTGGTCGCTGCAGGTGCTGGGAGAGTTGTGTGAGCGGCCCTGCCGCTTCAATGAGTTGCGCCGGGCCATTCCGGCAGTCACGCAGAAATCATTGACCGGCACCCTGCGCCGGCTTGAACGCAACGGCGTCGTCGAACGCGTCGTTCTCGACGCCCGGCCCGTAGCGGTGGAGTACCGCATCACGGCATTGGGCAAGACCCTTCGAGCGCCGGTCGATACGATCCTTGAATGGGCGGCGGATCATCTGCCGGGCATCGAGGCGGCGCGCAGCCGCTACGACGCAAGCGTCTACTGACCCGTCCGATTCCCGCCAGTCGGGTTGGATGGCTTCCGGTAGGCTCCCCTGCATGAACCCGGTGAGTAACGCAGGCCTTGCGCTGCGGTTCGTGCTGTTGGCTGCGGTGTGGGGTCTGAGCTTCCTGTTCATCAAGGTCGCGCTGGAAGGTATGTCCCCTCAGCAGGTCGTACTCGGGCGGATGGTCCTGGGCGCCATAACGCTGGCGATCGTGGTCGGGGCCGGACGACACCGCCTTCCTCAAGGCCTCGCCGTCTGGGCGCACCTCTTCTTCATCTCACTGTTTCTCTGCGTCATTCCTTTCACGCTGTTCGCTGTGGCAGAGACCGAAATCGATTCCGGTCTCGCCAGCATCTACAACGCGACCACACCGCTCATCACCGGGCTGATCGCTTTCGCTGCCCTTCCGGGAGAACGGCTGACGCCCAGGGCTGCCCTCGGCATTCTGACCGGCTTCCTTGGTGCAGCCGTCGTCGTTGGAGTGTGGAGCCTTGGTGCTTCAGCATCGAGTCTCCGCGGTCAGATGCTCTGTCTCGGAGCAACCCTGTGCTACGGCATCGCGATGGTGTGGATCCGTAAGTTCATCAGCCCCCTCCGTCTCCCGGCCGCTTCGGTGGCGTTCGTCCAGGTGGGCCTCGGCGCCGTGACCACCCTCGCCCTCGCGCCGGTTTTCTCGACCGGAGCCGTTCGCCTTAGCGTCCCCATTGCCGTGGCCATGCTCGGTCTGGGGTGCCTGAGCACAGGCATGGCCTACCTCTGGAACACCCAGATCATCGCGGGCTGGGGAGCGACCATTGGCTCCTCCGTCACCTACCTGACCCCGGTAGTCGGCGTCGTCGCAGGTGCGGTAATTTTAGGCGAGTCGCTGACCTGGCATCAGCCGCTCGGTGCCCTGATCATTCTGGCCGGTGTCGTTCTCTCCCGATCAAAGCCCAGGGCCCGCTCGGCCGAACAACGCGTGAGCACATATTAGGAGACGAGCGATGAGCGACGATCTAACCTGGCTGCTGGATGCCGATCCAGCGATCCGGTGGCAGGTGCTCCGTGATCTATCCGACGCACCTGCGGCCCATGTCGCAGCAGAACGCGCACGGGTGGCCGAGACCGGCTGGGGGGAAAAGCTCCTCAACCTCCAGTCCAACGGGCAATGGGCCGGCGGAGCCTACTATCCAGACCGCGGCTGGCGTCCACCACAGCCGATAGTTGGTGACCCGGACGGTCAGCCCTGGACTGCAACGCAGCCGACCCTGAAGCTGCTCCGTGACTTCGGCATCGACCCGACCCACCCCGCCGTCCGGGCAGCTCTGAGCGGGGTGCGACAGCACTCCACCTGGGAGTACGCCGGTGAACCGTTCTTCGACGGCGAGGTTGAGCCGTGCATCAATGGAGGAACCGTCGCGATCGGAGCGTACTTCGGCGAGAACGTCGACGGGATCGTCAACCGGCTGATTACCGAGCAACTCGATGATGGCGGATGGAACTGCGAGGCCGAGAGGGGGTCCACCAGATCTTCGTTCCACTCCACCATCTGCGTGTTGGAGGGCTTGTTGGAGTACGAACGTACCGGTGGAACGACGCCGGTCGCGGATGCCCGGCGACGTGGCGAGGAATACCTTCTGGCGCGTAGCCTCTACCGTGGTGCGAGCACCGGGCAGGTCATCGACTCGAACTGGCTGCAGTTCTCGTTTCCGGTGCAGTGGCACTATGACGTTCTGCGCGGTCTCGACTACTTCCGGGCCGTCGGCGGTCCCTGTGACCCGAGATTGTCCGAGGCCTTCGGGCTGCTCCGCGACAAGCAGCAGCGCGATGGCAGCTGGCTGCTGGAAAATACGCACCCCGGGCTGGTCCACTTCGAGATGGAGGCGGGCGATGGCAGGCCGAGCCGCTGGAACACCCTACGCGCACTCCGCGTCCTGCGCTGGCATGACACCGTTCAACCCGAACCCAGGGCCCCCGACAGCGAAGAGTTTTAGGAGGAGTGCGGCCTCTGCTCCTCGGGTGTTCGGATAGGTGCCAAGCGCGGATGACCTGCGAGGATTACGGGATGGCTCGATTAGCGGCACCGGAACTTGGCCGTGTGCGTACCCTCGTTGGATTTGCTTTGGCATTGGCTCTTCCGCCGCTTTTGGAGTGGGGCACGTTCGCCGCGGGCGGTGATTTCCTGGCCGCCGACGTCCTGCTGCAGGTCGCCGGGGTGGTGGCGGTTGCGTTGGTCGGCGGGCTGTGGCCTGCGCTGCTGGGTGCGCTGTGGAGCAGCCTGATCCTTAATTACTTCTCGACGGAGCCGTTCGGTTCCCTGGAGATCGCCGACGCCGAGAACCTGCTCACCCTGGTGATTTTCGTGGCCGTTGCGGTCTCGGTGTCCCTGGTGGTCGGACTTGCGTCCCGTCGTTCCCGGGAGGCCGCCATCGCGTCGGCGGATGCCGCGACGCTGGGTGAACTTGCCCGGGGCGTGCTGGCCGCGGAGGACACGCTCCAGGGCTTCCTCCACCATGTACGCACCCATTTCGGTATGGCAGGAGCCTCGCTGTTTGTCCGGGATGAGGGGGACGACGCCCGCGCTACCGGGCCCGGCACCTGGACGATGCTCGCCGTGGACGGCGCGCCGTCGGCTTCCGAGGGAGGGGATCTGCCGGCACGTGGGACGGCCGGCGACCGGGATCCTGCAATCCGGGTTCCCGGTGGATTGAAGCTGGTGCTGTACGGCCGGCCTCTGACGTCCCGGGAGCAGCGGCTGCTTGTGGCTTTCGGGTCCCAGCTGGCGGCGTTGCGTCAGCGTCAGCAGCTGTCCGCCAGCGCCGAGGAGAACCGCCGGCTGGCTGAGGGAAACGTTATGCGCACCGCGATTCTGCGGGCGGTCTCCCATGACCTGCGAACACCGCTTGCCGGGATTAAGCTGGCGGTCACCAGCCTGCGGCAGCCCGGCGTCGACTTTTCCCCTGAGGAAGAGGACGAGCTGCTTGGCACCATCGAGGCCTCATCGGACCGGCTGGCGTCGCTGATCGACAATCTGCTCGACATGTCGCGGCTGAGCGGCGATGCAGCAACCGCGCACCTGGGGCCCGTGCACTGGCCGGACGTGGTCGGCGCCGCCGTGCGGGGGCTGCCGTCGGCGAATGTGCGGATTCTGCTCGAGCCCAACGCTCCCCCGGTGCAGGCGGACTTCGGCATGCTCGAACGGGTCATCGCCAATCTCGCCGAGAACGCGCAGAAGCATGCGGGCAGCACCGACATCGTGGTCACGTCTGCGGTTTCCGGCACCCTCGGGGGCTTCCCGGCGGGCGAACTGCGCATCCGCGACCATGGACCCGGAGTCGGCGCCGACGGGATGGTGCGCATGTTTCAACCCTTCCAGCGCCTGGACGATGCCGGCCCCGCCGGCGTGGGACTGGGCCTGGCGGTCGCCCGCGGGTTCACCGAAGTGATGGGCGGGGAACTGCTTGCCGAACCGGCACCGGGTGGCGGTCTGATCATGATCATCCGACTGCCCCTTTCAACGGGGGTTCGACTGTGACCACGGTGCTGGTAGTGGAGGACGAACCGCAGCTGCTGCGCGCGCTGCAGATCAACCTGCGCACCCACGGCTACCACCCGGTGATCGCCGTCGACGGCGCATCCGCCCTTTCGGCCGCCTCCGAGCACCGCCCCGACCTGGTGCTCCTTGACCTGGGGCTGCCGGACATGGACGGGGTGCAGGTCATCGCCGGCCTGCGGGCCTGGACCCAGGTGCCGATCATCGTGCTGTCCGCCCGCCACGGTCCCGAGGACAAGGTCGAGGCACTGGATGCCGGAGCCGACGACTATGTGACCAAACCCTTCGGCCTCGAAGAGCTGCTGGCGCGCCTGCGTGCAGCGGAGCGGCGCTCTGCCGCGGCTCCGGGGACACCCGTGGTCACCACCGGCGACTTCCGGCTGGACCTTGCGGGCAGGAAGGCCGAGCGCCGCGGCGAACAGGTACGCCTGACCCCCACCGAATGGCGGCTCGTCGAGCTGCTGGTGCGGAACCCAGGCCAGCTCGTCACACAACAGAAACTGCTGCTGGAGGTCTGGGGTCCGGCCTATGCCCGGGAGGTGCAGTACCTGCGGGTGTACCTGAACCAGCTGCGGCGCAAGCTCG
The DNA here is from genome assembly GCF_902805515.1 of uncultured Arthrobacter sp. Taxonomy (GTDB): domain Bacteria; phylum Actinomycetota; class Actinomycetes; order Actinomycetales; family Micrococcaceae; genus Arthrobacter_D. The sequence goes on along the minus strand of NZ_CADCTE010000073.1, from coordinate 6,618 downwards.
AACCCGACCCGGCCCGTCCGCGCTACTTCATCACCGAAAGCGGGATGGGATACCGGTTCGAGCCCTGATCCGCGCGGCCCGGCCGTTCGCGTGGAAGGCCTTAGCCCGGAAAGCCCCAGTGAGGGTGTTAAGGATCCATCAAGAAGCGCGCTTGCCCCATCAGGCCGGGCGTAGATTCGAGCCCGTGAGCGCAACCCTAGAGCACGTCATCCAGTCCCGCCGGGCCCGCCGGCTCGGTCACTGGCTCCTCGACGACGAGAACCAGCGCCGACCCCAGCGCCGGCCCAAATCCGCAGTGCAGCCCTGGTGGAAGGTGATGTGCCTGACCGGGGTGGATTACTTCTCAACCCTCGGGTACCAGCCGGCCATCGCCGCCGCCGCGGCCGGCGCCCTGGCTCCCATCGCCACACTCATCCTCGTGGCGGTCACCTTGTTCGGTGCACTGCCTGTCTACAAGCGGGTGGCAAGGGAAAGCCCCAATGGCGAGGGCTCGATCGCGATGCTGGAGAAGCTGCTGCCCAGATGGAAGGGCAAGGTGTTCGTGCTCGCCCTGCTGGGGTTCGCCGCCACCAGCTTCATCATCACCATCACTCTCTCCGCCGCCGACGCCACCGCCCACCTGATCGAAAACCCGTTCGCGCCCTCCTGGCTGCACGGCCAGGAGGTGGCCTTGACCCTGGTGTTCCTGGTGCTCCTCGCCGTCGTCTTCCTCCGTGGGTTCCACGAGGCGATCGGTATCGCCGTCGCCCTGGTCGCCGCCTTCCTCGCCCTGAACCTCGTCGTCGTCGTGACCGCCGCCGCCGAGATCACCGCCAATCCCGCACCCGTCGGCAACTGGTGGATCACCCTCACCGCCCAGCACAGCAACCCCGTCGCCGTGGTCGCCGTCGCGCTGCTGGTCTTCCCCCGGCTCGCGCTCGGGCTCTCGGGGTTCGAGACCGGCGTCGTGGTCATGCCGCAGATCAAGGGCGCCCCGGGCGACACTCACGAAAGGCCCCAGGGGCGGATCATCGGGGCGCAGAAACTGCTGACTTCGGCGGCCGTGATCATGAGCGGCTTCCTGATCGCCTCAAGCTTCGTGACGACCCTGCTCATCCCGGCGGAGGAGTTCGAGGAGGGCGGCGAGGCCAGCGGCCGCGCTCTGGCCTACCTCGCCCACAAATACCTCGGCGAGGGCTTCGGCACCCTCTACGACGTCAGCACTATCGCCATTCTCTGGTTCGCCGGTGCCTCCGCCATGACCGGGCTGCTCAACCTCGTCCCGCGGTACCTGCCCCGCTACGGCATGGCCCCGGCCTGGTCGCGGGCAGTCCGGCCCATGGTTCTGGTCTTCACTCTCATCGCCGCCGTGGTCACCCTCGCCTTCGAGGCCGACGTCGAGGCCCAGAGCGGCGCCTACGCGACCGGGGTGCTGGTGCTGATCACCTCGGCATCGGTGGCCGTCACGCTGTCCGCCCGCCGCCGTGCCCAGCACCCGGCCGCGCTCGGCTTCGGGATCATCTCCGTGATCCTGATCTGGACCACCCTCACCAACGTGTGGGAAAGGCCGGACGGCGCCGGCATCGCGGCCCTGTTCATCCTCGGAATCCTCGTGGTGTCCTTGGCCTCGAGGGCGCGCCGGGCATTTGAACTGCGTGCCGCCACGATCACCCTCGATGACCGGGCGTTGTCCTTCGTCGCGGCGCAGGACTCCGGGCAGATCTCGCTGATCGCCCACGAGCCCCAGCGGCTCAACGCCGCGGCCTACCGCCGCAAATTCCAGCACGCCTGCACCGTTAGCCACCTCAGCCCGTCAGATGATCCCTTGTTCATTGAGGTCATCGTCGATGACTCGTCCGAGTTTGAAACGCACCTCCACGTTCGCGGGGTGACCCGCCATGGATTCCGCATCCTCCAGGTCCACAGCTCGAACGTGCCCAACACCATCGCCGCCGTGATGCTCCACCTCCGGGACATCACCGGGCTCATGCCGCATGTCTACTTCCGCTGGACCGAAGGCAACCCCCTGGTCAATCTCGTCAAATTCCTCATCCTGGGTGAAGGTGAAATCGCACCCGTCACCCGGGAGGTGCTGCGCGAGGCCGAGCCTGATCTGTCCCGCAGGCCCTGGGTACACGTAGGCTGACCCGGGACATCCGAGGATCGAAAGCCGGAGGAGAAAACCATGCCAGCAGGAGATGTTCTGAACCAGGAGGAAATCCACGCAAATCTGCTCGAGCTGCCGGAATGGCGCTACGGTTTGGGTGCTTTGCGGACTGCAATTAGGTGTAAATCATCCGCTGCTGCATTGGATCTGCTTGCCACCATCGGTGGGCTGGCACAGGAATCCAACCACCACCCTGATGTGGACTGGCGGTATGACACCTTGTTCATCACGCTCACGTCGCACGATGCCGGAGACAGGGTGACGGCGCGTGACGTGAGGTTGGCCCGCGAGATATCGAAGCAGGCCCAGGCCCACGGCGTCACGCCTCTCCCGGAACTCCTGCGCACAGTGGAGATAGCCATCGACACCGATGCTCCGGAAGCCATTTCGGAAGTCTGGCGAACGGCTCTGGGCTACAAGATGCGGGAGGACGGAAGCCTGACCGATCCCTATGGCAGGGGTCCGGCCGTCTGGTTTCAGGAGTCCCCTACTCCCAGCGTGAATCGTCTTCACGTGGACGTCACTGTCCCCTTCAGCGAAAGCGCCTCGACTGTGGATGCTCTGGCAAACGCTGGTGCAACCCTCGATCATCAACATGCACCCATGTGGGTAGTGGCCACAGACTCCCAAGGCAACCGGCTGTGCATCAGCACCGAGGCCGGACGCGGTGACTAGCGCGGTGCGGCCCGCGGGCAGAACTCGACCGTGGGCCGCGCGACCCCTGAAGTGGACTCTGCCGGAGCCCGGGTCCGGTTGCAGGATGAAGGCGTACCGGCCGGGGTCTTTCCTACACGGGTTGGGGGGTTCGCATCGATATGGCTGCGGTCAGCATGGAGCCGGCAGCCGTCACGGCGTCAATGACCGGAAGGCCGAGCTTACGGCGCAGCACCCCTGCCATGCCGATGCTGCTCAGGCCCGTGCTCGCCTGCAGGATGACGTCGGCCCCCGCGTCGGCAAGCATCTGCGCTCCTGACAGGGAGGTGAAGATGCCGGTGGGCAGCAGGAAGCCGTTGGAAGTCTCCACGCCGTCGGATCCAGCGGGCAGGATCATCCGCTCCCCCAGGGCGCTGGAAATCGGTGTGGGCACCGGGTGTTTCAGTCCCAGCACGCCGACGCGGCCGCCGTAGGCGAGGGCAGCCGCTGCTGCGGCGGAACCGGCCCCAATGACGGGAATCCCGACGGCGGCGCGGGTTTCCTCGAGTCCGGGATCCGCAGCGCAGCTGATGATCAGGGCGTCGACCCCTCCTGCCAGCTCACGGGCCAGCTCAGCGACCTTGGGACCCGCCGCTTCATATGATGCCGCGTCATGGACGCCGTGCGGCTGGTCGGGAATGCACCGGGTGGTCACCTCGTACCCGAAGACATGGTGCAGCAGGCGCCCGTGGGCGTGGAGCAGCCGACGGTCAGTGGTGGATAGAGCCCTGATGAGACCGACTCGCATAATGAAAACCCTTCCTTGGAATGCAGTGATGTCACCCTGTAGACGGGTGATCCACTGTCCGCTTCATGGCTTCAGCATGACGAACCTGCATTGCGGTGACATTTCGGCCGTACCAAGATCACGTTACGGTGGGCCGGAGCTGCAGGGCCTGGTGCTGCATGTCACTGAGGGCGGAGGAATACATCACTGGTTATGCACCGTTATACGGGCAAGATACATAACTGGTTATGTAGTTCCTCCAGTGAAAGGCACCTACGATGCAGTTCGGAATTTTCTCGGTCAGCGACATCACACGGAACCCGGTGACGGGCTACACGCCCAGCGAGGCGGAACGCATCGATGCAACGGTGAAGATGGCCGTCAAGGCCGAGGAGGTCGGCCTCGATGTCTTCGCCATCGGCGAGCACCACAACCCGCCGTTCTTCTCCTCCTCGCCGACAACCCTGCTGGCCCATGTCGCAGCCCTGACCAAGCGGATCATTCTTTCGACGTCGGTCACCCTGATCACGACGAACGATCCCGTCCGCATCGCCGAGGAGTACGCGATGGCGCAGCATCTGGCCAAGGGCCGGCTGGACCTGACCCTCGGGCGCGGCAACACCGTCCCGGTCTACCCGTGGTTCGGCAAGGACATCCGTCAGGGCCTGCCGTTGGCGCTGGAGAACTACAACCTGCTGCACCGGCTGTGGCGCGAAGACGTCGTCGACTGGGAAGGCAATTTCCGGACCCCGCTCCAGGGATTCACTTCCAGTCCCCGGCCCCTGGACGACGTGCCTCCCTTCGTCTGGCACGGCGCGATCCGCACGCCGGAGATCGCCGAGCAGGCTGCCTACTATGGCAACGGATTCTTCGCGAACAACATCCTGGCCCCGAACTTCCACTTCCTGCCCCTGGTCAACCTCTACCGCGAGCGCTTCGAGCACTACGGGCACGGCACCAGGGCCCAGGCGATCGTGGGCCTCGGCGGGCAGGCGTACATCGCCAAGCGCTCCCAGGACGCCCTGCGCGAGTTCCGCCCGTACTTCGACGAAGCGCCGGTCTACGGGCACGGAGCCCCGTTGGAGTACTACGCGCAGCAGACCCCGCTGAGCGTCGGAAGCCCCCAGCAGATCATCGACAAAACCCTGGAATTTCAGGAGAAGTTCGGCGACTACCAGCGCCAGCTCTGGGTCATGGACCATTCGGGCCTGCCGCTGGCCGCCGTGCTTGACCAGCTCGAACTGCTCGGCGCGGAGGTTGTTCCCGTGCTGCGCAAGGAGATGGCCGCACGGCGTTCCCCTGGTGCGGCGGACGCCCCCACCCACGAGTCCCTCACGAAGGCAAAGTACGGCGACGCCGCACCGCGGCAGCCGCGCCCCAACCCCAACCGGGGGGACAACGTCACCGGCACCTCGCCCTACCAGGACAGCGACGCCGCGACACCGGCCCGCTATCCGCTGATCGGCTAGAAGGGTGATCCGATGAACCGGGAAGACAGAAACGAAATCCGGCTGGCGAATGAGTCCTGGGAGGCCCTGCTTCAGGCAGAGAGCGCACTTGGCCGGCGGTTCGCCGCCGACGAGATCTGGGATGAACTCTCAAACCGGGAGTACGACGTCCTCTTCACCCTGTCCAAGGCCGACGGCGGACTGGGAATCAGCGACCTTGGCCGGAGGATCCTGCTCTCCCAGCCGGGTATGTCGAAACTCGTGACGCGGCTTGAGGAGCGCGGGCTCGTTGAAAAGCGTCCGAACCACGTGGACCGGCGGGAAGCCCGCATTCTCCTAACCGACGCGGGAACCGAAGCGCAAAGACGGGTGGGGCGGAAGCACGCGCGGGCCGTCGCTGCCAGAATGACCAGCGCCCTCAGCCACGCCCAGCTCGAACAGCTTCGCGACCTCTGCCGGCAGATCACCGCAGTGATCAATCCTGACCTCCTGAACAAGCCCACCACCGAACGGACCCCCTCGTGAACCCCACCTCCTCCCAGAACTCCCGCCCGGACCCGGAGCCGACCCGCAGCATCGTGGTCATCAGCGGAGGCATGAGCGACACCTCCTCCTCCCGGATGCTTGCCGACCGCCTGGCCCAGAAAGCACTGGACCGCCTCAAAGGGCAGGGCATCCCGGCTGCGGTCAGCATCATCGAGCTGCGCCCCCTCGCCGCCAACATCGCCCAGGCGATCGTTTCCGGTTTCCCTGACGAGGACCTCCAGGCCGCCATCGACAGGCTCGCCGCCGCGGCCGCCGTCATCGCGACGACCCCAATCTACAAGGCAGGCATCAGCGGGCTGTTCAAGGCCTTCATGGACATCCTCGACAACGATCTCCTCATCGCCGTGCCCGTGGTCCTCGCGGCAACCGGCGGCAGTGCCCGGCACGCACTGGTGATCGATGATCAGCTGCGGCCGCTCTTTGCGTTCATGCGCACGCTCACCACGCCCACCTCGCTCTTCGCGGCACCGGAGGACTGGGGAGACAGGGCGCTCACCACCCGGATCGAACGTGCGGCGACGGAACTTGCGGCAATGGTCACTACCGGCATCAGGTCCGCGATCACCGACGACGCCTGGGGCCAGTACCAGCACACCTTCGCCGGGAGCGCCCGCCCCGCAACGGCCGCTCCGGAGGTCGCCTTCGACACCGACCTGATGAGACTGGCGACCGGCGGCACCTTCGCCGCACGGGCCTAGCGGAGTCGGCGGGCGACGTCGGCGCCGAGACAGTCTCTTATGGTGCGGAACGCGTACCCGAGTCCCTGCTCGGCCCGGAGGTTGGAACGAACTTCCAGTCGAAGGACCCGTCGTCCCGGAGTGTCAGCCGGAGGAACCCGTGGGTGTCGCTGAACCGCTTCTCGATGTAGGACGGGCTGCTGGTGAAGGGGCGGAGATCGATACCCCCGGTGGACACCTGGAATGCGGTCATCCCGCCCCGGACGCATTCGTCGTCGTTGTTCACCGGACACGACCGTTCGTAGTTGTGTTGTGACCCTGACAGGCTCAGCCGGACCCGATGCTTCCACATGACGTCGATCCACGGCTTGTGCTCGTACG